>JBBRHV010000030.1:0-22262 GCA_038222225.1 Candidatus Omnitrophota bacterium
ACGAGAGATTTGATCCATAGGTTTTGACCTCCATGCTGTTTAGAATAATGGTTTCGCCAGGGGGAGGCAAGTAGTTTTAGCAGATCTCTCTGTAAGAACAGAAGATAAGAATAATAAAACTAAAAACTTTTTCCAGAACGCCCGCAGTTTTAAGGAGGTCAAATGAATTATTCAGGCATGACTGTTAACGAGAGAATTTTTGAGGCTGGATTAGAGAAGGGATTTGATGAGGCCGTGAAAAATAAAGATCGAAAGCGTCTAATAGAGCTTTTAAAAATAGTGGATTTGGATCAGAAACAATCTGAAAAGATAGCTGAAAGTTTATTGGGTTAAAAGGTAATAATAAATCGCCTCTAATAAATCGCCTCAATTCTCGTGATCCTGTTGTGATAAATGGGTTTCTGCGTTAATTTAGGCGAGTGCTGAGCTTTAAATCATTGGTTCTTTCTCAGGCCGGCTTTACCCCCTCGTCGTACAGAATGGCTTTTCTGCGTAAAGCCGGTCACTCCTCGGGGTCAATTCGCCAACACACTTGCGTTCGTCGCAAAGCTCCTCCGCAAGATTAGACTCATTGATACTACGGGGCGCGGTATTGCTGTTTCAAAAAATTTCCTATTTTGGTTGATTCCCCCCAGGGTTTATCGGTATACTGTTTAAGGTTACAATCTTTAATTGCAGAATTTCTGAGACCTGAAAGGGCTTTATGGCTTCGAAAGTTGTATTTCTGGATCGTGACGGAGTGATCAATGCGTTTCCGGGAAACGGAAAATATGTAACGAAACTCAAAGAGTTCCGTTTTTTGCCCGGAGTGAAGGATGCTCTGCGCAAACTCACCGAAGAGGGCTTTGAGATTTTTATTGTTTCCAACCAGGCCGGGGTCGGCAAGGGCGTTTATACGCAGAAAAAGCTGGAACACATCACCCGTAATATGATCAGGGATATTGCCAAGGCCGGAGGCAAGATCCGCCAGGTTTTTTATTGTATCCATCATCCGGAAGACGGCTGTGATTGCCGTAAACCCCGTATCGGCTCTGTTCAGAGGGCTTTGGAAATGATCGACAAACCTTTGAGTTCTGCAAAAGACGCGTATTTTGTCGGGGACACAAAAAGCGATATTGAAGCGGGGAATGAAGCGGGGTGCAAGACCATCTTTGTTTTGTCAGGACGGGAAGACCGGCGATATGTCGCGCATGAATGGATCATTAAGCCGGATTATGTGGCTGAAGATCTCATGGACGCGTTGCGCATTGTGATTCCCAACGGAACTCCGATCCCTAAGCGATATTATTATCACCTTCCAGTGGACTAGAAAAGAGATCCGCGCTATGAAAATTTTAGTTGTTTATGCCACCGCCGGGGCCGGTCATAAAAAGGCAGCCGAGGCGCTTTATGACGGGTTAAAGGATTCGGGGCATACTGTTGTGTATCTGGATGTTCTCAAATATACCAATGTCTTCTATCATTATTCGTATGCCCGCGGATATACCTTGCTGGTCAAATATCTGCCGCTGGTATGGGCGGCTTTTTTCGGATTTTTGGATCTGCCCTGGATGAAGCCGGTCCTGGTCCATTTCCGCCGGTTCTACAATATGATCAACGCCTACGCGTTCCATACATATTTAAAGCAGGAACAGTTTGATTATATTTTTTCAACTCATTTTCTTCCCAATGAAGTTTCCGCGTATTTAAAAAGGACCGGAGAGATCCGTTCTACCATTATTTCGTGTGTGACGGATTTTGATGTTCACCGTATTTGGATATCCAAGGGAATCGATCACTATACAGCGGCTTCACCGTATACGCGGGAAAAACTCATCAGTTTAGGCGTTGATCCGGCGGCCGTGCATGTGACCGGGATTCCGGTCAATGAGAAATTCTCAGGTCTGAAGGATCGTTCAGCGTTAAAACAGAAATTAGGCGTTCAGGAAGGGCCTTTTACAGTTTTGATTGCCACCGGTTCTTTCGGATTTGGTCCCATTGAGCAGGTCGCAGCGTGTTTGAAAGGGATTCAAGTGCTGGTGGTCTGCGGCCACAATGCCGCCTTATATAAGCGCATGAACGCCAAGGCTCTGCCTGACGTGAAGGTTTATGGGTTGGTGGATAATATGGATGAGCTGATGGCTGTTTCAGACGCGATGATTACCAAGCCCGGAGGTTTATCGATTTCGGAAAGTTTGGTTATGGGTTTGCCGCTGATTTTCTTCAGCGCGATTCCCGGACAGGAAGAAAACAATGTCCGGGTCCTTGCCCGTCAAGGCGTGGGGATCAGCAATTGTCCGGCGGAAGGCATTGCAGAGATCCTGAAACGCTATCAAAATGATCCGCAGGAATTTCAAGCCGCACGGGCCAGGGCCAGAGAGCTGGGCAAACCGGACGCCGTAAGAGACATTCTCGCCTTACTTCGCACATGAATTATCCAAGACAGGATCAGGGATCCGCGTTGTGAACGTCATCAGGGACGGGTCAGGACCTCTTTCGCGTGCAGGTTTTTAATCAAAGCCAGCAGGGAAAAACTGTGGTAGAATGCGACACAAGACATACGGATTACGAAAAGAAAGACACTGGGACGCTGAGGTGCGGAGACAGAAAAGAAGAAGATGGGAGACGGGGGGACGGTTTAGGAATATTGAGGAAATATGGTTGAAGCATGATTGAAATACATTGAAACATATTGAAATGCGTTGAAATAAATAGAAATAAAAAAGCAGAAATACGGACGGATTGAAGAGTTCGGGGTTTATTTAAGTTCTATGATTTTTTCGGCGGGTGGTGTTTTTAGGTTTTAGATTTTTTGTTTCTATGTATTCCTAAGTGTTTCAGCGTATTTCAATAATTATTAATTATTCATTATTCGCTATTGGGTTTTAAAAAATGATGACTAAAAATATCGCACAAATTGTTGTCGGCCTTCCGGTGGACGGGCCTTTTGATTATAAAGTCGCGGACCAAGATCAGCTGAATATCTCCGTCGGGCATCGGGTTTCGGTCCCTTTCGCGGGACGCCAGTTGACCGGTTATGTGGTCGGGTTTTCCCGGGAGTCTGATTTTGAGAATCTAAAGACCCTGATCAAGATTTTAGATGAGGAGCCGATCTTTGATGAACAGCAGCTGGCTTTAATGAAAGCCATTTCCGCCCATTACGGCTGTTCGCTGGGAGAAGCTGTTGAGACAGCGTTGCCGTTTTCGGTGCGCAAGCGAAAGGCTTTGCCGTTGCGGTGCCGGCAAGAGCAGGAAAGTTCATCCGGTAAAGGGGGATCGTTTTTTCAATCTATAAATTTGGTATTGGGTTTTATGTCGGATGCGCATATTCAGGAGCAGCTGTTCAAGGAGATCGCAGAGGTCCGGGCGCAGGGACGAGGAGTTTTGTGTTTGGCGCCGGACGCGGATTCCGCTAAAAAGTTTTATCAGATTCTGGAACAGAAATTTAAGGATCAGGTTTTGTATTTTGACGGCAAGTCCGGGAAAAAACAGATCGAACAATGGCTGAGCGTCTGGACCGGGGAGGCGCGCATCGTCGTATCTGCGCGCTCCGGCGTGTTTTTGCCGCTTCGGAATTTAGGGCTGATCATTCTCAGCGATGAAGACCATTACGGATATCTGGAAGATCAGACGCCGTTTTATCATGCGCGTGAGGTCGCGCGGATGCGCGCCTCGGAAGAGGGGTGCTCGTTGATGTTTACAGCGCAAGTGCCCAGCGTGGAGCTGTGGAGGTATGCGCAGCAGGAACAATGGACGGTTGTCCGGCATTCGGATTCGTTTCCGGCGGCGCGGTTTGTCTGTGTGGATCTGAGAAATTATAAGCCTCAACGGAGCCTGCATTTTTCGGTGCCGATCTTTCAGGCCTTAACGGACGCGGTCACCGCGGGCAAAAAGGTGCTGGTCCTGTTGAACCGTCGGGGATTTGGAACTTTTACGCACTGTCCGCATTGTGAATTTGTGGTGCGCTGCCCGCGCTGCGAGGTGGCGTTTTGTTATAATGAAGAAGCGAAAACATTTGTGTGCCCCCGTTGCCATAAAAGTGAAGCGATCTCGCTGACATGCCCGTCCTGCAAGAAGAGCGGTTTAAAGTTTGCCGGGGGAGGGGTTGACCGGGTCGCCAGCGACTTGGCCCGCCTGGTACCGCAGGCCAGGATCTGCGTGATTGATCGCAAGCGAAAGACGGTTCCCAAGGCCATGGATCTGTGTATCGGGACCCAGGCGGTCTTTCAGATTGATCAGTCATGGCGGCCGGATGTGGCGGCTGTTCTGGACATTGACAGCGAACTTGGGCGTACGGATTTCCGCAGCAGCCAGAAGGTCTTTTCGGAATTAGCCGCGTTACGGCGCTGGGCGACAGAGGCGGTTTTTGTGCAGACCTGGGATCCTGACCAAGAGGTTTTTTTGAAGATCCGGAATTTTGATCTGGATTCTTTTTATGCCGGTGAAATGGAAAAACGCAGGGGTTTGATGCTGCCGCCGTTCGCGCACCTGATCTCGGTAGTGTGCCGCAGCCCAAAGCAGGAACGGGCCATGGCCCAGAGCCAGGACATCTATGAACATCTTCTAAAGGCGGATCAGGAAGAACTTGAGATCCATGAACCGCAGGAAGATTTTCAATCAAAGTTGCGCGATCAGTATCGTTTTATTATAATTTTTAAAAGCCCGCATGCGGAACGCGATGTGGCGATTGTCCGGAAGGTTTTAAGAAGCGTCAGGCGTAAGGCGGGGGTGGTGACGACGGTGCAGGTGGATCCGTAAACAGAACACTAAGACACTCGAGAGAAACAGAAAAATAAACAATTAATAATAAGCTAGATATAATTGAAAGACGATTGAAACACATTGAAACATCATTGAAACATATTGAAATGCGGTGAAATAAATAGAAATAAAAAAGCAGAAGTATGAATGGATTGAAGAGTTCGGGCTTATTTAAGTGCTATGATTTTTTTGATGTGGGGTGTTTCTGGATTTTGGATTTTCTATTCCTATGTATTTTGTTCTTTGATGTTTTTAACATGTCGGGTTTTTTATTTCCATGTGTTTTGAATTGTTTCGATTTATCTCCTTTTATTTTTTAGGTTTTCACTTTTCACTTTTCACTTTACGCTGTACGCTTTTCTAAAAAGGATTCTTATGAATATTGTTTTTTTCGGTTCTGATGATTTTGCCGCAACGAATTTGGAGCGGCTGATCCGTGACGGGCATCATTTGAGCGCCGTGGTAACTCAGCCGGACCGGCCCCGTGGACGGGGAATGAATATTTCGTTGCTGCCGGTTAAAATGCTTGCCTTGGAGCAGAACATTCCTGTTTTGCAGCCGGAAAGTCTGCAGGGACCTGACATTTGCGGGTGTTTAAAAGAATTTGACGCGGATGTCTTTGTTGTGATTGCCTATGGTTTGTTTTTGCCGCCGGAAGTTTTAAGCATCCCCAAAAAATTCTGTCTGAATGTTCACGGTTCGCTTCTTCCGCAATACCGCGGTGCCGCGCCTGTCGATTGGGCCATTCTGCACGCCCGCAAAGAGACCGGGGTGAGTGTGATACGGATGAATGAACGGATGGACGCGGGGGATGTGATGCTCCGTAAAAGTTTGGAGATTGATCCGCAGGTCAATGCGCAGGAGCTGAAGGAACGGCTGGCCAAGCTCGGAGCGGCGGCTCTGATCGAGGCATTGAAGGCCATTGAGACGGGACAAGCTGTATTTGAGCCTCAGGATGAAGCGAAGGTGAGTTTTGCGCCCAAGCTGACGCGGGAGCTGGGGCGGATCGATTGGTCTCATTCAGCGGTTGATATCCATAATCAGGTGCGGGGGCTTTCGCCTTGGCCGGGAGCGTTTACCGGGTTTGAGGGGAAACGGTTGAAAGTTTTAGAAACAGGGGTTTTTGATGAAACCCTTCTCCGGGGGCTTCCCGGAGAGATCATTCACACCCTTCCGGAAGGCTTTGTGGTGGCCTGCGGTCAAGGGCAGATCCTGATTAAGCGCCTTCAGCTGGATTCCGCTAAACCGATGAATGCTCACAGTTTTGGCGTCGGGCATGAGGTCAAGGCCGGCGATATTTTTTCTTCGCCCGCGATTTAGATTTTCTATTTGCAGTCAAACAGACATATGATATAATCCTACGACTCGTAGAGAGGGAATATAAATTTACAAAGGGAGGGGTGATTTTGGCTCGCCTTTGTTCAGAAAAGGTTTAGTGATGCCGCAATTACGAAAAGATCCGGTTGTAAGCCGTTGGGTGATTATTGCCACCGAACGGGCGCGTCGTCCGGGCAATTTTGTGACCTATCAGAATGTGGATTTCGGGAATAAAAAAGATTGTCCTTTCTGCCGTAATACCGATCCTGAGATTTACGCTGTCCGCCCGCAAGGCGGGGGAGCGGATGATTGGCTGGTGAAAGTCTCCCCTAACGGAACGCCGATTCTTTCCATGGAGACAAAATTTAAGCGTCATGGGTTCGGTCTTTATGATGTGATCGACAATTACGGCGTCCATGAGGTCGTCATTGAGACACCGGAACATATTGCCAATATGGCAGACCTCTCCAAAGAGCAGATCCAGCGGGTGATGGAGGCGTATGTGGCGCGCTTTAAAGACCTTGAGAAAGACACCAATCTGCAGTATGTGTTTGCTTATAAAAATTATGGTTTGGCTTCCGGCAGCCGCCCTATCGGCCATGCCCGTTCGCAGATCATTGCCGCGCCCGTGAACCCTTTGCGGGTGAAGGAAAAACTGGTCGGCGCAAAAAAATATTATGATTATCATGAGCGGTGTTTGTACTGTGATATGTACCGGCAGGAGATCGCAAACGGGGAGCGCATTATTAAGGAAACGGAACACTTTGTTTCTTTCACGCCGTTCGCTCCGCGGTTTCCTTTTGAGGTGGTCATTGTCCCGAAAAGACACAGTTGTGATTTCGCAGAAGGCGCCGCCGGTCTAGAGGCGGATTTGGCCCTTATTTTGAAAGATACGCTGTTGCGATTTAAGCTGGGGCTGGATGATCCGGCCTATAATTATGTGATCCACACGGCCCCGTTGCGCCGCAAACGCAAAGGTGTTAAGTGGCAGACGATCGAAGAAGATTATCATTGGCATATTGAGATCATTCCGAAGCTTGCCAAGGCTGCCGGGTTTGAAAAGGGGTCCGGATTTTATATCTGCTCGATTCCGCCGGAAGACACCGCGGAATTCTTACGAAAGGTGGATATCCATGCCTGAACTCCGCCGGGATCCTATTATCGGGCAGTGGGTGGTGGTTGCCAGTGATCAGGAATCGCTGACGCCGATGGCCTATGAGAAAGAAGACCATGAACGCAAACAGAAGAGTGTTTGCCAATTTTGCTCGGGCCGGGAAGGCTATACTCCACCGGAAGTGGCCGCGATCCGGCTCAATGCTTCACAGCCGAATTCTCCCGGATGGGTAACACGCGTGGTGCCTAATAAATTTCCGGCGCTTAAGATCGAAGGCGGTCTGGATAAGCGCGGGATCGGTATTTATGATCTCTCTAACGGGATCGGCGCGCATGAAGTTGTGGTTGAAACAGAGGATCATAACCGGGACATGGCGGATTTGACTCCGGAGGAAATTATCTGTATTTTGCGGATGTATTTGGATCGCGGAACCAATCTGGCAAAAGACAAGCGTTTCAAATATATTCTGGTTTTTAAGAATTTCGGTGAGTCGGCCGGAGCTTCGGTTGAGCATGCCCATTCGCAGATCATCGCGCTGCCCATGGTGCCGAAACTGGTGGACGCAGAACTCGAGGGATCCTCCAATTATCACAAATTCCGCGGCCGTTGCCTGTTCTGTGATATTTTGGAGCAGGAATATGCGGATGAGGAACGTATTATTGCACAAAATGATAAGTTTATCGGATTTTCTCCGTTTGTTCCGCGTTTTCCTTTTGAGCAGTGGATTATGCCCAAAAATCATCAGCCGGATTTTTTTGCTTTATCCGAAGAGGATTTGATGCCGTTGGCTCAAATGATCAAGGAAGTTCTGGCGCGCATGAAGGCCTGTTTGAACGCGTCTTATAACTTTTATATTCACACAACGCCGGTTGGGTATAAAGACAAAGATGTGTATCATTGGCATATCGAAATTATGCCTCAGCTGGTGAATGTGAAGGGGTATGAATGGGGGACCGGGTTGTATCAGGTATTGACATCGCCGGCAGTAGCTGCTGGCTACCTGCGAGATGTCGATTTAAGTTAAATCACGTAAAACGAGATAGGATGTATCAAGAAGGAGGAAGACATGGCAGTAAAAATCGGGATTAACGGGTTTGGCCGCATCGGACGGATGGTGTTTCGCGTGGCCGCAAAGAACAAGAATGTTGAAATCGTTGGGATCAATGATTTGACAAGCGCTAAGACATTGGCTCATTTGCTCAAATATGATTCGACTCAGGGAAGATTTGACGGAACAGTGGAGGCCAAAGAGTCCTCGATTGTGGTCAACGGAAAAGAGATCCCGATCACGGCGATCAAATCTCCGGCTGAGCTTCCTTGGGCAAAATACGGTGCAGAGATCGTCATCGAATCCACGGGCGTGTTTACGAAGAAAGAGCAATGTTTAGAGCATATTAAAGCGGGCGCGAAGAAAGTCATTTTGACTGTTCCGCCGAAGGACGAGGTTGATAATATCATTGTTTTGGGCGTGAATGATGAGGCGTTGAAGGATTCTGATCAGGTTGTGTCGAATGCTTCCTGTACCACCAACTGTCTGGCCCCGATGGTCAAAGTGTTAAATGACAAGTTCGGTCTTGTGAAGGGTTTGATGACCACAATCCATGCTTATACCAATGATCAGCGGATTTTGGATTTTCCGCATTCCGATTTGCGTCGGGCACGCAGCGCAGCGGTTTCGATGATCCCTACAACGACGGGGGCGGCGAAAGCTGTCGGGAAAGTTATTCCGGAGTTGAAAGGCAAACTGAACGGTATGGCAGTCCGCGTTCCTACACCGGATGGATCTTTCACGGATTTTGTGGCGGAATTGAAAAAGGAAGTCACGGTCGAAGAGATCAATGCGGCGATGAAGGAAGCGGCCGAAGGCCCGATGAAGGGTATTTTGGAGTATTGCACCGATCCGATTGTTTCGATCGACATTGTCGGCAATCCGCATTCTTGTATTTTTGATGCGGGCACAACGATGACCTTGGGAAACATGATCAAGGTTTGCGGTTGGTATGATAATGAGTGGGGATATTCCTGCCGCGTGGTTGCGCTGGCGGAAAAGATGGCTAAATAAGAAGCGGGTTTTAATAGTCATATAAAGGGCGAATTTTTAAAAATTCGCCCTTTTTTATATTTTTTTATTCCTATATGATATACTTATCTTAGATTAATATGTCTTGGATTTTCTGCTATCTTTCCAAAGGAGCGGCGATATGAGGGGGCTTTTCAAGAGGCAGGGGCAAGTTTCATTAGAATATATTTCTGTAGCGGTTATGGTTATCATCGGCATTACTTTTATGGGAGGGTATGTCAACCGCGCGATCAATGCCTATTTTCATGATGCTGACGAACAGGTGACAGACTCTTTTCAGGAGAGATTTGATAAGCAGGCGCCGGAAGATACGGGGTTGGGTTTGCCGGGGTGTATCTGTTCTGAGCTGGCTACTCCGAATATCCTGGGTTGCGGCGGGCTTTGTTCACCGACCCAAATTCAAATTGTGTATCAAGATTGTCCTGGCGCAGTATGCGCCGGGTTAGGAGCAGAATCTTATTGTGCAACGGAGGAGCCTTCGACTAATGAATCTTGGAATAGTTGTTTTCTCAGGTCAGGAAAATATCCGCGAGGGACAATAGATGGGGGCGGAGTTGTTACGATAATCGACGCGGCTTGGAGCAATTGCGGACGGTATAGCTGCTGCACGCAAGCGGTTTGGAGCGGGACCTGCGGGGAACTGGAGGTCGGCGGGGTTATGGTGAAACTTGGGTTGTTCGACCGATATTGCGGCGGAAATAGCTTCGAGAATTGGGAGCCTTTTTGGGCTATTCAGAGCAGTTGTACGGACGGGTGTTCTGCAGAAATCGATGCCAGCAAATCGAGGTGGTGTGACCCTGCCGCATATAATGTGGATGTGGGTGCTGTTGCAGATACGCTATATGTTGATAATTGTTCAGGGGATTTGACTGCGCTGGGAACGCCCTACACAGAGTATAAATGTTTAGCAGAATGTATAGAACCTCAGCATGCTCCAGTTGACAACAGCACATGCGCATGCCCAGAGGGATACGAGTTTGAGCCAACGGTCACAGCATGCCCGACAGGGTATACCAAGTATACGACTTGGAGAGAGCTGCAGGACGCTGTTTGCGGTGCCGGAGTGGATTGCTGTTATGCGTTTTCGCCTTAAGGGTTTTTATGCGGGGTTTTGAATGATGAAAAAGGATGCCGCGTTTTTGCAGGAATAGAATTCTCAGTCAGGCTGGATGGAATAAAGGTTTAGAAGCCGTTTGCCTTTCTTTTAAATTTTTCCCATTTGAAAAAACAGAACGCCTGTGTTATAATCGCAGCTCTTTCGTGTGGCGGAAGAATGGAGTTGTTTTGAGTGGATTTTCGGGTTTTGCTGACCGTTGATCATGAATGCCGTTTTTCAGGAAGTAGCGTAGTGTCCGCTGGAAGCAGATTTTTTCTGAGGTGGATCGGCTCTTGTTTGAAGCCTTTGGCTGAAAGCCTTTGGCTGAAAGCCTTTGGTTGAAAGCCTTTGGCTGAAAGCCTTTGGCTGAAAGCCTTTGGCTGAAAGCCTTTGGTTGAAGCTAGCGCACGTGGTGGGTAAAAAGATTTTTAAGTATTTTTCGGGAAGTAGCGCAGCTGGCTAGCGCACGTGCTTTGGGAGCATGGGGTCCCGGGTTCGAATCCCGGCTTCCCGACCAATTTGTTCCACTGAGTTCCACACGGGGAACTCAGTGAACCGATTGCTTGCAGCAATCGGCATGTTTTCCTCAAAGTCCCGGAGAAATAAACTTCTCCGGGACTTTTTCGTCAAACCCGCAAATTAGCTGGGGAATGGCCGCTCCAACTTCGTAGGTTGTAACTTCGTAGGTTGTTTAGGGCGGCCCCCTCCCCCCAGTGTGGGTCAGTGGCCTAGTTTTTTTCCGTTTGTCATTTTCTGCCATCTTCTGTCATCTTCTGTCATCTTCTGTCATTTTCTGCCATCTTCTTGTCCTTGTGTCTTTTTTATTTTTCCTGTACAATATGCCCCTATGAAACGCGATCATACACAACTCATTTGTGATATCGGAGAATTGAGCGGGGCCTGCACCCAGTCGCTATGCTTGGAGGATTTTTTGAAGCGTTCGGCTGAGCTGGTCGCCCAGCACATGCAGTCGCAGGTCTGTTCGATCTATCTTTATTTTGAAGACGCTCAGGAATTGATTTTGAAGGCGACCAAAGGGTTAAAGCCGGAAGCGGTCGATTATGTGCGGCTGAAATTAGGGGAAGGTTTGACCGGTTTGGCCTTAAAAGAAATGCGCCCGATCTGTGAACGTGAGGCCAGCAAAATTCCCGGTTACCGCTATTTTCCTGAGATCGGTGAGGAGGCCTATGATTCATTTTTGGCGGTGCCCATTTTGCGCGGGAACAATCGGATCGGCGTGATGGTGGTGCAGAATGCGCAAAGCCATTATTTCAATGAGGAGGACATCAACACACTCAAGGCAATCACATCACAGCTTGCCACAACGATTGAAACCGCCAAGATCTTGATATCGATTGAAAAAAAAGGCGGGGATCTCAGGATTGAGCTGGAGGAGAAACCGTTAAAGTTTCTCAAAGGGCGCTCAGGAGCGTCTGGGGTGGTGCTGGGAGAAGCTGTGGTGCTCGAAGATAAACGCCGTTTTTTTATGACAGAGAAAAATTTTGGGACCGGAGCGTATACGGTTAAGGATTTTTTAGCCGCGGTAGAAAAAACAGAGTGCAGCCTTCAAGCGCTTCAGGCTCAAGTTGAAGAAAAACTCTCTGATGTGGCCTCGTTGATCTTTACGGCGCAGATCTTGATGCTTAAGGACAAGCCGTTCATTGATTCGATCACGCATCAGATCAAAGCTGGGCGCAATGCCGTTGACGCTGTCCGCAGAACTGTTCATCAGTATGTGCACAAATTTGAAAGCCTGAGCAGTCTCTATATACGCGAAAAGGCGCAGGATGTTTTAGATGTGGGGCTGCATCTTTTGGAAAACATGTCAGGCAGGACAGCCGCCGGGCATGATTATCGGGATAAGATTGTCATTGCTCAGGATTTATTCCCATCGGATATGCTCAAGCTTTCCTCTTTGGGGGCCAAAGGGATTATTCTTTTGAGTGGGGGGATGACTTCGCACATCGCGATTTTAGCGCGCTCCCTGGAGATCCCGTTGGTCTTTGTGGAAGAAGCGCGTCTCTTGAAGATCCGGCCGCAAACGCATATCTTACTCGACGCAGTTCAGGGCAATATCTATGTTGACCCGGATGACGCGGTCCTGCAAAATTTCAAGCAGACGGCCTTAAACGCCGAGGCTATCCAAAGAATCAAGGATGACGTCTTGGCGCAGACGCATACACTTGACGGAACGCGTGTTGTTTTGCTGTCCAATATCAATCTGTTGTGTGATTTGAATGTGGCACGCGACTTTAAGTCCGAAGGGATTGGGCTTTACCGGACAGAATTTCCTTTTATGATCCGGACCGATTTTCCATCGGAGGGGGAACAGTTTGTTATTTATAAGAAGCTTGTGGAGGAAATGCCGGGCAAAGAGGTGACCTTCAGGACTTTGGATATCGGCGGAGACAAAGTTCTCTCGTATTATGATTATGGCCAGGAGGAGAATCCTTTTTTGGGGATGCGTTCGATCCGCTTTTCACTGCGTCATAAGGAGATCTTTCGTCAGCAGTTGAGGGCGATTTTGCGTGCCGGGGAGGGAGCAAATTTGAAGATCATGTTTCCGATGATTTCATCGGTGGATGAATTTCTGGATGCCCGCCAGCAAGTGACTCTAAGCATTGAAGAATTGAACGCGGAAAAGATTCCCTGTCATCAGAGTCCTGCCGTCGGAATGATGATTGAGCTTCCCGCGGTTCTGGAGATCATGGATGAGTTGGCGCAGGAGGCGGATTTTTTCAGCATCGGCACCAATGATTTCATTCAGTATATGCTCGCTGTTGACCGCACCAATGAAAAAGTGGCCGAGTTGTATTTGCCCCATCACCCGTCGATCCTTAGGGCACTCAAGCGGGTGGTAGATACGGTAGGTCGTTATGGCAAAGAGGTGGCGGTCTGCGGGGATATGGCTTATGATGAACGGTATTTGCCGTATTTTTTGGGGATCGGTGTGCGTGCTTTCAGCATAGATTCCCATTTGATTCCTAAGGTCCAGAAGGCGATTTCCCGTATTGATCTTCATAAGGCTCAGGTCCAAACCAAGGTCTTGTTAGAAATGAAAAAAATTGCAGATATTGAAGAGATTTTATTGTAATATAGAGGCATCAAAAAGGAGCAGAACATGTTAGCATTTATGATACTAGCCGTTGGGATCTTATCCCGGATCATGTTTCATGAACCGAATTTTACACCGGTGATCGCCTTGGCGCTCTTCGGAGGCATGTACCTGAAAAAAGGCCAGGCAGTCTGGGTGCCGGTCACGATGATGATCCTTTCTGATCTTCTGATCGGGATGCATAATATGATTTTTTTCACCTGGGGAAGCATTCTCCTCGTCAGCCTTTTGGGATCCTTAAGAAGTGAGGACCGCAGTTTCGGCCGTTCGTTAGGCATGAGCTTTGTGTCGGCGGTTTTATTTTTTGTGATCACAAATTTCGGGTCATGGCTGGTGATGTATCCGAAGACACTGGCCGGATTCAGCCAATGTTATATCGTAGCGATTCCGTTTTTCCGAGCGGCCGTTTTCAGCACGCTGATGTACAGCTGTATTTTATGGGCGACTTATCAGCTGGCGGCCAAACGTTTTCCGCGTCTGGCAACAGCCTAGCGAGATTTTTTAAAAAATTGTGTACCGGTTCCTTTGCGCGAAAGCCAAGGATCAAAAGGGAAAGCTCCCCGCGGAATGGGGGACCTCTTAAAAATTTTAACCTGGATTTTGCAGTAGCAAAATCCAGCCCTACGGGCCCGGCTGATTAAATCCCGAAGAGATTTAATCAAAGCTGCCGGGGTTAAACCCAGATTTTTCCCGTATTTCGATCGCGGGTTTTTAATAGAAAATCTGGGTTTAAGGGGCGGTCAAAACCGGCACGGTCCCGCCGCTGTGAGGGTTAAGTTTTGACAGGAAGATGGAATGCGGAGGATGGAGAACGGATAACAGAAAAACTAAAAACGGCATCTGAAAAATATTTAAAAGAAAGACAGTAAGATTTTTGAAGATTGGTTGTTGCCTTTTGTTTTTGGTTTTTATCCGTTCTCTATATTCTGTTCTCCATTCTCCTATCAGAATAAAAACCTGAGTCAGAATACCTGCCGGTATTTTAACGTGGTTGTATTGCTGCGGGTGACAGCAATAGGCGCGATAAATTTGGGGTGAAGATTCAGGGTGCAATCCCAATCGGACAAAAAAATGTCTGGTTGGGTTTTTTTTATTCGCCGCGATAGTGATCGCGGCGAATAAAACCCCCGCGTTTGTAGTTTTGCTCGAAGGCAAAACTGCGGGGGAAGAGGGAGAGAGGGTGATCGCGGCAAAACGGTTGAGTGGTTAAGCAGTTAAACAACTCAACTCAATCAGCAACTCAACCCCCGTAGTCCTTTGCGAAAATAGGCGCCTTTAAAAATGAGAAAGGGATTGTATATGAATAATGTTTTGAATGTGTGCGCGGTTTATAAAGGCAACAGTCATTTTTATAGAAAGGGGGCTGTTGCCTTTATTTTTATTCTAGTTATTTTTATGGCCGGGTTGGACTTTTCAGTCTGGGCCGCCGAGGAGAAGGTGGACCTGGACCGCATTGTGGTCACGGCCAGCCGCCTGGCCCAGATGGATTATCATTTGACCTCCGATGTTTCGGTCATTACTTCCGAAGATATCGAAACGAGCAGCGCCCATAATGTGGCCGGCCTTCTGCAGGAACGTATGGGGCTCAATGTGTATGATAAAAGTTCCGCGAAAACATCCATGGTGGATATCCGCGGGTTCAATGATACCGCGGCGATGAATGTTCTGGTTTTGGTCAACGGCCGTAAGGTCAACTCCATTGACCTTTCGGGCGCGGATTATCTGCAGGTGCCTTTGGAGACCATTGAACGCATTGAAGTGGTTCGCGGGGCAGCGTCGGTTCTCTACGGGGATAATGCCGTGGGCGGTGTGGTGAATATCATTACCAAAGAAGGCAAGGGACCGTTGAAGGTCCGTTTGGGTTCGGAGTACGGCAGCTTTGACCAAAGGCGCGCCGACACCGAGATGTCCGGCAGCCGCAACGATTTTTCCTATTACCTGTATTCGTCCTATGCCGATGCTCAAGGGTACCGTTCCAACAGCGATGTCTTAAGCAAGGATTATGACGGGCGTCTGGGCTGGATCCTGACCGATCTTCTCAAAGCTGAACTGATGACCTCCTGGCATGAAGATGATTACGGCCTTCCGGGCGGCTTAAACGATACGGAACTTCAGACGCTCGGACGTCGGGGTTCGGCGGATGATCAGGACTTCGGGTCTACCAAAGACCGCAATGTGCACCTGCGGCTGGATACGACCCCCTGGCCGGAAGATCTGGATTTGGGGCATTTGGTGTTTGATCTTTCTTACCGCAACCGTGATACCTACGCGGAGTTTGCCGCCTATGATTTTGGGACCAAGCGCATGATTGATACCCTGGGCCTGAATAGCAAGTACACCTTTAATCAGGAGGTTCTGGGCCATGAGGTCAGTTTTGTTACCGGAACGGATTTTTATGATGTGGATAATGACATCTGGGGCAGTGGTTCTAACAGCGATGACATGACCATCAGCAAAAAAGAATTCGGCGCTTATGTGTTCGGTGAATTTGAGGTTTTGACCGATTCTTTTGTCAACGCCGGCACGCGCTACCAGCGCGCCGATTACACCTTTGATCAGCGCAACGGGACTCCCAATTATGAAAAGCAAACGGCTGATGAACAGGTTTCGATGCTGGGGTTTAAGCATGAGTACGCGCCGGGCTCAAACATTTACGCCAGTGTCGAGCAGACCTTCCGGTTTTTGGCCACCGATGAATGGTATGACACCTGGACGGGTTTGAATACCGGCCTCAAACAGCAGCAGGGGATTCAGTATGAGGTTGGGTTAAAACATAATTTTAAAGATACGACCACTTTTGGGATCACGCCGTACTGGATCGAGATTGACGACGAGATCTTTTTCGATCCGAAATCCGGAGGAGGCTATGGCAGCAACAGCAATTATGATACAACCCGCCGTCTGGGGATCGAACTCGAGCAACGGACTGACCTTCTGAAGATCGTGGAGGTGGATGCTTTGAGTCGCTGGGAATTTTTTACAAGTTATACTTATCAGGAGCCGGAATTTTTGAACGGCCCTAATGACGGAAAACAGATCCCTATGGTCCCCAACAATCAATGGACGGCCGGGACCTCCTGCGGGTTTTGGGATGTGTATGATATTTCGGCAACCGCGCGTTATGCGGGCTCCCGTTTTGCCATCAATGACACCCTGAATGAAACCGCCAAGGTGAAAGACAATATCGTGCTGGACACCAAGCTGGCTTACCGCCGCACGAATTATCAAGTTTATCTGGCGGTGGACAATGTTTTGAACGAGAAATATTTTTCCTATGTGAGCAAGGCGGTGGGAAGTTTAACAAAGGATTATTATCCGGCGTCTGAGCGCACCTTCCGGGTGGGGGCGAGTGTGACGTTTTAAAAGATAGGAAGAGGCACTACGGCACGGCAGCATTGCGGTATTGCGGCACGAGAAGGGGCCTGGCCATTTCAACCTACGAAGTTATAACTTCGTAGGTTGTTTGGGCGTGTCCCAGTGTCGCAGTATCAAGCGTCCTCGATTTGTTTCTTTTTCCCTTCTTTTTTCTTTTTTTTCGTTGTGGCCATTTCAACCTACGAAGTTGTAACTTCGTAGGTTGTTTTGGCTTTCCATTTTCCATTTTCCATTCTCCTTTTTCTGTGTACAATAGAATACGTTAGAGATTTGTAAAAAAGGAGAGGCCCGTGAGCGATCCATTGGATTTATTTTTTGAAGATATGATTAGCCTTTTGGGAGAGAGCCATGTCTGCCGGGATCCTGAAACGCTCTCAGCACTTTTGTCCAACACCTTAGGGGTCAAGCGCGAGGTTTTAGGCTGTCTGTATCCGTCGATGCTGGAAGAAGTCCGCGATATTGTCCGTAAAGCCAATCAGCATAAAATTCCTTTATATCCATTCAGCCGCGGCCAGAATTTCGGCTACGGCGGCTGTGTCCCGCCGATCAACGGGGTGATGCTGGTCAGTTTGGAACGCATGAACGCGATTCGCGAGCTCAATGAGCGTCATGGATATGTGGTGATCGAGCCCGGCGTATCGCAAAAACAATTGTATGATTTTCTGATCGAAAAGGATGTGCCGTTCTGGATGGATACCACCGGCGCCGGATTGGAATCAAGCATCATCGGCAACACCCTGGAAGGTGGTTTCGGCCACACGCCTAAGGGCAACCGCCGCGCGCATTTCACCGATGTGGAAATGGTTTTAGGCAGCGGTCAGGTCTTCAAAACCGGGGCCTTTCCTGGATTGGGGCCGGATTTAAGCGGCATCGCCGTTCAGTCCAATTTCGGGATTGTGACCGCGATGCGCATTTCTTTGGTCCCGAAACCGGAGTGCTTTGAGTCCTTTATCGTGAGCGTCCGGGAAAATGCGAATCTTGAAAAGGTGATCGATGTTTTAAATATTCTGGCGCTGCAGGGAGTGCTCTTGAATCTTTCACATGTGGTCAACGCGCTGCGTTCGTTTATGCTTCTCAATACCTGCCCGTCGGAATTTAAAGACAAACTGATGAGCAACGCAGAGGCGGTCGAGCTCTTGAAGACCCCGATGATCAGCGCCGGGGAGTGGTCTGTGATGGGAGGGCTTTACGGCTCCAAACTGGAAATGGCGGCCCAGAAAAAATTGATCCAGCTGGCGTTTCATACGATCGGCCGGGTCGAGTTTTTTGATGACGCCCGGCTGGAAAAGATGCAGAAATTATGCCGGTCGCCGTTCAAGCGCGCGCTGGCGTCTTTCAAAAAACTGGAGGACAACATTGAATCCTATCAGCAACTGCACGGCCTGATGAAAGGCGTGCCGACCGACCATTTGACCCAGCGCATGGGTTGGCGGGTCGATGAGTTTGCGGATATCGGCCTGATCTGGTTTGCGCCCACGCTTCCGGCCGAAGGAGACAGAGTTCGGCGCATGGTCCAATTGGCCCAGGAGATCTTTGATCAATATCATTTTGAGATGCCGGTCACCATCACCCTGATCCGGCCGGAGCAGATCGTGGGGATCTTCAGTATTCACTTTGACCGCCGGGATGATGAACAGACCCGGCGCGCCCATCAATTGTACGAAGAACTCAAAATGACTTTCAAGCGGGAGGGGATCGAACTTTACCGTTCATCAGTCCTGAATATGGCCAAGCTCACCTACGGAGACGCTGGAAAAAAGAGAGTTCTCAAAACTCTAAAGCGGGCGCTTGATCCTAATGATATCATTGCTCCGGGCCGTTACGGGATTACATCATCCATTGAAGAAGAGGACATTTTGAAATAAGGCTTAAGGGGAAATCTTTGAGGGTAGGCACAGACGAGAAGATGGGAGATAGGAGCACCAGGAGGGCTCTCGGTTCATGCATAAGCGGGGATTTACTCTTTTAGAATTGATCATCGTGATTATTGTTATTGCGGTCTTGGCGTCCATTGCTTTGCCGAAACTTTTCCAAGCGGTTGAATCCACTCGAGCTGTTGAGGCGTTGGCGTCAATCGCGAGCCTGCGGCGGTCTATGGAAACATGTTCTTTGATGTCAGGGGAAAATTATACGGATTGTCACTTAAATTGGTGTAGCAAGCCGGACACGCTTGTGGCAGAGGATCCCAGCCGGTCTCCCGGGGCGCATTTTACTTATATTGCGTATCCATATGATTCGGGGCGATACGGAGTGGCAGCATACCGCAGTATAAAGGACGGGGGCAATGGCTGCAGTTTTATTTTCTATGAATCATCTTCGGGGTGTATTTGCGGAACCGGGCCATTTCGGGCCAGATCAACCGCAGCTTGTGCGGGGGGGTGTATGGATAATTGCGGCGGCTCGGGTTATGTTCTTCCGGGACAAAGATGTCTCTAGCCGTAATAGAAGAATAAAATAGAGGGGACAGTGTCGGTCCCTATTATTATGTGCAGGCGGGAAACCTGCCGTCATATCTGCCGTAACCGCAGGTGGTAATGCCCGTAGGTCTGTAATAGATCAAAAATATATTGTCAGTAGGGCAGCCTGAACACTCATAACTATTGCGCCAAACATAGAGATAGTAAGTATCCGCGGACACCCCCACCACCTGATATCCAAAGTGGGCATTGGGAGAGCAGGCGGGATCTTTAATATCCAGAGCTGACCAGTCAGTAGTACCGCAAACGCCTTGTCCATATGCAGGTCCGACGCTGAGTCCTGAGTAGGACCCGTTATTCATCAGATTGTAACGTTCCATGGAAGAACGGATGGAACTGACTGACGCCCAGGCTTCCGCAAGACGGGAATCTTCGACCGCGGCAAAAAGACGGGGCAAGGCCAGACTGGCCAGGACCCCGACAATGATAATGACAATAATGATTTCCAGAAGCGTAAAACCGCGATTTTTCATAAAGCTATCCTTTTTAATTTAATAAACAAGCGTGATGTTTTTTTCTCTCGTCGCAGTACTTCTCTTATTTATATTATACTTAAGTTTAAAGAGACGGTCTAGCTTTAGTAAATAAAAAAGAGGTTCGGTTTAGTGATTTCTAAAATTTTTATCCAGCAGCGGGCCCGCGATTTTTATCTCTTTGATTTTTTCTTGTGCCCGCGCGCTCCATAACGGGTCTTGCGCTAATTGTTCCCAGATCTTTAAGGCCTCCTGAAAATTGAAATTCTCTTCTTCAAACCTGGCCCGCAGGCTCAATAAAAGATTCCTGGATGTTGTGCCGGCCGGCACGGATGGAAAGATGGCTTGATACGCTTCATTGAATTCGGAGGGCATCATGGATTTTTCCAGCTGCATTGTTAAAAGGATTTTTTGATGATCAGTCAGGTTGTCCCAGGACTTGTATTGCTGCCGAAGGGCGGCCGTGTCAGCGGAATGGAACCAGGCTTTCTGGCTTTCCATTTCCCAGGTCTGGATGTCGGTTTCTTTCTGAAGAATTTGAATGGGGTGATTCGCCCACAGCAGGGTGATCAGCGCGATCAGGATAACAGCGGCCGATGTTTTATATTTCTTCTCCTTAAAGACCGTCAGCAGCTGATCAATTCCGAAACCGGCGTACAGGCATAAAAGCGGCACCAGCGGCATGCGGTAGCGCGAACAGATAAAGATCGACAGGATCATCACCAGCAGAAAAAGAACCGCAAGAAGCAGGAGTTTTCCTCCCCGGTGATGTCTGAAAAAAACCAGGGCGATACCGCCGGCCGCCAAAGACAGCAGGACCGCGAAGTTTAAGCGGGGATAATATTTCAAATGAGAGTGTTTTTCATAATAATAGACACTGGAAATATTATGCGTCTCATAATTATTCGTCAGATAAGAAAGTTTCTTGAGTATGAGGTCAGGCCAGCTGTCCTGGGTTTGCCGGTAAGACTCGAAGGTCTTTTTGATCCAGTACCGATTTAAATGATCCCGGCTTCCGGTTTCTGCGTACGCCTGAAGAATGGTATCTTTGGCGAGGCCTTCTGAGGTGGAAGGAATGCCTGGGATACTGTCCATCAGGCCGATCGATCCGGCGCGGTTGCCGATATAAAAGTGAACGCCGAATTTATGGGAATAGCCGTCGGCGCTGTGGAACTGGTAAAAGCACAAAGCCGCCAGGATCACGAACACAATGTTGGCTGCTTTCAGCGCGGGTTTTTGCCATTGTTTAAGATGAATGATGCAGCCAACGATGGTCGGGATGATCAGAAACCAGTAAAAGATCCGCGACAAACATAACAGCAGGGAAAAGATCAGGAATAAGCCGTAGAGAAATGTTTTTTGTTTTTTGACATACATCACGTATAGCGACAGCGTCATGATCAGCAAACATTGCGATAACGCGGTTCCGTCAATGATCGCGTCATAAAAAAAGTTCATGCGGTAATAGATCAGCAGAATTCCGGCCAAAAGCCCGCTGTGCCACCCGAAGAGCAGGCCTCCGGCTACGGACAAAAAAATAACGCTGATCATGCTGAGCGCAAAAAAAGCCATGTACAGGGAGAAGGGGTTCGTTCCGAAGACATGATAGACGAAGCGGACAAAATGGACCGTGATCAAATTTACGGGCGTTTGGATGCTTAAAGGATGCGCGGCGTTGAGGTTTTGGGCCATCAGGTCATAGATAAACTGATCTGTGCCGGGTAAGGCCAGATTCAGGAGGGGATGATGGCCCACTTCCCAGACATAGGCCAGCCGCAAAAGGATTCCCAGCAGGGCCAGGGCCAGCAGCAGCCCGGTGGCTGACGGAACGCGTTTTTTGAGAAGCGAGGGTATGGGCATCATGGAATGATCGTTTCGATTTTATAGGATAAGGCGCGTTTCTTCAAAGCTTTTACGAACAGGGTGTCCTGAAAAGAACGGATCCCGGAAAAAGAAAAGGTTTTGTATTTTGACCGGCCGTGTTTTCTCTGATCATGGGAGACGCGGATTTCTCTTACCCGGTACCCGGCGATCTGGATTAAATTCGGCAGAAAACGGATCATATGCTCAAACATGGCCAGATCAGCGATCACAGGACGTCGGAAGGCTTTGAGCATGCAGCCGTTATCATGAAAAGGATCCCGCAGGAGCAGCCGTCGGGTGCTATTGGCGATACGGCTGCCCATGTGTTTGAGGAAAGAGTCCTTCCGTGGTTTTCTCCAGCCGACAACCGCGTCCACCCCGTCCATGTTCTCTAAAAGGGATGGAATAGCCTCGGGAGGATTCTGCAGATCAGCATCGAGCGTGACGATCAGTTCTCCTTGCGCCATTTTTAAACCTGCTGCTATGGCCGCGGATTGCCCGGCATTCTCGCAAAATCGCACAATGACCAGCGGGGCGTAGCGGAGTTTAAGATCTTGCAAGAGTTCGAATGAGCCGTCGGATGAGCCGTCATCCACGCAAATGATTTCATAG
>JBBRHV010000031.1:0-22076 GCA_038222225.1 Candidatus Omnitrophota bacterium
CAAAGAACAAACAACGCAAACCGTATAATTGATTCAACAACGCGCGTTTATCGCTCTCCCGTGAGCCTCGCTTATGCCCAAATTCTTCATACCGGCTATCTCTCTTTAAGCTCCTTCTTCATAAAACTTTTTCCAGAATCGCCCCAGGCCATTTACCGTCAGCCCTCAATTTCGTCTAAGGAAGACAGCCGGGGAGCACTATATTTTCTGAGCTATAACCACATAACCCAAGGCAAAAATCTTGCCTTGATCGAAAATATTATCCATCGCAAAACACAACCTGACACATAGCCATTTATTTAAAAAAAAGCGTTGAAAACTGATGCCCCAAAAAACAAAACAAACCGCCCTGAGGAACAATGGATACGACCTTAAACCCTGCTTTTTCAATTAAAGACTGAAGCCCATACTTTGTATATCGAAAATAATCATGCGGCTCCTCGTGTAAACGGCTTAAATGCGGGACTGACAAAATCAAACAGCCATCTTTCTTAACGATGCGATGAATCTCGCTCATCGCCTTAAAAGGATCAGGCACATGTTCCAAAACCTCCAAACAGACCGCCGTATCGTAACTTTGATCGTTCAAAACAGCCATGTTCTGGATATCTCCGATGAACTTAACATCCGGCACCCGCCGCTCAACATCTATCGTGTCATATTGCGTTGTCTTTTTTAAAATAAATTTTTTAAACGGCATGTCACCGCAGCCAATATCAATAAGTTTTCCATGAGCATATTGAAAAATTACCGGTACGACGACTTGATACTGAGCATACATAGCTGGAGTAAAATTTTTCCGCTGATCCGGATCGCTCAAATCCTGATCGATCCTAAGCCGATTTTTCTTCATTAGTTCTTTCATTGCTCATCCCGTTTTTTTGGTGCTATTATTTAAATTCAAATCCGCGTCCTATCCTTATTTTTTGATCGCGCGCAGCCAGAGAAAACCCTTTCCCCCTTCCTTGTACTCTTGAGTCGGGTCGTTTTCAAAAAACAGCTTATAAGGATCGCCTTCAATCCATTTAGCGACACGATATGAAATGATTTTGAAATGATTGCCGAGCGTATTCTTTATGTGGCTTTGGTTGAATTTTTGCGCGACATACATCGATTTGGGCATTTCAAGGTTGAAGCTGCAAATAAATTCACCACCGGGCGTTAAAATACGATAAATTTCCGCGCACATTTTTGCAAAATCATTGACACGGTCCATCGCGTTTAAACTGAACACGATATCTGCAAAATCAGACGGCAAAGGAATGGTCGTTTCCGTAGATTTCACATAGATCATATCATGCGCAATGATATTGGACCGAAATCTCTCCGCGTACTGATCGACCAAAACATCGACGCCGATACGGAGGTTCGCCTCCTTCGCCCAAAGGAGACTGCCTCTCGGTCCGCATCCAAAATCGACCACGATCTTATTACGCAAAAATTCATTATTATCACGCTCCGCCATGGCAAGCATGGTTTTCTGGTAATGATCATTCTTAAATTCACCGTCTTCTTGGCGAAAGCAATATTGCCAGTAAGCCAATTCTCCACCGTCCTTACGAAGAACTATTTTGATCGTATTGCGAGCGATCCGTTTTAAAAAATTAAATATCGGGGTTGGCAGAATTTTTTTTAGTAGCTTTTCCATGTTGATTCCTTGCTTTTCTTTGATTTGCGATTTACTATTGCCACAAGTCTATGACTTCAGCGCTCGTAGCCATCTTGACGTTAATCCATAGCATCTTCCGCGCCATTCCGCCCATATGACGAAAAAAACAACAACGTTCATATTTTCTTAAACATGATGAGTGCTGCGCCTCCGCCGCCGGGGCTCCAAACAGCTTCTGGAACATCCGCAACAATGATATCTGATTCCTTTATGCCGACACTTTTAAACAATCGGATATAATCCCGCTTCCAGTTTGAAGGCGGGCAAAAAAATCCTGTCCCCTCCGGGTCCCGGTCCAAGTCCATACCCTGCATTTCCATCAAGATCACATATTTTTTTGATGTGCGAATGATGTCTTTCAAAACCCGGATGATTTTTCGTGGAGAAATATAGATGAGCGTTGCCCTGGAAAAAACCACATCAAACGAGCTCTCCGGAAAATCATTTAAACGCCCAATCCGCTTTCGAATAAACTGCACATTTTTAATCCCGGATTTTTTAAAAAAATTCTGCCCGGTCTTAATCGCCAGCGGACTAATGTCAATGCCGACGATGCTTGCCTGCTCATGCTGCTGCGCAATATTAAACAAACGGTTGCCGCAGCTGCAACCCAATTCAAGAAAACTCTCAAATTCTATTTTCTTTAAAATATCAGCAATATACGTATCGGCGGCATCTCCGATCGTTCCAAAGTATTCTTCAACTTGCCGTCGGTTCTTCCCCCACCAGCAATAAGAAAAAAACCCGAAATGCGCATCGGCCCAGGAAACCAGCCGATAAAAAACCTTCTTCGCCATGCGCTTCAAAATATTGTCCATCAACAGCCCTTCGTCTCGGAAAGTAAAACGATATACATTTTAAGAACCCGTCCAGAGCCTAACGCTGTTTGCGAAAAACCAGCCGCTCTCTGATCATGGCCTTATATTGCGCAGGAATCGCCCCGTTTAAGCTCCAAATGAAGACCCCATAACACAAAAGCCCCGCTGATGGCCTGGCGAACAAGGAAACAATCTCGTTTTCTAAAGACACCCATCGCCCCAGAAAAACCAGCGCAGTGGCCACCCCGATCAATATAAACGACATTTTGAAATCATAGTCGATCTTATGCCACCGCTGCACCATCCAATATAAAAGTCCGACCAAAAGCAAATTTGCTAGCACTGTTGCAATGGCGGCTCCGCGGACGCCATAAGCAAGAATGAAAAAATAATTCAGAACCAGATTAAAGAATGCAGCACAAAACGATCCGATGGCCATCAGCCCTGTCTTTTTCATCATTAGAATGACATAAAGAACCGGCAGCGTTAAACAATAGAAAAAATTCGCAAGAGTTAAATAAAAAATCGACTGAATGGACTCAACATACTCCGGCCGGCTGCCAAAATACCGTATCAGAATCCTAAGAACGTCTTCTGACCCCAGCGAAATAATAATCAGAAATGCGCACCCAACCACAACTAAGATGTTCAATAAATTCTTAAACATCAGGTCCGTCTCTTCGACCGAATGCTTCGCGATATATGAAAAAATAACCGGAGGCAAAAGCAAATTGACCGGACGGAATACAAACATGTTAAATATTTTCGAAAATATTTCCGCGGTTGAATAGATGCCGACATAAAATTTGTTTAACAAAAAATTGATCATCAGTTTGTCGACAGACTGCATCGACCAAACTGTAAAACTTGTGATAATAAAAGGCGCCCCCAGCTTGAGCAGCATCACCATTTTTGGAAAATTCAATTTAAAAGATATATACCGCAGGGTTACCCCATACAGAAGCCCGTTGATCAATATCAGAGCGATCACCGATGATTCGAAATAGCCCAGGATCCCCCTCTGAAGGGCGACAATAAAAAAGTATTTTAATGCAAAATCCAGGATCAATCTTACAATGGAAAAGGAAACGTATTCGCCGACCCTTTTTTCCATACGCAGAATATTAAATGGTATATCAAAGATCAGCAGAAGCGGAACTAGAATCCCAACCAACTGGATTTCCTGCTTATAAATATCCGTTAAAAAAAACAGCATGGACAATCTCTTTGCATAAAATAAAACTGGCGCGACAATGACCAGCGAGCTTATGCAATACCACAAAAAAACATTTCCCGATAAATTTCCCCTGCCTTCACCTTCACTTTCATTAAAATATTCGCTCTGAATCGCATTAATAAGTCCACAGCTAATAAATGTAGAAACGAGCGCAATAACGACCAGCAGAATGTTAATGATGCCATACTCGGCCGGAGAAAACTGATTGAGAAATAACGGGAGAAAAAGAAAATTGATCGCCGATTGAACAATATTACCAAACCCGTATATCAAAAAACGCTTGAATTCTTTTATGATCAGCATAGAACTTTTACGCCCTTCTCCCCTCAGGGATTTTTATTCTTAAACGAAAATCCCCTATCCCCTGCGAATAAAGAATTTCTTTCCACAAAAGACCGTCATCGGTACGTCCCTCTGAGAAACGCCAAACCCGCATAGCTGTCTTTATATTCTAAAATTAACGATCTGAGCATATCGATCATTGCATTTTTTTACAAATAATAAATTAATGTGATACATCTTTTTCTCTTGATATTTCTCTAATATCTCATCGAACGTATTGATCCGCTTTAGAAAACTGGCCTTATCATTGTCCGAATCATAATCATCCGTAATCTCAAACATCTCAAAACCGAACTCAGATGTGATTCGCTTCAACAGCCGGTCCGGAGAACTTCCCATTTTTTCGATGAGCAACGGGAAAAATTCCATAACAATTTTCGTGTTCTTACACGCCTTTAACGTATGGCTCATTCCATTAATGGCTAGAAATTCCGCCCCTTCAACATCGATCTTGATCAAATCAACTTCACTGACATGCTGCTCTTGCAAGAAATGATCCATTGAAATTGTCGGCACATCGATCGCGGTAATCCGGCTCTTGTCGAACTTGGTATTTGTTTCATAGGACGTTATTCCATCAGATTGCTGTATTGTGTGATGTCCAGTGTCATATGGGCAAATGTACAATGTCGTTTTGCCCTCCTTATCTGAGGCGGCCTTCTGAAATGGTTGCATCTGCGTATACCCGTTCAACTCCTTGTTCTTAAGCAAACACGTAAAATTTCTCGGCTCCGGTTCAAATGAAAAAACCTTTCCCTTCGAGCCGACGATCTTGGCAGCCAGCAAACTGAAATAACCGATATTCGCCCCTAAATCAAGATAGACCTGGTCCTTTTTAAGGAGCTCCCGTTCGATCATCCAGGTTGTATGCTGCTCGTGAACTTTATTCGCGGCATAAATTCGGAATGTTTTCCGCAAGCCCAAATCCGGCTCATTTACATTCAAATACATCTTGCTCTCATTAATCTCCACAACTTTCGGATTTAAATAAGGCGCCCGTGGAAAGACATATTTAAAATAATGATACATTTCCACCAAGTGCGGAACTTTTTCTAGAAACGCCCGTACCTTTGACTTGTTTTCCATTATGCCTCCTTAAGAACTCTCAGGTTAATTTCTAATATGCTTATCCTAGTGACTGCACCAACTCCTGATAAATCGCTTCCGTCTTTTCCATTTCCTTATAATAATTATTACGTTCCTCAATCACCTTCCGCCCGGCTTTTGCAATGTCTTTTGCGCGGGAGGGGTTCTTAATCAAATAAACAAGTTTCTCCGCCAATTCACGATCTCCCCTTAACGGGAACAAAAACCCGCTAATACTATTTTCCACCCATTGCGAATTCTCTCCGAAATCCGTTATAACAACCGGCACTTCACTAGCCATTGCCTCCGCTGTGCTGGCAGCTAATCCTCCATCAGAAAGAGATGTTGATACATAAATATCCACGGAAGCAACAAGCACCTGCATTTCTTCATCGGAGAGTCCCTCCAGAAATCTGACCCTCTCTGATACGCCAAGGTCTTTCGCGAGCTGAATAAGCCCTGGCTTTTCCTCACCCCTCCCGACGATAACAAAACGAGCATGATCGCATTCACACAAAACCTCTGGTACAGCCAAAACAAACGTACGCACATCATAGATCGGCTTGAGCGAGCGCAGACTCAATACAACTGACGCGCATTCCTCAAACCCCAATGTTTTCCGAATTGAAGCATTCTTCCGGCCCGGATTGAATTTAAAAACATCTGTCCCAAAATAAATCAACCGGACTTTTTCCCGGTCAGCCCCGAGATCAACAAGTTTTTCTTTCAGGTGTTGCGCATCACAAATGCAGCACGCACATCTCGGTAAAAATCGGCGGATGAACCATGCGATCAAAGGATTTTTTGTATTTATCAGAACATCTGATCCCCAAGGCGTGGCAATCAGCGGAACTGCTATGTTGTAAAATAAAAAATAATGCACGAAACTTATCCAATGAATATGGATAAAATCAGGATTTACTTTCCGTATGAACCGCCGCGCCCGATATATGATCGGAAGGAAAAACAGACATTTCAAAAAGAAATTCTTCGGCGTCTTTAATGTAAAAACATTGGCGTTTTTGATATCAATGGCCTTTTCCTCAAAATTCAAGACAAACACTTCATTTGTCTTCTTGTCGGAAAAGTATTGAATCCATCGCTGAGAGTGGATGCTGTTTAAAGGCGCAACAAATAGAATTTTCATTGAATAGCTAAAATAATTTCTGTGTTTTATGGTTTTGTTTTTAAAAATTCATTTTTTCGTTTTGAAAATTCCTCATTGGCGCGCTCAAAATCCGCGTGCTGCCCGATGTCAATCCAGAAATACGGATCCTGAGACTTGTACGCAAAAATATCTTCCCCGGTCTGAATCATTTCTCCAACCAAAATATTGAAATCCAAACGTTTATTCTGCTGGATATAACCCAATGCCCGTCTATTATAAATATAGACGCCCATATTGTCCTGAAACGTATATGTCGGCTTCTCGATGAACTCCTCTACCCGGCCGTCTTCATTGATCTCCAAGATCCCCAAATTCATTTTGATTTCCTTTTGACCAGCCGCGATACTCAACGCGGCCTTCTTCTTTTTATGAAACACAAAAAAATCTTCAAAATTCAAGGTCGTCAGAATATCCCCATTGATCACCAGGAAATCCTCATCCAGGCCGTCAATCAATGACAATGCCCCCGCCGTTCCAAGCGGATTCTGCTCCGTCACATAACGGATATGCACATCTTTCGGGATCCTGGAATCGCTCTTAAGATAAACCTCAATTAAGTCCCCCAGATATCCGAGGCAAATAATAATCTCCTTGAAATTATAGTAGGACAGCTGCTGAATAATCGTTTCAATGATCGGCTGCCCTCCAACTGGCAACATCGGCTTTGGAAACACGACCGTGTAAGGCGCCAACCTCGTCCCTTTCCCGCCGGCTAAAATAACAGCTTGCATGGTCTTCCTCACTTTCCGCTAAAAAAATTCCTTATGACACCGGAAACATAGTTTACTTCTTCGTCTGATAACGCAGGATGTATGGGAATCGAAAGGACCTCTTGAGACATGGCCTCCGTATTGGGCAGCTTAAACTGCGTCAGTCCCAAAGCGCGATGATGATGCGTTGGCCGAGGCCACGAAATCAGCGTGCCGATACCGTTCTCAGATAAACGCTTAACCAATTCATCCCGTCTTTTTGTCCGTATCACATAATTCTGAAAGACATCATAATGCGGCCCCTCACAGGGCCTCAGCGGCAGCATCAGATCACCGACCGAGGACAGCGCCTCACAATATTGCGCTGCGATCTCTCTTCGGCGAGCGATGATCTCCGGAAAATGCCTAAACATAATCCTTAAAATCGCCGCCTGAAGGTTGTCCAAACGGCTATTCCACCCCCAAAACAAGATGTCACCCTTTTCCCGGTCCTGTCCATTGTCCCGCATACATTTCAATTGAGCATTCAATTGCGGGTCATTTGTTGTTATGGCGCCGCCATCCCCGAAACACCCTATGATTTTAAAAGGATAAAAACTGTTCGTTGACAAAATCCCCATGGAACCAGCCTTTTTCCCGTCAAACATCCCCCCGATCGCCTGAGCAGAATCCTCAACGACAAAAAGCTTGTGTTTCTCCGCCAAGTCCTTGATCTTATCCATCTGACATACGCGCCCGTTCAAATGCACAGCGATAATAGCTTTTGTTTTCTTTGTAATGGCCTGTTCCAAACAATCCGTGTCCATATTATAATCATCGGCCACGTCAACCAGAATCGGTTTTGCGCCCGCATGAACAATGGCGGCGATTGTTGCGACAAACGTATGCGAGACTGTAATCACATCATCGCCGGGTCCGATTCCGAGGACCTTTAACGCCATGTTCAAAGCATCGCTTCCATTAGCGACCCCAATCGAATGCGCCACACCTGTGAACTCAGCAAATTCCCGCTCGAAATCAATCAAATCCTGACGCATAATAAAATCAGCGCGCTTAAAAACAACATCTTCAAAGACACCTCTAATTTCCTGTTCATAAAAACTAATTTGTCGCGGCAAATCTACAAATGGCACACGCATATGAAGGACCTTTCTTATTTTTGAATTTCAAATTTAAGGATCTTCTCCACGATGTCCTTGCTCGTCGGATAATAATCCTTCTCCAATAAACATGACGCCGGAGCCGGCGAATCCGGAAGCGTGATCCGCTCGATGGAGGCCTTTAAACCCGCGAACCCCCGGTTTGCCACCAAAAAAGCAACTTCCGCAGCAACCCCGCCGGTTTCCCATCCGCCATCAACAACCAGCAGCCGGCCTGTTTTTGCAACAGAAACTAGGATTGTTTCCGCATCAATCGGTTTTACCGACCTCAAATCCAGCAATTCAGCTTCAATGTTTTTTTCTCTCAACTGTTGGACCGCTTCTTTTGCCTCTTGAACCATATACGACGATGCTACAATCGTAACATCTTTCCCTTCCTCAATCACCTTGGCCCCGGAAAGCGAAACAGCATAACTCTTTTCCGGAACATCACATTCGGCCCCATACAGCCAGCGGTCCTCAATAAAAATGACCGGGCTGTTTTCTTTCATTGCGCCTATCAGCATCCCTTTGGCATCATACGCATCAGAAGGCATCACAACTTTAAATCCGGGAATATGCATAAAGACTGCCTGCAGCGCCTGTGAGTGCTGCGCCGCCTGCTCCCCCCCTCGATTAATGATCGCACGGATAACAAGCGGGATCGGGGCACTGCCCCCCAATGCATAATTGTAGCTTGCGGCATGATTGAAAATTTGATCCATGGCATAATACATAAAATCCATACGCGGAAATGTTAAAATTGGCCTCATTCCCGTCAACGCTGCCCCGATAGATATTCCAGTGATACTGCTTTCGGAAACCGGAGTATCAATCATCCTCTTTTCCCCAAAACGGTCCATCAAGCCCGCCAAAGTATTTCCAACATACCAGGGAGTGTTTACTCCAACGCCGATATGAAAAACACGGCCATCGTTCTCCATGATCTGGTGAAACGCCTCATTAATTGCATTTGAATACGACAGCATTCTCATCTTGATGCCTCCTTTTGAGTTTTTCCCGAAGGGAACAAACTCTCAGAAGAAAAAACAACCGCCTTCTCAATCTCGGCTTCAACCCCCCGCTCAATCTCTTGATAAGCGTTCTCAGAAATCGTCTTCTGCCTCAGCATCACCTTCTTCAAAAATTTTATCGGGCACTTCCTTTTCCAGTATTCAACATCTTCCTTCTTTCTGTAACCGATATCCAAATCTTCCGTAGGACCCACATGCGCCAACCACCGATAGGTCATGCACTCCAAGAGGGCCGGTCCCTTCCCCTGCCGTATCCCATGAATCAAGCCCTTTGCCGCCTTATAAATCTTTAACGGATTATTGCCGTCCACCCGCATCGTCTTGATAGAAAAATTTCTGACCCGTTTGTAAATTTTCGTGTTTGACTGCCTTTTAAAATCCGGCAGATGCGTAGAAAATAAATTATTTTCACAGACAAATAACATCGGCAGCTTATATAGCGTTGCAAAATTAACCGTCTCATAGAAGACGCCCTCATCCGTGGCTCCGTCTCCGAAAAAAGCGACCGAAACAACCTTATTGTCTTTTGTGAGCTGACTCGTTAAGGCCGCACCTGCGGCAATCGGGATCGTTCCGGCGACAATCGCAGAGCTTCCCATGAATCCCGCCCCGACATCAATCACATGCATGGATCCGCCGAACCCCTTCGAACAGCCGGTCTCTTTACCTTGAATTTCAGCCATCAAACGATTCATGCTTCCATTCTTCGCGATATAATGGCCATGACTCCGGTGCGTGCTGAAGGCATAATCTTCCTGAGTCAGATTTGCGCATACAGCCGCGGCAATGGCCTCTTGGCCAACATACAAATGCACCGGGCACCGAACCTCTCCCCGGGATGTCTGTCCGGCCACTTCCTCTTCAAACAATCGAATCCTCAACATTGACTTAAGGATATCGACTAAAATTTTCGGATCCGTCTGGCCCGGCATTTCCATAAAAACCCCCGCTTCCCGTAAACATAACTAATAATTAAATATGCCCGTTTTATACCGCTTAAGGATCTCTTCCCCTCGGAACCATGCAATGGTCTTTTTCAATCCTTGATCCAAAGAGGTTGTCGGTTTCCATTCGGTCATCTCCAGGATCTTTTTATTGCACCCCAGCAAACGCTCCACCTCGCTTTTGACCGGCCTCTTGCGCTCCTGGTCACAAACAATTTTTGCTTTGGAACCCATCATCACGATAATTTCCAGTGCCAAATCACCCATGGAAATCTCTTTCTGAGAAGCAATATTTATTTCTTCGCCAATGGTTTTTTTCGCTTCTGCGATCTTCAAAAAACCGTCAACAACATCTGCCACATAATTCAGATCCCGTGTCGGCTCTAGACTGCCCAAATGAATCGCCTTCTCGCCGGATAAAATCTGCGTAATGATTGTCGGAATAATCGCCCGCGCGGATTGACGCGGTCCGTACGTATTGAACGGCCTCACAATGGTGACCGGCATATCAAAACTGCGCCAAAACGATTCTGCGATGCGATCCGCACCGATCTTTGAAGCGGAATAGGGCGATTGGCCTTGGAACGGATGCCGCTCATCAATAGGCACATACTGCGCCGTTCCATAAACCTCGGAGGTCGACGTGATCAACACACGACGGCACTCTTCCCTTAAAGCCGCCTGGAGAACATTTAAGGTCCCTTTAATATTGGTATCAACATAGCTGTCCGGAGAATGATAACTGAACGGAATGCCGATCAGGGCAGCCAAATGAAACACCACATCAATCCCTTGAACGGCTTGACGAACTCCATTCGGATCACGAACATCCCCGGGAAAAACTTCAATCTTCTTCAGAACGTCCTTGGGCAAGGTGTCCAGCCACCCCCAACTATTGAATGAGTTATAGTAGACAAACGCACGCACCTCATGCCCAGCCTTTAAAAGCGCTTCAACAAGATGACTGCCAATAAACCCATCTGCTCCGGTTACCAAGATTTTTTTGCGTTTCATAATCCCCTGCCCTGTTTACGAGTGATTGAATTCAACCCTGCACGTCCTACGATATCTTACATTGTCCGCATTGAAGGCTCTCTTCTTGGTCCTCTGTGAGCGGCATGCCGCACTTGCACACCCACCCCTTCTGTTTCGCCGGGACACCGACAACCACCGCATGGTCCGGGACATCTTCTTTCACAACCGCTCCCGCGCCGACAAGTGCATATTGCCCGATGGTCACGCCGCATATGACCGTAGCATTAGCTCCGATCGTGGCGCCTTTTTTGACCGTCGTAGGCAAAAACTCATCTTTACGTTCCACAAAAGCTCTTGGAGTGTAGACGTTCGTGAACACGCACGATGGGCCGCAGAACACATCATCCTCCAATGTCACGCCCTTATAGATCGACACGTTATTCTGGATCTTGCAGCCATTCCCGATTAATGCACCTGGACCAATGGAAACGTTCTGGCCGATCACGCAATTCTTTCCGATTTCGGAATTCTTTAGAATGTGCGAAAAATGCCAGATTTTTGTCCCTTCCCCAATCTGAGAGGGTTCATCAACATACGAAGATTCATGCGCAAAATATTTTTTTTCTTGATCCATTATTCTTCTTCCTTTTTATGCCATGCTTTTTTCCGCAGCTTCAAGAATCCTCAAGACCCTTAATCCTTCATGACCGTCAGTCAAAGGGGCCTTTCGATCCTCACAACACATACAAAAATGCCCTAACTCTTCCTTAAGCGGCTCAGCCTTATCAATCGGCACAACCTGATATTCCGCCTTACGCGCAACCGGGATCTTCCCGTCTTTCCAATCAATCTTATGCGAATAAAGAAACAGCTTATCTTCTTTCTGGTCATCAAAAACCGCCATGGCCTCGGATCCCACAACAACTAGTTTTTGCTCTTTAAAAGGATGCAGCCAACTTACAAAAATATGGGCTTTAACACTATTACGAAATTCCAGATGTGTCATAGTCACATCCGTGATCGGAGCGTTCAGATAGCTTCCACCAAAAGATGAAACACTCATCGGCTCCTCCCCCAGAAGCATGAGAATAACTGAAATATCATGCGGCGCAAAACTCCACAAAATATTTTCCTCAACGCGCAGCTTCCCGATATTCAAACGATTCGAATAAATATATTGGATCTTTCCAAGCTCTCCGCCTTGAATCATCGCCCTTAACTTGCGCACGGCTGGATGATATTGCAGGATATGCCCAACCATCAGGATCCGTTTATGATCATCAGCCATTCTGACCAGCTCTTCTCCCTCAGCAACCGTTAAGGCCAACGGTTTCTCCACAAAAACATCCTTACCGGCAAGGAACGCCTGCTTTGCGATCCCATAATGAGTCACCGCCGGTGAAGAAATCACAACCGCAGAAATGTCCGGGTTTTGAATGAGCTCCTCCGGCGATGACGTAAACTGTACTTGTGGATACTCTTTCTGTCGCGCCGCGATCAACTGCTCATTGAGATCACAGGCTGTATGCAAAACATCTAATTCACTGAGATTGCGCAAAACATTCTTACCCCAATATCCCAGACCGATCATCCCAATATTTTTTTTCCAAGCCATCCCAACACCATCCTTTATAAGATCCCATCCCTCATTTTAAAAATTCTGCCACACTCCGACAGAGTGACTCAAATTAAACTCTTGAAATAACTCCTTTGCCTTTTGCGCAAACCCAACGCGGTCCTCCTCACACGCCCGTTCCAGCGCACGGGCCAACGCGTCCGGAGAAACGCTGTCTGCCAGAATTCCGCACCTGTGTTTTTCGATCAAGCTTTTCAAATCCCCAACGGGCGTCGAAATCACCGGAACCCCGCTTTGAAGGGCATCTGAAAAAATAACCGGAATGCTCTCAATGCGCGACGGAATAATCAAATATCCAATCTTCAAAAACAGATCCGCCAACTGCTGCGCATCAATGACATCATTGATATCAACAGTATCCTGCAGACCGTATTCGACAACAAATGATTCCAAAGAAACTTTCAACGGGCCTAATCCATACATGTGCAAACGTATCTTCTGTCTGCACGACTCTTTCAATTTCAAAAAAGATTCCAATAACAGATCCGGCCCTTTGTTGGCATGATACCGTCCGACAAACAACAAGTGCAAATGCCCATCGCCGTACCCTTCTCCCTCCATAACCTGTGGTTTCGGAAGAACCCTGGAGGAAGGTAAAAAAGCGCACGGGCATTTTGCAATATCTTCAACAGCTCTGCACAACTCAATCCCATCGGCAAAAACCCGATCGGCATTCTGAATCACGAGTTTTAAAAGAGCGTTCCCGATCAACGGGATCTTTCTGATTCTCCAGATATCCGAACCTAACGCCCACACATCATAGGGCTTGTTCAGCGCCTTCTTCATCCAATAACCGAGCAGCCCCGAAGGCAAAGCCCACATACAGAGCGTCCGCTCAATTTGATATTTTTGGTGATCCGCAATGATCTTCTTTCTGGCTTTCCTGAAAAAATGAAAGACCACGCACATATTCCGGATCGAAAAAAACTTTAACGATGCCAGCTCCTGATCTCCGCCATCCCACGGAAGCGGATCAATGATCTGCCCTTCATCCGCTTCATAAACCGGCTTTCTTCCCACCGGCTGTATGATGACCTGATGCCCCTGGGCTTTCAGTTCCAACGCGAATGCCCGCACAAACAGGCCAGCCGTCCCCGACGGATCACTCGGATAGGCAGGATAAGAACTTGTAATGATCTGGATCTTCATTGGCCTAAAATATCACTGACCGCCTCAACCACGTCAGTCAAGTCTTGGTCTGTTAATTTTGGAGAAATCGGAATGCTCACCGTCTGCGACCCATACGACGCGGCATTCAGAAAATCCAAAGCCTTCCACCCGAACCGCTTCTGATAATATGGATGCTCAGGAATCGCGCAATAATGCACCCCCACCCCGATCTTCCGCTTGGTCATTTCATCCAAGAATTGATCCCGGCTGATACCGGTTTTTTCCGCATCAATCCCGATGGTAAACAAATGATAGGCATGCTTCTGATCGGGCCCAGCCGGCGCCGGTAAACTGACCGGCAAACTCTGAAGTTGTTCCATATAGAATCGCCATATCTGCGCCCGCCGCTCCCAAAACCGGTCGATCTTTTTGATCTGATGAATCCCCATCGCCGCCTGAAGATCCATCATATTATATTTAAATCCCAGCTCGGTCATCAGATAATGCTTATATCCTTTATCAGAAAACCGCTGCCATGCATCAGCGCTGAGGCCATGCAAGGCCATAACCTTAATGGCCTGGATCCACTCACTGGTATGGCTGATCGCCATGCCGCCTTCACCGGTCGTGATATTTTTCGTCGCATAAAAGCTAAAACACCCGATATCCCCCAGCGTCCCGGCCTTCTTTCCGTGATATTCCGTTTCCAGAGCATGGGCGCAATCTTCGATCACACGCAAATGATGCCGGCTGGCAATGGCTAAAATGTCCTCCATTTCGCACGGTCGTCCGGCAAAATGCACCACCACCACCGCTTTCGTTTTCGACGTTATTTTGCGTTCGATATCTTGGGGATCAATGTTGAGGGTGGCCGGATCAATATCGGCCAAGACCGGCGTTGCCCCGCAATGAATGATCGCATTGACCGTCGCGCAGAATGTCATCGCCGTCGTAATGACCTCATCCCCCTCCTTCAAACCCAAGGCAAGACAGGATAAATGCAACGCGGCCGTGCAGGAATGGACCGCCGCCGAATACGGGACACTCTTATACTGGGCAAAGGCCTCTTCAAAGGCCCTCACTTTAGGTCCAGTGCCGACCCATGCCTTGCGCATGGAATCAATCACTTCCGCCTCTTCCTCCGGTCCGAAATACGGACTTCCAAAAACGAGAAATTCTTTTCTCATCTGATCCCTTTCACAAAGAATTCAATACTTTGTCCTGAACAATACGAAGCAGATACTCGCCATACGATGTTTTGATCTGATTTGCCGTTTTCGTCAGCTGTTCAGCATTAATATAATTCATACGATAAGCAATCTCCTCAACACATCCGATCTTTAATCCCTGCCGGTCTTCAATGGTCTTGATAAAAAGCGATGCATTGATCAGCGATTCATAGGTTCCGGTATCCAGCCAGGCATACCCCCGGCCTAACAACTCCACATGCAAGGCACCTTTCTCCAGATACAACTTATTCAGGTCTGTGATCTCAAGTTCTCCCCGCTGAGACGGCTTGATTTGCTTGGCATACTCCACGACATTCTGATCATAAAAATACAAGCCCGTGACAGCCCAGTTCGACTGGGGCTGAACCGGCTTTTCTTCAATCGAGACCACCTTGTTGGAAGAATCAAACTGAACCACCCCATAGCGTTCCGGATCTTTCACATAATATCCAAAGATTGTCGCCCCTTTATTATTGGACGCCGCCGTTTGCAGGACGTCCCTTAAACGATCTCCATAAAAAATGTTATCCCCTAAAATAAACGCGACCGGACTTCCCTTGATAAAATCCTCCGCGATCAGAAAAGCATCCGCGATCCCCTTGGGCTCATCCTGGATCGCATAAGACAGCGTCAATCCCAGATCCTGACCATCACCAAAGATGGAACGGAAATTATCAACGTATTCCACCGATGAAATAATAAGGATGTCCCTGACCTTCGCAAGCATCAGCGCCGACAATGGATAATAAATCATCGGCTTGTCATAAATGGGCAACAGCTGCTTACAAATCCCCTTGGTGATCGGATAAAGGCGTGTCGCTTTTCCCCCGGCTAAAATGATCCCTTTCATGCGCATTCCTTTTGCTTTTCAACTTTATAAACTTTGGCCCAATACTCACGCAAGACCGAAGACTTCTTTGTCAGCCAGCTCAAATGATCCAGGCTCCAGCCAACCGTCAAATCCAGACCCTCCTCAAACGAAACCTTCGGCTCCCACCCCAGCTTCTTGATCTTTTCGATATCCACGGAGTAACGGAAATCATGCCCCGGCCGGTCTTTGACAAATTGAATCAAACTTTGCGGCCGATTTAAACATTTTAAGATCATCTTAACTGTCGTTAAATTTTTCTGCTCAAAATGACTGCCCACATTATAAACGTCCCCCAGTTTTCCCTTTTTGAGAATGAAGTCCATCGCCTCTGCGCAATCCTCGACATAAAGCCACTCTCGGATCTGAGCTCCCTGGCCATAGACCGGAACCTTTTCATTGTTGAGGGCTTTTAAAATCACAACCGGGATCAATTTTTCAGGATATTGCCACGGCCCATAATTATTGGACGGGCGAACAATAATGGCCGGAAATGAAAAGGTGCGGATGGCTGCACGAACCAAACATTCTGCTCCGGCTTTGGTCGCCGAATATGGATTGTTGGGCTGAAGAGGAGATCCGTCTTCCTTGAAATGTCCCTGACGGTGATCTCCATAGACCTCATCCGTCGATATATGCAAAAATCGGCTGATGCCAAACTCCGAACTCATCTCAATCATCGTCTGTGTGCCCGCCATATTGGTCTGAACAAACGGATGCACGTTTAAAATACTGCGGTCCACATGTGTTTCAGCGGCAAAATGAACGACCGTATCGGGGCGAACCTCTTCAAATATAGCCTTCATGCTGACAGGCTTACAAATGTCTACCCGATAAAAATTTATGCCTGGCGCGATCTCTTTCAGCCGCCGGCGGTCCCCCGCATACGTCAGCCGATCAACAACAGAAACCTGATGGCCTTTCCGGGCCAGCAACCGGCAATAGGCGCTCCCGATAAATCCGGCGCCTCCCGTCACTAGAATCTTTTCTCTTCTTTTCGATAAAGCCATATTAACTCTTAGCCGCGTTTTTAAAAAACTCTTGAACCGCCCCAATTACCGCGTCTTGATCGTCCCTGGTCAAAAACGGATGCATCGGCAACGCCAATACCCGATCACACAACTTCTCTGAGATGAGAAAATCCCCTTGCTGATATCCGTAGCTTTTTAAGGCGGTCTGCAGATGCAGCGGCTTCGGATAATAGACCGCGGTCGGGATCTGGCGTTCCTTCAAATCATTCTGAAGCTTGTCCCGATGCTCCGTCTGAATCACATACTGGGCAAAAACGGACCGGTTATATTCTTCGATATACGGAGTGACGCAGCACGACGACAAACGCTCTGAATAATACGCGGCGACGTTTTGCCGTTCTTCGATTTCCTTCGCGAAATGTTTTAACTTTACCAAAAGAACCGCGGCCTGAATCGTATCCAGCCGGCTGTTCATGCCGATGTAGGCATGGTCATATTTGTGCGTTCCCTTCCCGTGCAGACGGACAGACTTCATGCGCTCCGCAAGACTATCGTCATCCGTGAATACCGCACCGCCGTCCCCGAAACAGCCCAAAGGTTTAGCCGGAAAAAAAGATGTGCAGCTGATATGGCCCAATGAACATGCTTTCCGGCCCTTATATTCCGCGCCCAGCGATTGCGCCCCGTCTTCAATAACAAACAGATTATACTGCTGAGCGATAGCCTGGATCGCATCATAATCAGCGCATTGACCAAAAATATCAACAGCAATGATCCCCCGGGTTTTTCCCGTCACAACCTCAACGATCTTTGACGGATCAATATTGTATGTCCGGGGATCCACATCCACAAAGATCGGCACGGCCTTTAAAAACGCGATCACCTCCGCCGCCGCAATAAATGAGAACGGCGTTGTAATAATTTCATCACCGGCCTTAACGCCGTAGGCCATCAATGCCAAAAGCAGCGCATCCGTTCCGGAGGCACAGGCGATTGAATGTTTGACACCGAGAAAACGCGAGAGCTCGTTCTCAAACAAAAGCACTTCCGGACCCATGATGAACTTTGCGTTCTCAACGACATTCTTGATTGCTGAATCAATTTCTTCTTTATAAAGCTCATATTGTTTTTCAACATCAATCAAATTCATAATGCGTTCCTTTATCCGTATTTTCCAAGTTAAAAACGCCTCCAACAAATTTATTTGCCCATTTCAATCCGTTTAATCCTTAAAAGGGAATCCTCCAGAAGCCTTCGATTAATCGAGATCAGATCTGCCACCAGCCCAATCACCAACAGCTGGATTCCTGCGATGATACAAACAGCGGCGAAGATCAAAGACTGAATGTGCCCGCCTCCTGCTCCCGCCCAATAGAACAGCAAAAATCTCCATCCAATAAGACCGCCGGCAAAAAGAGCGATCATACCCAAATTCATAAACATCCGCATCGGATTATACATGGCCCACACACGAATCATCGTGACAATCGAACGACTGACATATTCCGGAATGTTTTTAAAAAGACGCGACGGTCGTTCAACACGGTTGGTCTGCACCGTAATATTTTCAATAGCCAAATTCTTGTGACCCGCCTGAATAATCGATTCAAGCGTATATGTATAAGTTGAAACAATATTAATCCTTAAGGCTGCCTCCCGGCTATAAGCCCGAAAACCAGTGGTGGCATCCGGCACATCAGCACCTGAAAGCTGACGAACCACCGCGCTGCCGATCCGCTGCAGGCGTTTTTTGATCCACGAGAATTGTTTGATATTTTCTATGTCGCGGTTCCCAATCACAACATCCGCACGACCTTCCAAGATCGGAGCAATTAAACGCGGGATATCTTCACCCTTATACTGCCCATCAGCATCAGTATTCACAACAATATCCGCGCCTTTTTTTAAAGACGTGTCTAAGCCCACTTGAAAAACAGTGGCCAAACCTTTTTTTTTGGTCAGTCGAATCAGATGATGAACCCCGCACGCGCGGGCCACATCCGAAGTCTGATCCGTGCTGCCGTCATCAATGACCAGAATCTCGATAACGTCAACACCGAAAATCTGCTTAGGTAACGCCGCCAGGGTTTGAGGTAAAGTTTCAGCCTCATTCAGACAGGGGATCTGAATAATCAACTTCATAATCGCTCCTTTAAATTATATATACACGTATACCTATTGTAGGGAAGATTTTCAAAGCCGACAAGCTAAAAAGGAGATTTCCTTATCCAGAGGTAAAAAAGAATAAGAAAAGGCTGAAAATTTGAAAAACTAGAACACTCATCAACCATGCCAGTACAAACATATAGCCAGCCGCCAAATAAGCCCATCTCGCTCCTATTTCCTTGCGAATGGTCACAAGTGTCGGCAAACATGGCGTATATAACGCCACCATTACCAAGAAAGCGTAACCGGAAGCCTGTGTAAAATGCTGAGCCAAAATAACCGGTAAAGTCCCTTCCTGCGCGCCATAAAGTGTTCCGAAAATTCCGATAATGGTTTCTTTGGCCATCACACCAAAAAACAAAGCAACCCCCGCCTGCCAAAACCCGAAACCTGCCGGCACAAAAATGGGCGCCACCACCCTACCGATGTGCCCGATGATACTTGCCTCTGACGCATATTCTACCCCGAAAGGAAGCGAGGCCAAAGCCCAGGTAATGATCACAAAAGAAAAAATGACCGTTCCTGCTTTTTTGACAAACATCAGAGCCTGAACCCACATATGCGTCATAACATCTTTCAGCAGCGGCATCCTGTATGGCGGCAACTCCATAATGAGCGGCACCGTTTCGCCTTTGAACAAAACCTGCCTGAGTAATTTTGCCATCACAATGGCCATGACAATACCCAAAACGTAGAGAGAAAACACCACAAGTCCCTGGTTCTCCTTGAAAAATGCCGCCGTAAAAAGCGTATAAACCGGAAGCCGTGCCGCACAGCTCATCAGCGGCAGGACCAGAATGGTTAAGATCCGATCCTTTCTGGAACCCAGCGTCCGCGCCGCCATAATCCCCGGAATACTACAGCCAAACCCCAAAAGCATCGGGATAAATGATTTTCCATGAAGCCCCAAGGCATGCATAAAACGGTCCATAATGAATGCCGCCCGCGCCAGATATCCGCTGTCCTGTAAAAACGAGATCTCCAGATAAAGAATCATGATGTAAGGCAAAAATGCTGCCACGCTTCCCACGCCGGAGAAAATCCCGTCAGACACCAAAGAAGCCAGCCAGGCCGGCAGCCCCGCGGACAGAATTCCGGAGGATGCCCCTGCTCCCAAAACGGCAAAAAAATTCTGGATCAGATCCACAACCGGCTCACCAACCGTAAAAACAATTTTAAACAGCGCATACATCGCTCCCAAAAAAATCGGCAGTCCCAAAAAACGGTGAGTTAATACTTTATCGATCCGGTCCGAAACAGTGATCATGTCTTCTAAGGTCAACGTCTTGGTTACACACTCTGCAGCCAATCCCTTGATAAAGGCATAACGCCGCTCCAAAACCTGAGCCTTGACATTAACCGCTAAAGATTCTTTAGCCTGGGCAACTTTTTCTAAAACCGCTTCGCCGTTCGGCGTTTTGCGCACAAACTCGGTGGAGGTCGGCCCTTCTTCCAAAAGCTTGACCGCTAAGGCCCGGTTTAAAAACCCGCTTTGAATATGAGCATCCTCAAGCTGCTGCTGAACTTTAACAATCAGCGGTTCCAGTTCTCCATAATCAATATGAAAATCATGAGGGCTCTGCTGCTGTGCGCGCGATAAAGCCTCCTGAAGTTCAGCAATCCCCTTATTCTGAGAGGCAACCGCCTCGACGACCGAAGCCCCCAAGACCTGACTCAACTCTGAAGAATTGATCGCTAGACCCCGCCGCTTGGCCAAATCCATTTTGTTCAGACAAACCACCACCCGCTGCCCCATTTCCAGCATCTGGCAGGTTAAATAAAGGTTGCGTTCCAGATTGGAAGCATCGACCACACACAACACCACATCCGGATGTTCCTGAAGCAAAAACTCGCTGGCAACCCGTTCATCCATCGAATAGGCGGTCAGGCTGTAAATTCCGGGAAGGTCCACCAGCCGAAACTGCTCAGAACCGATCAGGCATAACGCCTCTTTGACCTCAACGGTCGTTCCCGGCCAGTTGCCGATCTTTTCGTGGCTTTTCGCCAGCACATTGAAGATTGTGGTCTTGCCGCTATTGGGATTACCGGCAAGGCATATTGTAGACTTCATCATAAAACCGCCCCTCGCCAACTTCGTAGGTTGTAACTTCGTAGGTTGTTTCGGCTAATTTTTTTTGCTTGAACTTTTCACATCGGATATCACTTCTACCCAGATCGTCTGACTCATGCCGCGCCCCAAAGCCAGACGCATGGTCTCCTTGGCAACAATGATGGGCCCCTTCTTGGTATTCTGCACAACCTTCAGAACCTCTCCCTCGCGGATACCCATATGCTGCAGCTGACCTTCCAAAGATTTACCGGCATCGATCTTTAAAACACGGACGGCTTGGCCAACCTGAACTTTATTTAAAAGGATCATCGTCTCTGCCATCATAGGCCTTTCAAAAAATCCGGATCCGACTGTTTATAGTCGTCAATCCTTTCCATGAATTTCTGCAGTTTTCCGATTGTAACCCGGGCCAGCAGATGTTCTGTCCTGCAAGCATCCTCCTCGGCCTGTTTCTCCTCCACCCCTAACACCTCATGGAAAAATTTCTTAAGCATGCAATGACGCGCATAAACTTCCTTGGCGATCTTCAAACCCTCATCGGTCAAATGAACCCCTTGATATTTTTCCTGAGAGACTAAACCCCTTGCTTTCAAATGCGTTAAAGCCTCGGTGACCGAAGGCGCCTTGACACCTAAGTATTCCGCCAAATCCTTGACGCGGACATCGCCACGCTCCTTCTTCAGCATATAAATACGTTCCAAATAATCCTCTAAAGCCGCAGAAACCTCTTCAAACTTCATTTTCGCCTCCCTTTATAATCGTCCGTTCTGGAAAAAGTTTTTAGTTTTATTATTCTTATCTTCTGTTCTTACAGAGAGATCTGCTAAAACTACTTGCCTCCCCCTGGCGAAACCATTATTCTAAACAGCATGGAGGTCAAAACCTATGGATCAAATCTCTCGT
>JBBRHV010000032.1:0-21948 GCA_038222225.1 Candidatus Omnitrophota bacterium
CCCATTATTAAAATTATAAAAAAACGGTTTTTTTTTAATTTTGCCTTCGGCCGGGCCAGGTCAATGGCTTCATGCGCGGTATTGACATCACCGCAGATGATCAGGCGCTTGCCTTTTTTTCGGAGTTTTTCCGCATATTTAAAGAAGGCCTCATAGAAGGCCATCTTATAGGGAACGCGCACATTGCCGCTGCTGCCGTTGGGAAAGTAGATATTGAACAGCGTAAAATACGTAAATTCCAGCTCTAACACCCTGCCTTCGCCGTCGAATTCCGGTATGCCAAAACCCATGCGGACGTTGAGCGGTTGAGTGGTTGTGGAGCCTAACGGGCTGAAGCTCGTGGCACCAAAATTTTTTTGCCCGTTGGGCGGAATCCTGCCTGAAGGCCATTCATCCACGGTTTGAAATCCGTGGCCTTCTGGTTGCAGGATAAAAACAGCTACCCCGCTATAGCCTTTCTTTTCAGCGGAGTTCCAATAGGCATGATATCCAGGAGGGTTTAAAAATTTTTCGGTTAATTGATCGGGGTGGGCCTTGGTTTCCTGCACGCAGATTACATCCGCCGGTTTGGTTTGAAGCCAGTCAAAGAAGCCTTTACGCTCGGCAGCGCGTATTCCGTTGATATTCCAGCTGAGCAGTTTCATGCGACCCTTGCAATACAAAAGGAAAATTTTATAAATCAACGAAGTTTATCCCGACGCCGGAACACCCGCATCTGCAGATGAGGGATGGAAGGCGTTCCGGTCGGGATTCCGCAGGGCGGAATCTCGAGAACAAAGGAACCGTGGACTTCAGTCCGCGGGGCTCCATGGATCCCGTGGGGCTCCATTTAAATGACCCCCTGCTGATTCACACCAGTGAATCAAACCGCTGGGGGTTTATCCGCCCTATTTGTTGACCGGCGGATAAAGAAATTCTACTGGAGAGTTCGTCTTATGGCAAGAAAAAATCTCGAAACTGTTTGGCTAATCTTACGACTTGATCCAGCCGACCACGGTATACCACAAGGTGTTACCGCCGATCATTCCCGGAGGCAAATTGTTGATGACTTCAGGAACTTGATAAATGGCAGGCACGTTTGTGCCCATATCAAAATAATTGGAGACAAATGTTCCAACGACATCGGTTTGTTTGGAACAGGTGATTTTCTTCTCAGCATAAAAAAGCCCCATCACGTCCATTTGCGCCGTTGTGCCAAGCGTGATATCATTAGGGGTCATGAACCCGATATTGTTATTGGGAAATGAATTATTCCCCTTGGTGAGCAAATTGAGATCTACCTGAACATTGCCGGTCGATAAAATCGAGCCCTTTCCGGTATAGTTAACTGTCTTACCCCTATCAATAAAATTAACTGAATTTCCGCCGTCAACATAAACGATTCCTGAAATCGTCAAGTTTCCTGCGCCATCCATACTGATACTTCCGTTTGCGTTGGAATAATTAAATGAGGAAGTGGAAGAAATATTACTCAATTGATTTGTCAGGACCAACGCATTGTCATGCAAATATTGCTGATAGGTGGCATAACCCATATAAGGTTCTGATAAGCGTGGGAATACCACCGCGTCTCCTAAATCATACCCATTGGTCGTTCCATTGTCAGAAAACACATTTGCAGCGCCTTTATTGCCGCCGAAGCCATCATTCACAAATATGCCATCAGCTGTTTCTTTATACGCGTTTCCGGAGACATTCGCTTCTCCGACTGAGGAACTGCCACTTAATCCGATAATGCCCCGTTTGACATGAAGTTTGGCATTCAAGGTTTCAACTGTCTGTCCGCCTATGACAGTCGTGGGTAAGGCTGGGACTTTTGCCCGCAGCGATGCCGCCAGCGTTCTGTAATTGTTTCCCACAAACTCCGCGGTACCACCCAGATCAATGGCCAGATCACCGGGATTAAGCCCGGAACCTAAAATCAAAACCGATCCGCGGATATCCACGTTTCCGTTGACCATAGCACCAGATGCTCCGCTACCGGCAAAGATTGCATAATTCCAGGGTGAAGCGCTGGACAGCCGGACATAAACCGTGATCGTCTGCGAGACTCCATTAATTAAGCCAGTGGACCGTACCCAGATGTCTCCGGATGCGCCGGCTGCATTTTTTAATTCAACGGTGTATGTCCCGCCGTTCAAAGAGGTATAGGCATAAGGAATGGTGTAATAACTCCCTGTATTAGGACCGATGGCGTAACCATGAATATTTCCGTCGACCCAGCTTGTGAGGGTCCCATTGGCGACAAAATCCTGACGAAGATCGGAAAGCCCCTGTTCAATACCGGCCTCTGCCAGATGAAAAGCGACCGCGCTCAGCCGCTGGCGTTCCGCGGTTTTGACTTCACTGGCCGCCAGCAGGGCAAATGACGCGCCGATCCCTAAAAGAACCAGGATCACAAAATATGCGATCAGCAAAGCACTTCCCCGTTGGTCAGAAAGTAAGCAGAATTTGCATAGAGTTTGTTTTTTCATCATCAGTTCCTCAGTTGGACCTCAAGGCTTAATTGATACGAATCCGAGCGTCCACGATCGGTTGAATTCTGCCCCTGGATTGTGACTTCAAGAATATCAGGCGAAGTCGATTGACGCCTGAAGGTTAAGCCGGAAATAGTATTTGCCAAAACCGTCTGAACGCCCCCTTGCGTTTTGATCAGTTGAGTTGATCCGGTTCCTCCGCGTGAAAATTGGATCGCATTGGCTTCCCATTGTAAAGCCCCTGAACTGATGCTGGCTGCCTTTTTAAAAGTGATCGCTGTATATGTGGCCCCATTAGCGGGTACCGACGCATTCAGGTTTGGCTCAGCAGAACCAGTCTGGCGCAGATCATTGATCATTTGTCCGGCGGCTCTGCGCAATTCCTGATGAAGCTGAATTTGAACCTGGTTGGCATCCCAATGCTCCTGTGAGGTCAACATCAACGTATACAGACCGGTTGTGATCAAAACAAAGATCGCCACCGAGACCAGCAATTCAGGAAACGTAAACCCGGTATTGCTTTTTAAAAATATTTTTTTATTCAATTGCCCTAGCATAATAGAACCCTTTTTATCGACGCGTCAGTTTTGTTACCAAAGTGACCGGTGAATCCAGTTTTGAATTACTGTTGGCATCTTCGTCCCCGTCTAACACCCCATCCAGATCCCGATCTTCACCCATGATATGGCCATAGCGATTCTGCCAGAAGATGAGAACTTCAACTCCCAAAAGTTCAGAGTCGCTGCTGTCAATACGGACCAGACCGATGCCGTCAAGCCCGGGAATAGAAAATGCATTACCCGGTGTTCCTCCGTTTGCATAATCAGCGGGAATATTGCCGTAGGTATGGTTCCGGATCTCCTCAATTTTGTTCTGCGCCAGACTTACGGCAATGGATTTATTGCCGGCGAGTTCAGCCGTCATGGAGGCATAAATAAACAGCTGGCCCATGCCTATGATCACAAAGGCCATGATCCCCACCACCACCAAAATCTCAACTAAGGTAAAGGCTTTTTGAGTGAGTTTCATAACGTCACCTTTCAAAAAAAAGACCTATCCTTTTACAGAGATAGGCCTACGGTTTCCTTGTATCCGGCAGCCAGGCTATCCTTGAAAAGGATCCTATAGCTTTGCGCCCCCACCTTACGATGGGTTTGCCTTTGTCACTACAGTCAATTCCAATATAAGTATAGACCAAAACCATGAGCGATGACAATTTTTGTTTGTAAGGTCAAAACCGCTTGCGTTCAACCAGATTTCCGTTGGAATCAAACGTCTCAATTTGAGTGAGACTTCCATCGACATTATAAGATTTTTTATAGCGGTCCGGACCTGCGTTGGTCAGATTCCACTCGTATTTTAACACGCCATCGCGCGAGTACACCTTTCCGATTCCGACTTCCGGGTCGTTCACGGCAAAGATCGCATCTGTATAGTCGATCTCCATACGCAGCGACCCATCATAAAAATATTCCTTCAAGGACCGGGCTTGATCGTTATAATAATTGATTTCCTTGGCGACTTTTCCGTTTTCATAATACTCAATATACGGCCCATGCCGTTTTTGGTTGCGGTAGCTGATCGTGCCTTTGGTGCGCGTAATGGTATCCTCAAAGGGAATGGTCGCATCCGGGAGACTTCCGATCAGATCGAACAGCTTTTGATCATGAACGTTAACCTTAAAACGGGCGATCTCGGTGTCACCGGAAAAAATCGTACATTCCCGGTATTCCCGGTTTATATCCAGCCATTCTTTTTGAGACAGCGCGCCCGTGGCTTTCGGCTTCGCGGCTGATTGTATTTGCGGCGTTGGCTCAACAGAAACAGGACGCGGAGGTTCTTTTTTTTCTTTCATCTGAGACATGATAAAAACATTCAGTGCGATCATCAGGATAACAAAGCCTGCGATCAGTATAAAAATGATCTGCTTTTTCATCGCAGCACGTCCTTTGCTCATGCATATTGATATCTAAAAATATTATACTCAGACCTAATTGGTATACGAGAATTAAAATAGGTATTCGAAAGCGGAATTATTTGACGATTCCGGCGAACCCCATAAAGGCCAGGGACAATAATCCGGCCAGGATCAACGCGATCGGCGCGCCGCGCAAAGGCTTGGGAATGTTGGAAAACTCCAGCTGTTCCCGGATCCCGGAGAAAACGATGAGCGCCAACGTAAACCCGAGCGCGTTGGCGATGGCAAAAACCACGCTCTGCATGAGGTTGAATTTGTTTTGAATGACCAGGATCGCAACGCCGAGAATGGTGCAATTGGTGGTAATGAGCGGCAAATAAACTCCCAAGGCTTGATACAAAGGCGGACTGACTTTTTTTAGGATAATTTCAACCATCTGCACCAGCGCCGCAATGATCAGAATGTAGGTGATGGTTTGTAAAAATCCGATTCCTAACGGAACTAGGACATAGGTGTTGACCAGATAGGTGACCAATGTTGCCAGGGTCATAACAAAAATAACTGCTCCTCCCATTCCGCTGGCCGTTGAAAGGCGGTTTGAAACGCCTAAGAACGGACAGATTCCTAAGAAACGGGTCAGAACAATATTATTCACAAAAACCGCGGAAATGATCAGTAGAACATATTCCATGCGTTATTTCTCCTGCTTTTGAAGGATATTCACCACTGCGATCAAATATCCGAGAACCAAAAATGCTCCCGGAGCCAATACGAAAACCAGCATGGCATCGCCGGAAATAAATTTAAACCCGAACAGTGCGCCGCTTCCTAAAATTTCCCGGATCGATCCCAGCAGAGTCAAAGCGAATGTAAATCCCAGCCCCATTCCGGCTCCGTCAATAATGGACGCTAGCAGCGTGTTCTTTGAAGCAAACGCCTCAGCCCGGCCTAAAATGATACAGTTGACCACAATCAGCGGAATGAACAGGCCTAACTGGGCATGCAAAGCAGGAACAAAACCGGCCATGCCTAAATCCACCATGGTCACAAAGGATGCGATCACAACCACAAAAGCCGGAATGCGCACTTTGTCAGGTATAAAGTCCTTAATTAATGCAATCGCCGCATTAGACATAATGAGAACAAATGCCGTCGCCACACCCATCCCTAAACCGTTAAGCGCAGAACTGGTGACGCCCAAAGTCGGGCACAAGCCCAAAAGAAGGACCAGGACCGGATTCTGGCGGATAAAACCTTTTGTAAAATTTTCCCACTGGTTCACTGTTGCATGTCCTTTGTATAAGTCTGATAGGCCCGCTTGACCGCATCGCAAAACGCCCGTGAAGAAATAGTCGCGGCCGTGATCGCATCCACATCGCCGCCGTCTTTTTTAACAGCCAATTTGAAGTCGGACAGATTTTTTCCCTGAAACTGCTTGGTGAAAGAAGATTTTTTCGCCTCCATTTTATCGCCCAACCCCGGCGTCTCCTTGTGCTCGATCACAACAATATCTTTAATGCTTCCATCCGGAAGCAATCCGACCATCAATTTGACCCGGCCTCCGAATCCCTTGTCCGTGAAGGTTTCCACCGCGGTTCCGACAAGCACACCATCCTTCTTTGCCGGATAAAAAACCAGCTCATCGCCATCAATTTTGATTACGTGTTTTTCGTCCAATGGGCTGTTGTCAAATGCCGGCACCACCAGCTCGATCGCCCGAGTTTTCTTGGCAAACGCCGCCTGCGCGATCGGCTCTTTGGTCGATTCATAAATCCCACCAACGCCCGTCGAAGAAAGTAGCGTGACGATGAACAGCGTTAAGGCCATATTTAAAAATGTAGACGGTGTTTTTGACATCGTTTTATTCTCCAAACCGGTGTGGTTTGCAATACCGGTTGATCAAAGGGACAAACGCGTTCATGATCAGGATCGCGAACGAAACGCCTTCCGGATAAGCCCCGAAGACCCGGATGATCACGGTCAATGCGCCGATGAGGCAGCCATAAATCAGCATGCCTTTTCTGGTCATCGGCGAAGACACATAATCCGTGGCCATGTAGATCGCGCCCAGCATGACCCCGCCGCTTAAAATATGAAACAGCGGACTGGCATATTTCGCCGGATCAACCAGCCACAGAATTCCGCTGAAAGCAAAAACAGTTGCCACCATCGAGACTGGAATATGCCAACTGATAATTTTTTTCCATAAAAGATAGAGGCCCCCCAAAATGAGCGCAGCCGCCGAAACCTCACCGATGCATCCGCCGATCAGCCCTAAGAGAAGCTGTCCATAATCCGGAAGTTTTGCCGAGATCTCCGCCATTGTCTGTCCGTTGAGCAGGCCTTCCTTCAAGAGCATGAGCGGTGTGGCAGCGGTCCTTCCATCCACGGATGCCAAGCGGTAGGCAAACGCCTTCGGCCAGGTCGTCATCGCCACCGGAAAAGAGATCAGCAAGAAAACCCGCGCGATCAAGGCCGGATTAAAAATATTGTTTCCCAGTCCGCCGAAAGACATTTTGGCAATGGCGATCGCCACAAAACTTCCAATGATCACCATCCACCACGGCAGATTGACGGGAAGGTTGAATGCCAATAAGAGTCCGGTCAAAATCGCCGAACCATCAAGGGCCCGGACCGGAACTTTCAAAAGATATTTTTGGATGGCAAACTCAAACGCAATGCAGGAGGCAACCGCAATGCCGGTTAAATACAAAACCCCCAGCCCGAAAACATAAACTGAAACGGCCAGCGCCGGTAAAAGCGCCAGGATCACGCCATACATGCTTTTTTCAATAGAAAGACCGCTGTAAAGATGCGGTGATAACGAAACAGTCAATGGTTTCTGGTTCATTTTTGCTGCCTTGATCTCATGCGTTGAAGGACGGTTGTTTTTCCGTAACGGATATAATCCAAGAGCGGACGATTCGCCGGGCAGGCAAACACGCAGCAGGCGCATTCGCAACAGTTGGTGATCCGCTCTTCTTCGGCCCGATCCAGCATATTTTTATCCGTCATGGCCATGAGTAAGTACGGCTCCAGGCCCAACGGGCAGACTGAAACGCACTTGGCGCAGCGGATACAATCCAGCATCTCCTTGCGATGAGACTGTGTTTCATCAAAGAGAACGATCCCTCCGGTTCCCTTGGTCACCGGAGAATCCGTGGTCAGCAATGTTTTTCCCATCATCGGTCCGCCGCTTAAAATTTTTCCGGTTCCTTCCGGGATGCCGCCTGAGACGTCAATCAATTGTTGGATCGGCGTTCCGATGCGGACCAAAAAGTTGGAGGGTTTCTTAAGATTGCTCCCGGTTACTGTAACCACGCGTTCAAATAGTGGTTTATTTTTCTGTACAGCTTCATAAATCGCAAAACAGGTGGCCACGTTTAAGACAATTGCCCCGACATCGATCGGCAAACCCTTAGGTGGCGGCGGGATTTCTTTATTCATCAACGCTTTCACTAGCTGACGTTCCCCTCCTTGGGGATACCAAACTTTGAGCGGGTGAATTTCAATGCCCTTATAATTTTTTGTCAGGTCTTTTAAGTGCTCAATAGCATCCGGCTTATTATCTTCAATACCCACCATCGCGCGCTCAATGCCTAAAGCCTTTAGAGCGATCTGAACGCCGATCAGAATTTGTTCTCCGTGTTCCAGCATCAAACGGTGATCCGACGTCAAAAATGGCTCGCATTCCACGCCATTGATCAGCAGGCATTTAGCGGTCTTGCCTTCCGGGACCGCCAGCTTTACATGAGACGGGAAGGTCGCGCCGCCCAGTCCGACAATTCCTGCCTGCATAACCTTTGCGCGGATCTCATCGGCGGAAAATGCAATACCGCGCTTGATCTCTGGTGAACGGTCGATCGTCGCCGTCCACTCGTCCCCTTCAACCTGAATAACAAAAGCTTTTTTCTTATATCCGGTTTGATCCATGACATCTTCAATTTTAATCACTTTTCCGGACACCGAGGAATGGATGTTGGCGGAAATAAACCCGTCCGCCTTGGCGATCAATTGGCCGACTTTCACGCTCTCCCCGACCGCCACCAGCGCCGCCGCCGGCTTTCCAATATGCTGAGACAAGGGGATCGCAACTGTTTGAGGCAGCCCCAACGGCTGGATCGGCTGATCCGCGGAAAGCTTGAGATCAGCGGAATGTACTCCGCCCTGAGGGAATGTCTGTGATTTAAATTTTTTCTGATTCATTATCTTTATTCTCGTTCACTGCCGTTACCGTTGCGGATTCTTCCTTCGGTTTACGGGCAGGAAAATTCGTTTCCTGAATAGCTCCAGTCGGACACACCGGAGCGCATTTTCGGCACAAACGGCATTTATCAGAATGAATATACGCTAAGTTGTTCTCTAAAGTAATCGCTTCAAACGGGCATTCCTTGACGCATTTATTGCAGCCGATACAGGCCACGTTGCACGCTTTCCGCGCCACCGCCCCCTTATCTTTATTCATGCAAGACACGTAAACCCGGCGGCCTTTGGGTCCCTTCTTTCGAAGCTCAAGGACATATTTCGGACAAGCCGTGACACACTTACCGCAGGCGGTGCATTTTTCTTCAATCACGAGCGGAAGACCGCTGAGTTGATCCATATGGATCGCATCAAATGGACAGACCGTTACGCAGTCGGCCAGTCCTAAGCATCCATAAAAACAGGCGGTATCTCCGCTGGAGGTGGATGCGGCAATCGCGCAGGTCTTGGCCCCGTCATAACGGGCGGTCTTGGGACGGTTTTCACAGGTGCCGTTACAAAGCAGAACCGCGATCCTGGCCTCCTGTTCGACAACGGCCTTGCCTAAAATACGCGCGACCTCAGCCATACATTCATTTCCGCCCGGCGTACAATACAGAGCGTCGAGGGTTTCGGCTTTGACACAGGCCTCGGCAAAGGCACGGCAGCCGGGAAACCCGCATCCGCCGCAGTTGACCGAAGGCAAAGCCTGTTCGACTTCATCGACCCGCGGATCTTCAACGACCTTAAATTTTTGGGCAACGAAAAAAAGAATCACCGCGGAAATCACGCCGATCGCGCAAAGAACCAAAATTGTATAAATCAGTGTAGGACTCATCATTCAGATTTTAAGGTGAAGGTAAACGCCTTTTTAAAATGGTCACGAAAGAGAAATAATCCCGTATAATAGAAAACCAACGAAAAACAGGCCGCCAACCCCGCCCAAAGTTCATTTCCCAGAATAATATGCGCCAAAATCAATACTGTCAATACTAATAAAAACGGAAATCCGTAACCCCATAAAACAGCCTTCCATCCCTGTGATGCGCGGCTGACCACGGTCACAATGTCACCGATACGGTAAGCGGCCTCTTTAGACGGAACCTCAATATACCGATAGCCGTTTTCGGCAAGTAGGCAACCGGCTTTCGCTTCGCAGCTACCGCAGGCCGGGGCGGTCTTGATCTCAACTTTTAAAAGACCCTCGTGAATAGCCACGATTGTGCCTTGATGTTCAATAAGAAAATGTTCCGGCATATTTTCCTTACGAGTTGAGGTGTGAATTTAGTCAATATAGTCCTTCCGAATGTTTTTGTCAATATACAAATCAATGATTCGCTTGACTTTAAGGATGATTTTGATATTTTAGAACGGAGCGATATAATATGTTTAAACAATCGGAGATCGGTTATGATTTTAGGAGTTCTTAAAGAAAATTCAGCAAACGAAAACCGGGTTGCGCTTATTCCGGCATCGGTGAAGAAACTCTCTGAAAAGAAAGTTCAAGTATGTTTTGAAGCGGGGTTAGGACAAACCCTGTTTATGACTGATGCTCGGTACAGTGATTCCGGTGCCCAGATGAAATCCCGCTCCGAGATATTGGCAACGGCCGATATTTTGGTGCGCATTACAAAACCCTTGCCCGCAGATATTGCCGCCATGAAAAAAAATGCGATTCATATTAGCTTTTTGGATCCATTTTATGAGACGGCTTTGCTGCAGCAGATGGCTGTCCAGGGGTTGAACACCATCAGCCTTGAAATGATCCCGCGCACCACCCTTGCTCAAAAAATGGATGTTTTGAGCTCACAGGCCTCGTTAGCCGGATATTACGCGGTGATTCTGGCAGCCGAACGCATTGCAAAGGCCTTCCCGATGATGATGACTCCCGCCGGGACCATCCCTCCGGCTCGGGTTTTTGTCATTGGCGCCGGAGTCGCAGGTTTGCAGGCCATTGCCACGGCCAAACGCCTGGGCGCCCGGGTGGAGGCGTTTGATACACGCCAGGCCGTGGAAGAACAGGTCCGTTCATTGGGTGCAAGATTTCTAAAAATTGATCTGGGCGAAACCGGCGAAGCTCAGGGCGGATATGCCAAACAGCTCACCGAGGAACAGCTCGAAAAACAGCGCCAGGAAATGGTCAAGGCCTGCAGTCAAGCCGATATTGTGATCACAACCGCGCAGGTTTTTGGGCGGAAAGCCCCGCGCATTATTACGAAAGAGATGGTCAACGGTATGCGTCCGGGCAGCGTGATTGTGGATATGGCTGTAGAAAGCGGCGGCAACGTCGAAGGTTCTGTCGCGGGCCAGGAGATTGCTGTCAATGGTGTTCAGATCATTGGTTTAATGAATCTGCCCGGACGGGTGGCTCTTGATGCCAGCAGCATGTTTTCCAATAATGTCACAAATTTGATCCTTCATTACTGGGATGAACCATCGCAAACGCTTCCTCTGAATCTTGAAGATGAGATCTTGAAGGGCTGCCTTTTAACGTCCTGCGGAAAGATTGTACACGAGAAATTCAAACACTTACAAAAGGCCTGACCATGGATCCGATCATCATGATGTATCTTTTTTTGATTCTGGCGCTGTCCATTTTTTTAGGAGTAGAACTCATTTCAAAAGTCCCCTCCACGCTGCATACACCGCTCATGTCCGGTTCAAATGCCATTTCCGGGATTACGATCGTTGGTGCGCTGATTGTCACCGGAACATCGCATAGTACGCTCACCACGGCTATCGGGGTCCTCGCGGTCATTTTTGCCACGGTTAATGTTGTCGGGGGGTATCTTGTCACTGACCGAATGCTTGCGATGTTCAAGAAAAAGCGAGAAACCCAAGGAGCAAAACAGTGAACTCAATGTCCTGGATCAACTTAACATATATTATTTCAGCTATCCTGTTCGCTTTAGGTTTAAAAATGATGGGCTCCCCTTCTTCGGCGCGCAAGGGAAATTCTCTCTCTTCGTTGGCCATGCTGATTGCCGTGATCGCGACGCTTTTTACAAAAGGTCTCTCCTTTGAATGGATCGTGCTTGGAATCGTGATCGGAAGTGTCCTCGGTGCCTGGTCCGCTCGGGTGGTCGCTATGACCGCGATGCCAGAAATGGTGGCTCTGTTCAACGGGTCAGGCGGTCTGGCGAGCCTTCTGGTGGGCTGGGCAGCGTATCACATGGAACCGGCCGCTCCGTTCTTTACAATCATCTCTGTTTTCCTTTCGGTCCTCATCGGCGGGGTGACATTTACCGGCAGCGTCATTGCCTGGGCAAAACTCAGCGAAAAGATCAGCAGTAAACCTTTCCTTTACAAAGGGCAAAAGATCGTCAATTCTCTGCTCGTGATCGCAATTTTTACGCTCGGCGTTGTCTATTGCGTGAATCCGGTCACGCAATATTTTTCCTTTTTGATCATTGTCGGTCTTTCCCTGATTCTTGGAATCTTAGCTGTTATTCCGATCGGCGGGGCTGACATGCCGGTGGTCATTTCATTGTTAAACAGTTATTCAGGTCTGGCCGCCTGCTCCGCCGGGTTTGTGATTCAAAATAATATCTTGATCGTCGCCGGAGCCCTTGTTGGCGCTTCAGGAATTATTTTGACACAGATCATGTGCAAAGCCATGAACCGTTCGCTGGCCAATGTTCTCTTCAGCGGATTTGGGTCGGTTACTGAACAGCAAACCAACGAAGGCCTTCAGGGCGAAGTCAAACCCCTGTCGGCGGATGACGCTTTCTATCTTTTAGAAGCCGCTCAATCCGTTGTGTTTGTGCCGGGTTATGGGCTGGCAGTTGCCCAGGCGCAGCATGTTCTTTATGAATTAGCTCAAATATTGGAAAAGAATGGCGTGGAAGTGCGTTTTGCGATCCATCCGGTGGCCGGACGCATGCCGGGACACATGAATGTCCTTTTGGCCGAGGCCAATGTCCCTTATGACCAGCTTTTTGAAATGGACGCGATCAATCCGCTGATGGAAACCGTGGATGTGGCGGTTGTCATCGGAGCGAATGATGTCGTGAATCCCGCTGCCCGCAACACCAAAGGCTCTCCGATCTACGGAATGCCGATCATCAATGTCGATAAAGCAAAAACCGTCATTGTTATGAAACGCTCCATGGCCACGGGTTTTGCCGGTATTCAGAATGAACTGTTTTTTTATGAAAACACCCGTATGCTTTTCGGTGATGCCAAGTCTGCCCTTCAGAACTTGATTGCGGAATTCAAAGAGTAAGAATTTTTGTTAAATAAAAAACCCTGTCTTTACTCTAAGACAGGGTTTTTCTATGATTTAAAAAATTCTTTTTTAGAAATGCTTTCTTAGCTGAATACCGATCAGGTATTTCCCGCGCTTTTTATCCTCAATACGCACGATCTTGCCTTCAGCGCTGACCACATTCAATACGCCGGACATCACAACCTGCAGTTCCAGAATATCTCCGGGGAAAAATGGACGCGGGGCAACAAAAGAAACTCCTTCAACGCTCATATCATGCGTATTGGAATTGTACCAAGTGGTCTTATCTGCGTTCTTCTGCTTGGATTTTTTCAACCGGTACTGAATACTGAGAATACGCTCAATACGGGGATATCTGCGCCGTTCCGGCGGGGTTGTCTTTTCCGTCATGATTATCCTTGCGGTTTGATCATTTGATCGGGTTTGACGATTTTATCGAATTCATCCGCTTTTAAAATTCCCAGTTTCAACGCAGCCTCTTTGAGCGATAAATTCTTTTCATAGGCTTCTTTGGCGATCTTCGCGGATTTATCATATCCGATATGGTTGTTCAATGCAGTCACCAGCATTAATGACTGTTCACGATAGCGATCGATGACAGCGATATTCGGCTCAATCCCGTTCACGCAACGATCCGAAAAACTCGCGCATCCGTCAGCTAAAAGCCGGATGGATTGCAGAATATTATAGATGATCACGGGTTTGAAAACATTCAGCTCAAAGTTTCCGCTGGCGCCGGCCACCGTTACCGTCGTATCATTACCGATCACCTGGGCGCAGATCATGGTCACGGCCTCGCACTGCGTCGGATTGACTTTCCCCGGCATGATCGAGCTTCCCGGTTCATTGGATGGAATTCTGATCTCACCGATGCCACAGCGCGGGCCTGAAGCGAGCCAGCGAATATCATTGGCAATTTTCATCAAGGAGCACGCCAGGGTCTTGAGACATCCGCTTAATTCCACCAGGGCATCGTGCGCCGCAATGGCTTCAAATTTATTTTTGGCACTGACAAAAGGTTTTCCGGTGATCGCGGCAATTTTTGCAGCGGCTGTTTCGGCGAAATCAGGATGAGTGTTTAAGCCCGTCCCCACCGCCGTCCCTCCGATGGCTAATTCATATAATCGCGGCAACGCGCTGTCAATGCGCGCAAGGCTGTTCTGCAACTGCTGAACATAACCTGAAAATTCCTGGCCAAGCGTGATCGGCGTGGCATCCATCAGATGAGTCCGGCCGGTTTTGATAATATCCTGAAATTTTTCACTCTTTTTCTGAAAGGCGCCGGAGAGTTTAGCGACCGCCGGAATAAGCGATTTATGGATCAGCTCAACCGCGGCAATATGCATAGCCGTCGGAAAAACATCGTTGGAGGATTGGCCCTTATTCACATGATCATTGGGATGGATCGGAGATTTGCTGCCGATCTTCCCGCCGGCGAGCTCAATGGCGCGGTTGGCGATCACTTCGTTGACGTTCATATTCGTCTGCGTTCCGCTTCCCGTCTGCCAAACACCAAGCGGGAAATGATCATCCAGCTCGCCTTTGATCACTTCTTCAGAGGCTTGGATGATAAAATTTGCCTTTTCGATTTCCAGGGTTTTGAATCCCTGATTAGCCATCGCCGCCGCCTTTTTAACAATTCCTAAAGCGCGGATAAGCTCTTTCGGCATGAGCTCGCGGCCGATCTTAAAATTGACCAGCGCACGCGCGGTCTGCGCGCCATAGTACTTGTCTTTTGGAACCTGAACAGGGCCCAGACTATCTGTCTCCATTCGAAAATCATCAGGCCGAGACATTTTTGAACAGCTCCTTTTAAATGTTAAAGAGTCCGCAGAAATTCGGTGATCAAGCGGACACCGGCGCCGGTTGCTCCATAATCGTAATACATCCGGTTCACGCCGCGGTCAACATAGGCCGAACCGGCGATATCCAAATGCGCCCACGGAGTGTCTCCGACGAATTGCTTTAAAAAATAAGCCGCCGTAATCGTCCCGGCTCCTTTTTTGTTGCTGGTATTCTTGAGATCAGCGATCGGAGAATCCATCACACCCTTTAGTTCCGGATATAACGGCAGCTGCCAGGCGCGGTCATCGGTCTTGTCTGCCGCGGCGAGAAGCTGATCTGCCAGGGCCTGATCATTCGATAAAAGACCGGAATAATCAAAGCCCAGCGCGACCACGCAAGCGCCGGTCAGCGTTGCCAGATCAATGATGCGTTTCGGTTTATAATTTTTTTCAACATAAGCCAGCGCGTCGGCAAGAACTAAACGGCCTTCGGCATCGGTGTTATCGATCTCAACGCTTTTTCCGGCATATCCGGTCACCACATCACCCGGTTTATACGCCTTTGAACCGATCGCGTTCTCCGCGATCGCGCAGACAAAAAGAATATTTTTTTTCAGATTGAGTTTGATGGCGTTATTCAGCACCCCAATCACCGCCGCGGTTCCGGCCATATCCATGCGCATGGTTTCAATATGCCCCGTCGTTTTTAAATTCAGCCCGCCGGTATCAAAGGTGATCCCTTTGCCGATAATCGCGGCATCAAAGGTTTCTTTTTTGGCTCCCTTATATTGGACAATAATCAAGCGCGGTTCATGGATGCTTCCCTGATTGACGGCTAAATGCAGATCCAGACCCTGCGCTTTCAATTCATTGAGTCCTAAAATCTTCAGGGAAATATGCTCATGATTCTTAACAAGAGCTTTGACGGTTTTTTCGATAAATGCGGAATGAACAATATCCGCATTGTCATTGACCATGTCGCGCGTCAGATTCACGCTTTCGGCGATCACGATCGCATCCTGGTACATCTTTTTATCCGGAGCAATAATGATATATTTTTTCTTAAGTGTTGAAATCTCATCCGGCTGGGATGGTTTTTTATACTTTTTCCAAGCATACCCGCCGATGATGACGCCTTCGATCACCGAGATCACGGTTTGATCATCCTGACGTTTTTGCGTCATGACCAATTCAATGCTTTTGGCACGCTTGACATAATGCGATGTAATGGCCTTGCGAACCGATGTTCGAATAGCCGTCGGAGTCAAGTCAGTTTCTTTGCCTAAACCAACCAGTAAAACGAGCTGCTTACCCGAGGAAAGCGGAAACTGCTGACAACTTTTGCCGGTAAACTGTTCTGACGAGACTAGGCCGGTTAATTCTTTTTCTAAAGAAACCCATTGAAAATCCGTAAACGTTTTCGATTGGATCTGTTCTTCAGTTAAAAAAACAATGGATGCCGCGGTATCAAAGCCGGCACGATTGCGAAATTCTATCATGAGTTCTCCTTAACTGTTTTGACTCTAAGCGTTATTTGCGCTGATCGATCGGAACATACGGACGAAGCATCTCACCAGTATAAATTTGACGCGGACGCCCGATTTTGTCCTTATTCTCTTTCAATTCGATCCAATGCGCAATCCAACCGGGCAAACGGCCGATGGCAAACATGACCGTAAACATGTCCGTCGGAATCCCAATCGCCTTATAAATAATTCCGCTGTAAAAATCAACGTTGGGGTACAGCTTACGCTCCTTGAAATAATCGTCTTTCAGGACTTTTTCTTCAAGCTTCATGGCGATCTCAAGCAAGGGATCATGAATACCCAAGGCGTTCAGCACATCATCGGCCTTTTTCTTAATGAACTTCGCCCGTGGATCATAACTCTTGTAGACCCGGTGGCCGAAGCCCATCAAGCGGAAGGGATTCTTCGGATCCTTGGCTCTTTCGATATATTTATCCGTATCTCCGCCGTCAGCGTGAATTTTTTCCAGCATCTCAACCACCTGCTGATTAGCACCCCCGTGAAGCGGACCCCAAAGCGCGCAGATTCCGGCTGAGACTGATGCAAAAAGATTTGCCCAGGAGCTTCCCACCATCCGTACCGTTGACGTGCTGCAATTCTGTTCATGATCGGCGTGCAGGATCAACAGTGTGCGCAAAGCGCTTAGCACCGCCGGATCCGGGACATAATCATGTGTCGGCGTGGAAAACATCATATGTAAAAAATTAGCGATATACTCCAAATCCGCACGGGCGTACATAAACGGTTCACCCACCGTTTTCTTATAGGTGCAGGCCGCGATTGTGCGGATTTTCGCTAACAGCTCAATCGCCGTAATTTTGATCTCCTCCTGCGTCGGATTAGATTTTACCAATTCCGGATAATACGCGGAAAGCGCACAAACCATGGCCGAAAGCATAGCCATAGGGTGTCCTGTGGAAGGATATCCGATAAAGAAACTTTTCATTCCCTCATGCAGATTCGCATGCTTCGTAAAAAGCCTTGAGTATTCCGACAATTGCGTTTTCGTCGGAAGGCTTCCGTTAATTAAAAGATATGCGGTCTCAACAAAGGTCATTTTTTCTGCAACATCTTCGATTGGGTAGCCACGATATCTTAAAATCCCCTGCTCCCCGTCCAAATAGGTGATCGAACTGCGACAGGCGGCAGTATTGGCAAAGCCCTGATCAAAGGCCCAATGGCCTGTTTTGGCCTTTAACTCTGCGATATCAATAGATTTATTCCCGTCCGTTCCCGTAATTATGGGAAACTCATGGGTTTTTCCATCAACGATAATTTTTGCGTAATCCGTCATACGAACTCCCTTCTTATATTAGAATGAGGATTTATTATATTATAGGAGTTATAGAAAAGCAATAAATTACAAGAAAATAGGCGGATATTTTGAATGTTCTAGCGGAGGTGCTTTTTAACGATCTTGAGCAGGTGATCAGGGTCATAGGGTTTTAAAACATAGTTGTCACAGCCCTTATCATACGCTTCTAAAAATCGGCGCTCATGTGCGGTGATCATAATGATCGGCACTCCTTGCCCCAAATGGATACCGGAGGTTAATTCACTCTCTCGAATCTTTCTGAGGATCTCCAAACCGCTCACTTCGGGAAGTCCGATATCCAGTAAAATTAGATCAAAATATTTTTTTTCAGCTAAGGATTCATTATAAATCGTGATGGCCTGGTTTCCTGCTACAGCAAAGACAACTTCGGCAACGTCTTTGAGAACTTCTTTCAGAAGATCACAATTCTGCTGGCTGTCTTCAACGACTAAAATACGTCCCATGGTCCATTCTTCCTAAGCGTATTGTTGATAATTTTCTTTCAAAGTCTGAAACTGTTGCTGCAGCGTTTCCACTAACGGCTCGGCCTTTGTTGTATCATAAGCGTCTCTGGCAAGGTCATTCAATTGTTTGGCAGTTTCTGAAATCGGTTTCACGCGCAAATTGCCGTAATCCCCTTTGATTTTATGTGATAATGCCTGCACGCGTTCAACGGCATTGGTCTGAAAGGCTTCAACCAATCCATTCAGATCCGTGCCGCTTTGCTCAATGGCCCGACCCAGAATTTTTAAATAAATGTTTTTAGGAATCTTGAGCTCTTGGCAAGCCAAATCGGCATCAATCATAGTTCCCCCTATCAACGTTTTGGAATCATTCCCATGGTCATATCAATAATCAACCGGCGCACACCATCGATTTCGCAATTTAATTCATAATAATAATATTCTTTAGGGCAGAAATCGATTCCAGCAACAGCGCTATTCCGATAATTAATAAAATGGGACATCTCAAGGTCCGTATATCCGGCGGCTTTGATTTCTGATTTAAAACGGCCGGAAACAATGTTGCACAGGGTTCCGATGGAATCCAGAAGCGCCTGTTCATTATCATCATCGATCGGTGGATATTGAAGCCTTTTCATCAGCGTCGCTAAATAGTCTTTTTCAACATAGGTGATTAGCGCGCCGAGCGTCTTCCTTTTTTCCATGTCCGCCTGGTTGGCGTAAAAATTCACCGCTGAAACATAGGTGACCTCATTGTTGAATTTATCAATCCCGTCAGCACGGATCTTTCCGCCGAATTCGATGATCTGTTTATGAATAAGTTCCGGAGGACTGGAAAATTCAAGTTCTCCACGTTCTTTGAAAAGCAAAATCACGCCTTTTTTAAACAGTTCGGCATGATGTGCCAGGTCCTTGTTTTGCGCGCCAAACATCATCGAGTGGCTCCTTATTTTTTAGAAATCTCAACAAATGGATAAATCACGTCTAACAAAGTTTCAGGCGTGTAGGGCTTGACAACATAGCCCACCAGATTCGGATTGACCGTACGGGCTTTCTTTTTATTTTCATCGGTTCCAGAAGCCGTGACCATAATAATCGGGGTTTTGGAAACCTGCGGGACCTTCACCACAGCTTCCATAAATTCCATCCCGGACATCTGTGGCATCTGCCAGTCCAAAAGGATCAGACCGATTTCTTTATATCGTGTGCCCAAAAGCTGAATGGCATCTTCTCCGGTTTTGGCTTGCAGAAAATCATTGCCCACGCCGGCACTTTTTAGAACTTCGATTAAAAGCTCCCGTTCCAAATCCGAATCATCCACTACCAGAATTTTTCTCTTTACTTGTTCTGTCATAAGGATCTCCGCTATTTTAAAAATTTATATATTTTTTCTTTCAATTGATCCACATCGAACGGTTTCGGCAAATAATCAGACATTCCAACAGCCACGCATTTCTCCCGTTCTTCTTGGACTTCCGCCGCTGTCAAGGCAATAATCGGGATATCCAATTTCAGATCTTGTCGCATAACCTGCGCCGCTTCCAATCCTCCCAAAACCGGCATCTGCAAATCCATAAAACAGATCTGAAACGTTTTTTGTTTTAAAAGGTCCAGGGCCTCTTGTCCATTGGACGCATAATCGCAGATGCACCCTAATGTGTCAAAATGGACCCTCAGCAGTTCTTGATTCGGGAGGCTGTCTTCAACAACCAAGATGCGAAGACCTTTGAAAAAACGGTCATCAAATTCAGGTTCTGCGCCTTCGGCAACCTCCTCAAACTGTCGTCCGGTAGCGTTCCTGAGGACAGAGGCGAACTCATCCAAAAATAACGGCGTCGCTAAAAGTCCGTCAAATCCGGCGGAACGGAACTTTTCATCATCTGCTAATTTCACATCAGAAGAGATCGCGACCAACTTCATGTTTCTGGTTGCTGTCTGCGAACGCAGTTTCTTCGCAAGTTCATATCCCGATTCCGTACTGGGCAACATGTCAATCAAAGCAATATCCGGCAGCGATGAGGAAACATTCAAATATTCCGTTGCCTGTTTTGGGTTCTGACAGATCGCCACCAATTGCATATTGGTTTCAACACACAGGCGTTGTGCGACCCGGATCGTCGTTTCGCCGGAGGAGACCACGGCGATCCTTAAACCGGCAAGATCCGTCACGGGCTCAGCTTGCAACCGCTCGGAGGACGTTTTAAAAGAGATTTCAAAATAAAAATTGCTCCCTTTGCCCAGCTGAGTTTCAATCCAGATCTTTCCACCCATGGCCACCACAAAAGCACGGCACAGGGCCAATCCCAACCCGGTCCCGCCGTAAAGGCGCGTTGTTGAGATATCCGCCTGTGTGAAGGTTTCAAAAACTTGATCCTTACGGTCGTCCGGAATTCCAATCCCGGTGTCGCTCACTAAGAATCGCAATGTATACACATCATTTTTACGCTGCTCATATCTGATCGAAATGCCGATTTCACCTTTATCGGTGAACTTGATCGCATTGTCCAAGAGGTTGATGAACACCTGTTTCAACCGCGTGGGATCCCCGATCAAATCAAGCGGCACATTCGGGTCGATTTCCAAAAACAAATTGATCGGCTTACGGTCCAAACGGGTTCGAATGATCTGCAAAACTTCCTGCGTGACCGTTTTTAAATTAAAGGGAATTGATTCCAGCTTCAGTTTTCCGGCTTCCACCTTGGAAAAATCCAGAATATTATTCACGATCTCAAGAAGCATTTTCCCGCTGAGAATAATTGTATTCAAGTGCCCCCGCTGCTTGCTTCCCTCCGGGAGATTGCCCTTGATCAAATCGGTAAAACCTAAGATGGCATTGATGAGCGTGCGGATTTCATGGGACATGTTGGCCAGATACTCACTTTTGGTACGCGCCTCATCCTGAGCTTTTTTTGTGAGTTTCAAAGCTAATTCGCGTTCACGGATGAGCTCATGCTGGCGTTGCTGGATTTTAGACTGTGCGTCCTTAAGTTTCCCTTCGAGCATTTCAAATTCATTCATCAGGTGAGAAACCGTGGCGGTTTCCAGAAAAAAACTCCCTTTCCCGCCGGATTCATCAAACTTCTGCTTGATGATCATATAAGTCGGCGTTCCCGGATCGATCACTAAAGGCTGAACGGAACGTTCAATGGGTTTTGCTTCTGCGACGGTGCTGGCTTCCGGCTGCTGGTGATCGCAAATCCGGCGAATTTGCTGGAGTAATTCGCTGACATCAAAATAATCACTGGACAAGACCCCAGCGTGCTCGATCTGTTCATCCAGCAGTTCCAACAGATGCTGAATCCCTTTGACAGAGCCGGTGATCAATCCGGCAATCGGATCTTCAAAGTAACGTTCCCCCTTGCGGACAAAATTGATCAATGTCTCAGCGTGTTTGGAAAGGACGCAGATATCCTGCAGGTCTAAAAATTCTGACAGTCCGGAGATGGTGTGGAATGTTTTAAATATATTTTCCAACGCCTCCTTATCGGAGTGCACGGTCTCCAGCACCAACAAGGAGTTTCGCGCTGAAATCAAATGCCGTTGAGCCTCCCGTGAAAAATCGGTCAGCATTTCCGAGCCGTCCGAAAGATCCAACTTCGGGACTTGTGGTTTAAAGTCGATTTTGAGATGATCCATAAAATTTCTATTGTTAATAATATTAATCTGCTGAAATTAATATAGCATGAAATAGAACAAAAAAAAGCCCGAAGAGGATTTTTTATTGTACCGACTCATTCTTGTAATCTTGAGTAATTTGAATAAATTCAGGAAGGATCAGTTCAAAACGGTCAACTAATTCAGGTTTAAATTTTTTCCCCTTTTGACTGATAATTTCTTGTGCCGCCTGCTGCGGAGTCCATGGCTTTTTGTAAGGCCGTTCTGAAATCAGGGCATCAAAAACATCCGAAACACTGCAGATCTGTCCGATCAACGGGATTGCCTCCCCTTTAAGTCCCTGGGGATAACCCAGTCCATCCCAATTTTCATGATGATT
>JBBRHV010000033.1:0-21535 GCA_038222225.1 Candidatus Omnitrophota bacterium
ACGAGAGATTTGATCCATAGGTTTTGACCTCCATGCTGTTTAGAATAATGGTTTCGCCAGGGGGAGGCAAGTAGTTTTAGCAGATCTCTCTGTAAGAACAGAAGATAAGAATAATAAAATTAAAAAGTTTTTCCAGAACGCATATGCAAATGAGGATTGTTTATGAATATGTATGACGCCTGGGTCAAGGCGCTTAAAAATACTGAGATCGTGCGTTCCCGCATCAAATCGCTTTTAACTGATTCGGATACGGTGATGCCTTATGTGTTTTTGGCTGAATCGACGATCAATCCCGGCGACACGGTGGTGCGCAAAGGGGAAGTGGTGATCCAGAAACCGTCTTTGGTTTTGCCACCCAATGTCCCGCGGTTTCAAGGATTTAATTTTGAGGAAGAGCTGGAAGGCGATGAGGAGTCGATCGTCAATTTCTTGCTGATACGCGGGATCTCGATTCCGTCCTATCAATACAACAACAAGACACAGTCGTTGGATGTCTTCGAAGGACGCTTGTCAAAAGCCATTGCCCATTATAAAGATATACTCCAACAGGAGGAGAATGTCCGGACCGGGCTCATTATCGGCTTGGAGGAGAGTTGGCAGTTTTCAATTCTTTTGTATAACTGTTCTCAGGTGATTAAAAATGCCGATTATGACATTCAGAAATTGCTTAATGATTTCCGCAAAAAAAAATAATCGCCGTTTGACGCGGCAATGCTTTTTTATGATGGCGGTGGCCGCTGTCTGTCTTCTGGGCGCCTTCAGTGCCGCGAGGGCGTCTTCCATAGAGCCGATCAAATCACAGAAAATTCTGCTTGAAAACGGGATGACGGTTGTTGTCGCCGAGATGCCCAACAGCGGTATGGTTTCGATTTTCGGTTTTGTGAATGTCGGCGTCACGATGGAAGGTCCGTTTCTGGGAACGGGGCTGTCGCATTTTTTAGAGCACATGATCTTTAAGGGCACGCCCACGCGCAAGCCCGGCGATATTCCCAATGAGATCCAGTCTTTGGGCGGAACGGTGAACGCCTCGACGGGTTTGGATTACACGATCTTTACCATCACCGTGCCCAGTATCAGTTTTTCAAAGGGGTTGGATATTCTGTCGGATATGCTGATGAACGCTGAGATCGATGAAGAGGAATTCGTCCGGGAAAAACAGGTGGTTTTAAGCGAGATGGGGATGTATAAAGACCGTCCTGACCGGTATTTGAGCGAGCTTGTTTTTCAAAATGTTTACCGGGTGCATCCGTATCGGGTGCCGGTGATCGGTTATGAGGATCTGCTCAAAGCGCTCACGGCGCAAGAGATGGCCCAGCATTATAAAAAGTTTTATGCCCCCAACAATATGGTGTTAGTGATTACCGGCGGGATTGAACGGGAAGTGGCCTTCCAAGCGGCGGAGGATGCCTTTAAGGATTTTAAACGGATGCCGGTTCAATTGCACAATCTCCCCCCGGAACCGCGCCAGAAAGGCCCGCGTGACGCACGAGAATTTTACCACACGTCATTGACCCGGATGAGCCTGGCTTACCGGGGGGTGAACATGTTCGATGCTGATATGGCGGCTTTGGATGCCCTGGCGGCGATTCTCGGTCAGGGTGAGAGTTCCCGGCTTTATCGTGAGCTGGTTCAAAGGAAGGCGCTGGTCCAGTCGATTTCAGCTTTAAATTTTACCCCGTTGGATGAGGGGGTTTTTGAAATTGAAAGTTCGTTTATGGATGTGCCGGTTGAGCAGGTCACGGCTGCGATCGCAGAACAGGTGGCCAGGATTCAAAAGTCCGGGGTGACTGAACAGGAACTTTCAAAAGCCAAAAAAGCGGTGTGGAAAGAGTTTTGGAATAATCAGGAAACGTCAGAATCGTTGGCCTATGATCTGGCAGTGAGTGAAGGTCTTTTGGGGGACAGTTTGTTTTCTTTCCGGTATGCCGAGCATTTTCAGAAGTTGAGCCCGAAAGATATTCAGCAGGCTGCCGTGCGGTATTTGCGGGAAGATGGCTGCACAACGGTTGTTCTGCTTCCTCAGGATCAAGAGGCAGCCAAGGATGCGGTCCGTCAGGAGGCCTTTGATAAAGATGCCATTGAGGTTGTCCGTTTTGAAAACGGGATGACCATTCTGTTGCGTCAGAATTCCAGTTTGCCGCTGGTGCAGGCGGCGCTGGTGTTCAATGGCGGTGTCGGCCAGGAAAATGAAAACAATAACGGCATTTCCAACCTTTTTTCTGATGTCTGGGGACAGGGAACCGAACGCCTTTCGGCGGAGCGTCTGCATGAGATTTTGGATCAAGACGCCATCTCTTTAAACGCTTTTTCCGGGCGTAATAGTGTCGGGCTGCAGATGAGCGTGATGAGTGATGACTTGCCAAAAGGGCTGGATCTTTTGGCGGACATTGCTTTGCACCCGGTGTTTCCCGCTGAAGAGATTGAAAAAAGCCGTCAACGCATGCACACCGCCATTTCGGCCAGAGATGATGATCTGATGCACGCGGCGGGGCGTTTGTTTTTGGAGGAGCTTTTTAAGGGGCATCCGGCCCGTCTGACCGAGTTGGGAACGCATGAGAGCATTGATGCGATTTCCCGGAAGGATCTTTTGGCGTATTATCATTCCTATGTCGAACCGAACAACGCGGTTTTGGCGATTTTCGGAAATTTTAACCGTGACGATGTTCTGAAACATTTAAAGAGTTCTTTCGGCAAGCTGAAGAAACGCGAGGTTGAGATCATAGCCAATACCCCGGAATTGATCGTGGGCGCAGAAGAAAAGCAAGCGTATTTTGACAAGCAGCAGGCGGTGGTCATTGTGGGTGCGCAGGCCGCCGGATTCTATAGTGAAGACCGTTACGGGTTGGAAGTGTTGGCGGCCGTTTTGGGCTCTCCGTTTCGCGGGCGCGTTTTTCATGTGATCCGTGAACAGATGGGGGTGTCCTACCGTTTGGGCGGGGGTTACCAGCCGGTGCGGGACACGGGATATATGCAATTTCAGGTTTTAACCTCGCCGGACCGGGCACAGGAGGTCAAAGAAGCGTTGCATCGACTCATCGCCGAGCTGCGTGAGCAACCGGTTGACCCGGACCTTCTGCAAAGCACAAAGGCGTATTTGACCGGAAATTTCCGTCGCACGAAAGAATCGGATTCCGGATTTTCTTTTATGGTAGCTTTGGATGAGCTCTATGGATTGGGATGGAACACTTATCAGGGTTATGAACAGCACATTGAAGCGATCACATCCGAGGATATTGAGCGTTTGGCGCAAAAATATTTGACGGACGCTCAGCTGGTGACTTTTGTGGCCTTGCCGGAAGCAGAAAAATCGGAGTAAGAGATTTGTTATAAAGGTTTACAGTAATTGTATTTATTGATAAAATGTTTCCAATATTATGAATCCATTGTCCCCTGAAATAAAACATATGATCTTCCTGCAGAGCGTTTTGGTGGATAAGCTGTCCGGCCGTTTTCATCTTTTGCAGCGTCATGATGAGCGGATCGAACTGGTCAATCAAGGCCTCAAAGAATTCTTTCTCGGAGATAATAAAGGCCGGTTCAAGAAGGACATGGAAGAGCTTGATGATGACCGCAAGCGGGCGTTGTTTATTCAAAGTTTTCTTTCCTATGGTCTTTTGCAGGAACTCTTAAGCGACATCAATGTTGAAGACGTGATCATCAATGCCTTAAATCCCGTATATATCCATCATGCGGAAAAGGGGCTGATTTGCGTTGACCGCGAGTTTAAATCGAAAGAAGAGCTGGATCTTTTTATAAAGAAATTGATTTTGTTTTCCGGCCGGACCAAATTTGAGAATATCATGAATATCGAGCTGCCCAATCTGGATGGACGGGTCAATATTATTAAATCTCCGTTCGGGCCGCAGATCACGATTACCAAGGCGAAGGCGTCTCCTTTGAGCGTGCTGGATTTGATCAAGCGGGGGGGGATGACCTATGAGGTTGCCGCCCAGCTTTGGCTGTATTTGGAAGGAATGTCGATCCGGCCGGCCAATATGATCATTGCCGGAGGCCCTGGCGTCGGAAAGACGACCTTGCTCAACGCGTTATTCAGTTTCCTTCCGGATACTGACCGGGTGGTTGTGATTGAAGATACCCTTGAGCTGAATACCAATTTTATGCCCAGTTGTTCTCGCTTGGAAAGCGGTGAAGATTTTACATTGGCGGATCTGGTTAAGAACAGCCTGCGGATGCGTCCGGAACGGATTGTGATCGGAGAGGTCCGCGGTTCGGAAGCCGGGGATATGATCACGGCGGCCAACATCGGGAAATACTGCATCGGAACGATCCATGCGCTCTCATCGCGGGAAGCCATTATGCGGCTTCAGAATCAGCCGATGAATATTCCGAAAGAGCTGGTGCGGCTGATTGATGTTTTTGTGGTCTTGAAGCGTTATCATGTGGGGGGAAAGGTGACCCGTATGGTGGATGAGATCAGCGAGACCAGCGGTATGGAGCAGGAAAAAGTTCTGCTTTCCCAGATTTATAAGTATGACTATGAATCCAATGAAATCCGTCAAATGTCAACCAGCACCGTGTATCGCGATAAGCTGGCGCAGCAGTCAGGCCTGATCCCTAAGGATCTGATCCTGGAGGTTCAGCTGCGGGCCTTGCTTCTGAAGGAACTTGCCAAGCGGAATTTGACGACTTTGCGGGAAGTCACGCTGTTCTGCCGGGCGTTCAGCCGAGATCCGGATAAAGCGGTAAACGGGCTGGGCATGAGCCGCGAAGAGCTGCTGGGGAAAGAATACTTGGATGAGCGCCGACGCCGTTTTGTTCATTGATGGTCTTTAAGCCTTGCCAGAAATTGTTTGACTAATATGTTATTTTGTAGTACAACCTTAATACCTTTGTCGGAAAATATACATATATGCGCCTGTAGCTCAATTGGATAGAGCATCTGTCTACGGAACAGAAGGTTAGAGGTTCGAGTCCCCTCAGGCGCGTTTTTCCTTTGCTTATGTGTCCATCTACCAAAAAAAAGAATTCAGCGGCACGACCCCCTTCCAAAAGATTGCGTTCAAAATTGTACGAGTTTGCGCCGGATCTGTTAAAAAATTTTCTGCGATGTATCGGCGATGAACTGTTGGTGATCGATGAGGAAGGGCGTATTCTTTATGCCAATGACGCAGCGCTGGACGGTTTGGGGTGTTCCTTAAGCGCTTTGATCGGAACTTCGATCACGCGGTTCTTTAAGAAACAGATGTCGTTGCCCCTCTGGAAGAAAACGCACCTGGCGGCTCTGCGAAAATCCCGAAAAGCTTTGAGTTATCAGATTGAACGCAAAGGCAAAAATCGGCAGACTCAGCTGATTGATGTGACGGCGGTATATATGCGTTTAGAGGGAAAGGGCTATATTTTATCAGTCGGCCGGGATGTCACGCGTCAGGCATCTTTGCAGGAAGGGCTGAGGGAGTCCCAAAACCGTTACCGTGTTTTGAGCGAAGGGGCTGCCGACGGAATCATTACATTGGATTTGCGCGGAGAAATTACTTATATTAATCCGGCCATGGCGCGTCTTCTGGAAATCTCCAACCGTGCCCAGGAACCGCGTTCGTATATTCATTTCATATCACCCAAATCGGTTGGCCGTGCGCGCACGATTTTTCAAGGTGTGAAATCCGGAAAGATTTTTTCGAATCAATGCGTGGATATTGTGACGCAAAGTGGCAGGACGATTCCGGTGGAGCTGAATGTGTCTCCGCTTTACCAGGGCCACCAGGTGGTCGGGGCGCACAGCATTGTGCGGGACCTGCGCCCGCGTCTTGAAAAAGACCGCTTGCAGCAGGAAAATGAAAAGATGGAGGCGCTCAAGTATTTTATAAGCGGGGCGGCGCAAGAGCTTAAGAATCCTTTATTGGGGATTTTTCGCGTCGCAGATGGCATTCTTGAGAAATTTAAAAACCGGGATTTCGAATATATCAGCTGCAATGATTTCAGCATGATTTTTTCAAATATTGAGCGGATGAAAGATCAGATTCAGTATTGTTATGAGACCGCCGACCGTCTGTTGCAGTTGAGTCATAAGCGTGCGCGTTTGGGCCGTATCAGCACGGAGATCAAGGCTGAAGTGAAGAAAGTTGTGGAGAGTAAAGGAACGGTTTTTAAGCAGAATAATATTCGTTTCAAAACATTTTTTTGTAAGAGCGCGGTCAAAGTCCGGATGGGAGCGGTTGATTTTTCACAGGTGATCAGTAATATTTTAGATAATGCTATTCAGGCCATGGATTCCGGCGGGCTTTTGACCGTGTCCATCGCGTTGAGTAAGGATAAAAAGGTCTGTCTGATCGATCTCCGGGATCAGGGGATCGGAATTTCGCCGGAAGATTTGCCGCATATTTTTGAGCCGTTTTTCACAACAAAATTCCGGGGTGTTCATAAAAATTCAGGTTTGGGGCTGTCGATCGCCTACGCGCTCATTAAAAGCGCGATGGGTGAAATTCAGGTTAAGAGCAATCAGCGACAAGGGACGCATATCCGTATCACGCTTCCGGTGATCCAGGGTCGTTCATCAAAGGCGTAAGTGAACTTATGGAAAACATGGATCAAATTTTCATGAGGGAGGCGCTCAAACAGGCGAAGCGCGCGTTCGCAAGCGATGAGGTGCCGGTTGGGGCCGTAATCGTCTACAAAGACAGTATTATCGCGCGGGCGCACAATCAGGTTGAGATGCTCAAGGATCCAACGGCCCATGCCGAAATGATTGCGTTGACTCAGGCTACGAACACCCTTCAGTCCAAATGGCTGCAGGATTGTTGTTTGTATGTCACTTTAGAGCCGTGCTGTATGTGTGCCGGGGCGCTTGTTTTGGCGCGTATCGGCAGGATTTGTTTTGGTGCCGCAGATCCCAAGACCGGAGCTTGCGGTTCAGTTTTGAATATTTCCCAAAATCATGCGTTGAATCACCAGTATGAAGTTGTTGGCGGAGTTTTGGCCGAGGAATGCGCAGCGTTCTTAAGTTCTTTTTTTGAAGCCAAACGGGCTGCGGGAAAAAGCAGGGGGATCGCCGCGCAAGAAGATAGGAATTAAAAATATTTCTTGCGAAACAGCGGGTCAGGCTTTATTCTATATATCATTTGTTGCAAGGTCTCTCGCCCTGAAGAAGCTGTGGGCGATCAAACTGAAGAGTAAATTATGGAGAGATGCCGGAGTGGCCGAACGGAGCTGCCTGCTAAGCAGTTAGCCTGGGTGACTGGGCTCTCGGGTTCAAATCCCGATCTCTCCGTTTTTTTTTGAATCGTTAAACTTCCTATCCCGTAGGGGCAGGAAGTTTTGCTTTTTCAGAAAAGAAAAACGGACCCTGAAAAGCCTGCCTGCCGCCGAGCCGACCCCTTTTGTTTTGCAAGGCAAAACGAATCTGAGGGAGTGGAGGGGGTCCCTTTCCGGTTTTTTTTCAGATTTCAAAAAAAGTGTTTTTTTAATTGCCAGTTTCGTCGGAACTTCTTAATATACACTTAGTACTATCATTTTATGAAAAATCGACCTCATTCGAAAATTTGTTTGGGGATGCTTTTCATCCTCCTCTTTTCTACAGCGCCTGAGCGCCTATGTGCCGCGGCGGAGCCTTCTTATGTGACCAGCCGTTATGAAGCTTTTCAGCCGCGTCGAAACGTGATCGGGCAGGCGCTCGATAGCTATGAACAAAATCGCAGCACAGCTTCCAGCCGCGGCAGTGTTCAGGCTGTTCAAAAGGGGGCGGCTGTTCCCGTGATCCCAGCAGCTGCGACTGCTCAAGCTGTTTCAAAAAGTGAGTCTGCTCAGACTGCCCCAACTGTTCAAAAGGTTTCTGCCCGCAGCGCCGCAGCGGACGTGGGCAGCGTCAAACCTGAGGTCAGGGATTCAAAAGTCACGACCGTTGCCCATATCGCAGAACCGGAATATTCGATCCCCGGGAAGGAAGTCGCGATCCGCGATCCGAAAAAAACATTGTCCGAACAGTTTCTTGATTTTAATGATCCTAAAAATTCGATGGATGTCGGGCTGGAAGTTTTTGACTACAGTTACCGGGAAGAGGGGTTTATGAAAGTGGACGGCACCATGTACGGCGTCCGCAGTGAATATGCTCACCGTTTTCGTGAGCCCTATAAAGTGAATTCACGTGAGGAACTGAGCAAGACCGTGATGCATCCAACGGTGATTAAGCTTGATGCGCGTTTAAGCGGCATGTGGAATGGGCATTACCGATCTCGGAGCACCGGAGAGGCCTTTGGCGAAAAGCATTACAGTTATGAGTTGAGAGCCATGGGTGGCTATGATTATTACCTGAAGCATGGATTGATCGCGACGCCTTATGCGGGATTCGGCTATCGCTATCTGCTGGATGACAATGGCGGAAAACGGACAACAACCGGAAATTGGGGGTATGACCGGGAATCACAATATTACTATATTCCAATCGGGATTGATCTAGGCCGTGAGTTGTCGGAGAAATGGAAATTGAAGTGGAACGGGGAGTACGACTGGTTCATGACCGGCCAACAGAAAAGCCATTTTGAGGATGACCCGTACGGCAATTATACGCAAATGCTATCGAATCCGCAGCCGCGGGGGTATGGGGCGAGGTCATCGGTGAAGCTTTCCCGGGCGTCAGAGCTTGTTGATTTTTTTGTGGAACCGTTTGTGCGGTATTGGCATATTCAGCCATCGGCGGTGTCATGTACGAGTGAAACATGCGGTATTGAACCCAACAATCGTACGGAGGAATACGGCCTTCGTATGGGAGTAAACTTTTAAAGAGGACGGCAAATGAAGCTAAATCTTTTAGCGGTGTGTCTATGTGTAGGAATGTTGTTTGCGGCCTTCTCAACGGTGCAGGCGGCTGAGCGGGAGGACGTGATCGCGCAAAGTCTGGATTGTATGCAGAAATCGCATACGGCCGGGGCGGTTAATTACAAGGACATTTGTGTGCTCAACAATGACGGGCTTGACGCAAAGCGACCGTCGGTGAAGGTGAAAACTGAGCCGATCAAGGTTGAGTCAAAGGTGCACAGCAAAACAAAGGCCGTCGCATCCCCGGAGCCGCTGTCGCTGGATGAACCGGCGGACTTGGGAACATTGCCGAAGTCGCGGGAAGATTCCTGGTCCTATACGTATTTCAATTTTGATGAGAATGAGTTGAATGACTTTTCTTTGGCGACGGAAGTCTTTGGTTATCGTTACGCGGAACCGAGCCTGATGAAAAATACCGGCACCATGCTGGGTGTTCAGGGCGTTTATACGCACCGGACGAAGGTCAACAAGGAAGTCTCCGGTATGAAAGAGGTTTTTAGTCATACCAACGGGATCAATGTGGTCCGTTTGGAAGCGCGTTATGCCGCTGATAACAATATGAAGTATCAATCTGAAGGCACCGGGGAATTGATGGGGGAAAAGCATTTTATTGTCGAGACCCGGGCGGTGGTGGGGTATGATTTTCCTTATAACCAGAAGCATCTGTTCACGCCTTACGCGGGTGTCGGTTATTGGGGACTAAAGGACCACGATGGCCGTAAGCTGACCACGACGGGACACTCTTCCTATAACCGTGAGCAGGAATATTTCTACATTCCTTTAGGGATCGATTATGAGCAAAAAATGGAGCATGGGTTATCGGTCGCATTGAACCTGGAATACGATTACCTGGTGAGCGGCAGGAATGAAAGTTATATTCAAGGCCTGGCGTTTGTGGGGTGGGATAGCAATCCGTATTTTTTTAATGACCAGGGCAAACACACTCAGCGTATCGGTCATGGGTACCGCGGTTCTGTCAAAGTTGCCAAGGAGATCGGCCCGGTTGAGCTGTTTGCCGAGCCGTTTTTTTCGATGTGGAATATCGCTGCGTCCGATGTCATCTATTGGCAAAATAATGTCGGGACAATTGTCGGATCAACGACGGAGCCGAAGAATCTGACAACAGAGTATGGATTGAAGATGGGAATTAATTTTTAATCCTGCCTATTTTAATGTCTTTTTAAAAGTGATCTCACAGCATGATGAATGACTATATCCCGAAAATTTCCGCTGAACTGTCTCTGTCGGATCGTAGCGTCGGTGCCACCGTTGAACTTTTGGACGGCGGCGCGACCGTCCCGTTTATTTCTCGTTACCGCAAAGAAGCCACCGGAAGTCTGGATGAGGTTCAGATCACCAATATCCGCGACCGCATCAATCAATTGCGCGAGCTGGACAAGCGCCGTGCGGCGATCATCAAATCCCTCATTGAGCAGAAAAAGTTGACCGATGAACTCAAAGACAAGGTCATGGCCGCCGAGACCATGAGTGTCCTAGAGGATATTTATCTTCCCTTTAAACCGAAACGCCGGACGCGGGCCACGGTGGCCAAGGAAAAGGGATTGGAGCCGCTGGCGCAGAAATTGTTTGAGCAGGGTGAGTTTGATATTGTCGAGGAAGCCGCCAAATATATTAATGAAGAAAAAAAAGTCGCCAATTACGAGGAATCCTTAGCCGGCGCGCGGGATATCATCGCCGAGTGGGTCAATGAGCAGGCGGATGTCCGTGCCCGGATGCGGGCGTTATTCTTTGAAAAGGGGATTTACCGTTCGAAAGTGGTTCGCGGCAAGGATGAGGAGGGCGCGAAATACCGGGATTATTTTGATTGGCAGGAATCGGTCAGTTCCATTCCTTCGCATCGCCTGCTGGCTGTCCGGCGTGGAGAAAAAGAAGGCATGCTCATGCTGCGGGTGGTTGCCCCGGAAGAGGAAGCCCTGGCCATTCTGGATTCATTTTTCTTAAAGGCGAAGAATGACGCCGCCGAGCAGGTCAAAATGGCAGTCCGTGATTCGTACAAGAGGCTGTTGTCGCTTTCGATGGAAACCGAGGTGCGGATCGCCACCAAGGCTGAAGCGGATCACGAAGCCATTGAGGTTTTCGTAAAGAATTTACGCGGGCTTTTGATGGAATCTCCGCTGGGTCATCATCGGGTGATGGCGGTGGATCCGGGATTCCGCACCGGCTGCAAAGTGGTCTGTCTGGATGAGAATGGCGCGTTTCTGATGAATGAAACGGTTTTTCCGGTCGGATCGGAAGCGCAGATGCAGTCCGCCGCACGGATGATCCCGCAATTCGTGGAGCGTTTTAAGATCCGTTTTATTGCCATCGGCAGCGGAACCGCCTCACGCGAGACCGAGGAATTTATCCGCGGCCTTGATTTGCCCGAGGACGTTCATGTTCTGGTGGTCAATGAAAGCGGGGCTTCGATCTATTCCGCCTCAGATGTGGCGCGCGAAGAATTTCCGAATTTTGATGTGACTGTCCGCGGAGCGATCTCGATCGGCCGCCGGCTGATGGATCCGCTGGCGGAGCTGGTCAAACTCGATCCCAAATCCATCGGCGTCGGCCAATACCAGCATGATGTTGATCAGAATTTATTGCGGCAAAGTCTGGATGATACGGTGGTCAGCTGCGTGAACAATGTCGGGGTGGAGCTCAATACCGCCAGCCGGCAGCTGTTGACCTATGTTTCGGGCCTAGGGACCACCCGCGCTCAGGCGATTGTCGCTTACCGGGAAGAACATGGACGGTTCAATTCCCGGGAAGAGCTTTACAACGTATCCGGCCTTGGCCCCAAAGCTATTGAGCAGGCGGCCGGGTTTTTGCGGATCCGTGACGGGGCCAATCCGTTGGATGCCAGCGCGATTCATCCGGAGGCCTATCCGATCGTTGAGCGGATGGCAAAAGATTTGAAGGTCCGGGTCAGTGAAATGACGCACAATCCGCAGTTGAGAAGCCGTATTCTGCTGGATCAGTATGTCACGGATTTCATCGGCCGTCCCACGCTGGAAGATATTATGCAGGAACTGGCCAAGCCCGGGCGCGATCCTCGCGTTCAATTCGAGCTGTTTGCATTTAAAAAAGGGGTGACCCGGCCGGAGGATCTCAAACCCGGCATGAAACTGCCCGGGGTGGTGACCAATGTGACCAACTTCGGCGCGTTTGTCGACATCGGCGTTCATGTGGAAGGCCTGGTGCATATCAGCCAGCTTTCGGATAAATTTGTGAAAGACCCCAATGACGTTCTCCATGTTCATCAGAAAGTGGAGGTGACGGTTCTGGAAGTTGATCTGGACCGCAAACGGATCGCTCTTTCGCTGAAAAATGATCTGCGTCAATATTTCGGTACCAAGAAATAAGGGAGTGCGTTGACTTTTAGGCCGGCAGCGGCTAGTATAGGAAAGGTGAAAGGAGGCGTAAGTGATTAACATTTTCATCTTATTCAGTTTTGTGTTGAGTGTGTTCTTCTGCGTGTTCGCCTCACCGGCTCTGGCTCAGACCGGTTCACCGTTTGATCTGACGGCTGGTATTTCCGGATCCGCGGACGCCCTTTCCAGAAATTTGGCTCAGAACGGCATTGCCGATCCGATTCAGACAAAAATTATCGCGACCGTCCTTTTTGCGGTGCTTGCCTACCTGCTGCTTTTTCTTTTGGTGAGAATTATTAACCGCCGGGTCAAGAACCTGAAATCCCGTCATACCGTTCGCAAGAATGCGATTTATCTTGTCAATTTTTTTCTGATCCTGGCCATTTTTTTCATCTGGATCCAGCGGTTCAGTTCGTTTACGATCTTTGTTGGGTTCTTAAGCGCCGGTCTGGCTTTGGCCCTGCAGGAGGTTATTCTTTCCGTCGCCGGATGGGTCTTCATTATTACGCGCCAGCCTTTTGAAGTGGGGGACCGCATTGAGATCAACGGTGTCCGCGGAGATGTGATCGACATACGCCTTTTTCAGACTATCCTTCTTGAGATCGGCAACTGGGTGGACGCGGATCAGAGCACCGGCCGTATTGTGACTGTTCCCAACAGTTTTCTTTTTAAGTATCCCAATTTCAATTACAACCGGGGATTTGAATTCATCTGGAATGAGATCCCGCTGATCGTGACGTTTGAAAGCGATTGGCGCCGGGCCAAGGAGATCATAGAGAAGCATGGTGTCAAATTTGCCGAAGGACTGGATGAGCGTTTTGCCCGCAAGATTGACCGCATGAAAGACAAGTATATGATCTATTTTCAGAAATTCACGCCGATCGTTTATGTCGACATTAAAGACAGCGGGGTGCGTTTGACCCTGCGTTATCTGACCGAGGCCAAGCGCCGGCGTTCAACTACCGATCAGCTGTGCCAGGCGATCCTGGAAGATTTTTCAAAGGAACCCAGTGTGCATCTTGCATACAACACGTTCCGCATTGTTCAGAATAATGGTTAGCTGTTATGAAGATTGCTGTCACCGGCTCAACCGGCCTTATCGGGTCTTACCTGTGTTCTCATTTTGAAAATCAAAATCAGTCCGTGTGCTGCCTTCGTAGACGGCCTTTTTCAAGGGCATCGTTTGGGGAAGAGGTGCTTTGGGATCCTAAAGCGGCAAAGCTGGATGCGCAGGCCTTGCAGGGTGTTGATGCCGTTATTCATTTGGCCGGAGCTAATTTAGCGGACAAGCGCTGGAATGCCGGTTATAAGAAGGAGATTTTGGAAAGCCGGGTTGAGGGCACGCGGCTTTTGGTGGACACCTTCCGAAAAATGATAACACCTCCGAAGGCTTTTATCTGTGCCTCCGCAGTCGGGTTTTACGGTCATCGCACAATGGAGGAGCGCTGCGATGAATCAGCGGGGCCGGGGGATACCTTTTTGGCGGGAGTTTGTCAGGCCTGGGAGGGTGAGGCGCTTAAGGCGGCTGAGCTGCTCGGCACCCGGACGGTGATCGTGCGTCTGGGGGCGGTGTTGAGCCCAAAGGGGGGTATCCTGGCCAGGCTTTTGCCGGTTTTTCGTTTTGGTCTGGGAGGCGCGATGGGAAACGGGAGGCAGCCGTTCAGCTGGATCGCGATTTGTGAGATCCCGCGGATTTTGGACCATATTCTGGCGCATGAGGAACTGAAGGGGCCGGTGAATTGTTCATCACCGCAGGTGGTCAGCAACCGCGAGTTCACGGCGATTTTGGCGAAATTTCTGCATCGACCGGCCCTTCTGCCGGTGCCGGCCGCGGTTTTAAGATTGATCGCCGGCGAAATGGCTGACGAGGTCATTTTGCAGGGGGCTTATGCTCTTCCGGCTAGGCTTTTGGATACGGGATATGTGTTTCGACACGCTGATTTGGGTTTAGCGCTGGCGGCCGTTTCAAATCCGGAAAACAATTTTTGATTTTAAATTTGAAAAGAACGGTTTTGTGTTAAAATACATTCAAATCAAGAATTAACCAATCCGATGTTCAAAGGTGTTCCATGTCATATCTTGTTTTAGCGAGGAAATATCGTCCCGAAACGTTCGATGCCGTTATCGGGCAGGAGCATATTACTGAGGTTTTAAAGAACGGCGTTGAGTCGGGGCGTTTGGGGCAGGCGTATCTGTTCTGCGGTCCCCGCGGAATCGGCAAGACTTCCTGCGCCCGGATTTTGGCTAAGGCTTTGAATTGCGAAAAAGGGCTGACGGTGGAGCCCTGCGGAACGTGCGCGTCCTGTCAGTCCATTGCGCAGGGCAACAGTTTTGATGTGCTGGAGATCGACGGGGCATCAAACCGCGGGATCGATGAAATCCGCACGATCCGGGAAAATGTGAAATTCGCGCCGAGTTACGGGCGTTATAAAATTTATATTGTGGATGAAGTCCATATGCTGACCACCGAGGCCTTTAATGCTTTGTTAAAGACGCTGGAAGAGCCTCCGGAACACGTCAAATTTATTTTTGCCACCACCGATCCCAACAAAGTCCCGGCGACGATTATTTCCAGATGTCAGAAATATGATTTCAAAAGGATCTCCTTTAAGACAAGCTGCGACGCGTTGAAAGACATCGCGAAAAAGGAAAAGTTGACGATTGATATGCCGGCCGTCTATGCCATTGCCAAAGCGTCGCAGGGAAGTTTCCGCGATGCGTTAAGCATTATGGATCAGGTGGGGTCATCCAAGGACCGGGAGGTCCGGGGAGGCGATGTGTATTCCATGCTGGGGTTGGTTGAGGTGGAACTTTTGTTCAGTCTCGCCGGAGCGTTAGCCGCCGGGAACTGCGCGCAGGCGCTGATGATTTTCGATGACATGATCGCGAGGGGAAAGGATATTAAACAGCTGACGAGGGATCTGGTGGAGCATTTCCGCAATCTGATGGTGATGAGCGTTGCCGGTCCATCCAAGGAAATGGTTCAGGAGATGGGCAAGCTCGTGGATTATCCGGGAGAGGTCAAAACAGAATATTTTAAACAGGCTCAGCAGTTTAAGCTTTTCGATATTTTGAAAGCCATTGATATTTTTATTGAAGCGCAGGACATCGCCCGTATCACGGAGAGTGAGCGCAGTCCGCTTGAGATCGCCTTCGCAAAATTTACCTTGTCCTTAGGAGTAGGAACAGGAGTCGAGGCGGCTTCCAAGTCGGTTCCCAAGAGTCCGGACGGGCTTCAAACGGAGTTCGAGACGCCCAATCCGCCGGAAGAACAGAATTTTGTCGCGGGCAGTTTGATCAAAAACAAAAGAGGACAGCTGAATCCGTTGAATACGCCGGCCCTTTCAGAGAAGAAGGATGAGGTGCCGGGGAAGGGCTTGTTCAGCGAAAATCCGATCCAGGTTTCTGAGCCGGCCGTAGACCCGGTTTCCCGTATTGTTGATCTGCAGTATTGCGCAAAGGAATGGTCGGCGTTAACGCATGCCGTTTCAAAGGAGAGAATGTCTTTAGCGACCTATCTTCAGGAGTCGGTTCCGGTTTCTTTGGATGACGAGGGGTGTTTAATGATCGGGTTCAGCCCGGAGTTCGAATTTTATAAGGATTCCATGGAACACGGCGACAACATTCAGCTTGTTGAAAAGATTTTTTCGCAAAGTCTGGGACGGCCGATATTTATCCGGTATAAGATTGTTAAGGATATCAAGCCGCAAACTGTTGAAGCGGATTCTCCGATGGTTCAGGGCGCGCTGGATACGTTTGGGGGCGAGATCGTTTCGACGTGGCATAATGAATAAAGCGTAAAGCAAAAATCAGCAAGAATATCGTGTAGATTTTAAATTTTTTTAGTTTTTTTGATTTTGACTTTGATTCTGATTTTGATGTTCCCTTTATGTTTTACGCTATAAGGATTGAAATGGCATATCCCAAATTAGTTGAACAAATGATCGAACAATTCACCAGGCTGCCCGGAATCGGCCGGCGCAGTGCAGAACGCATGGTGTTTTGGCTTTTAAACAGTCCTTCGGAGGAAGCCGCCTCCTTAGCGGAGGGGATCCGCCGTTTAAAGGAAGAATTGAGATTCTGTAAGGAATGCAACAGTTTGACGGATCAGGAGGTCTGCCGCATCTGTCAGGATGAAAGCCGGGACCGGTCGGTGATCTGTGTGATCGAAAATCCCAAGGACTTGCTGGCTGTCGAACGGACCGGTGTTTTCCACGGGCTTTATCATGTGTTGTTAGGCGCTATTTCACCGTCGGATGGCCGGGGGCCGGATGATCTGAAGGTGGAACTTTTGTTGGAGCGTATTCGGCGTCTCAATGTTCAAGAGGTCTTGATCGCCACCGATGCGGACACGGAAGGTGAAATGACCGCGCTGTATATTGCCGATCAGCTGCGATTTTTGGGGATCCGGATATCGCGTATCGGGGTCGGTATTCCGATGGGAAGTTCCGTTGAATATGTGGATCATTCAACGTTAACCATGTCTCTCAATTCCCGCCGGGAAATGTATCTCTCGTAAAATAGTTAGGTGTCTCTGATCTCAAAATCTTTGGTCAGGTAGCTTTGTTCGAATTTGAGCTTGCCGTTGAGATCGAAGGTTTTGCGAAGGATCCGTCTGTTTTTGACATAGGTGTCTTCATACTCAATGATGCCGCCTTTTCGATAGATTCGGTCTAACCCATGCTGCAGGTCATCCTTAAACTCAATTTCAAAAAAGAGGGCACCGTCTTCATCCCAGGCTTGAAAAAAGCCGTTGAGTTTTCCATCCTGAAAAAGCTTTTTGTTGTGGAGCATGCCATTGGGGTAATAGACCATCAGCGGGCCGTTGAGCCGTCCGTTTCCATAATTGATTTCGGCGAGAACGCCTCCGGATGCAAAATGGGTTTTGAAGCAGCCGTGGAGTTTTCCGTTTTGAAATTCGATATCCGTTTTGCGGGCGGCCAGGGACTTATAGGTTTGATCGGTCGCGACAAAGTCGGAGGTCCGCAGTTCATGGTCGACCTCAATTTTTTGTTGCTGGGGTGACTCTTTGAGCTGTCCGGAGATGTACTTGTCCACGTTGAGCCGGTGAACGCTGCCGTAGTAGTCGGGGCAGACCAGCAGGGAGCGGAATTGATCCCGCTTGAGCTTAAAGCGCGCATTGTCATGGTCCGCCCATTGCAGGATGATGAACAAAAGCGTTCCGCAGATGATAAAGATGAAAAAGAGAAATGTAAAGAGAAGTTGAGTGTCGATGGCCAGGGCCCGCGTGATAAAACTGAAAATGCGATTTTCAAAATTCACCAAAAGCAGCGCCGTGACCGCGAAGGCCGGGATCAGGATCAGGATGGTAAAAATGGCATCATCGACCCATTTTTTACGTTTTTTTGCTTTTGTAAGTTTGATAGGCATTCAATTTTTCCTAAATCGTCAGTTATTTTATTGTATCAGAGAAGGGGGGAGGGGTTCCTATGTTTTTTGAAAATATTGCAAGGTCCGTTTTGAGCGCGCAAGACCGAGGATGAAGTGATTCTTCATAAATTGCCGGCGCTGTTGAAAGGGTTCGCGCTGGAAGAAAAAATTATTGACCGAGAGCCTTCATTTCTGCTTGAATGGCCTCATGGAGTTTTTGCGGTTCATCGGTCCCGATGCGGTAGGCCATTCCGTTTTTTATTTTTAATTCTACGGCATCAAGGCCGGAGACATTGATCAGCCAGCCCTTTTTAAACCAGCCGTGGATACCGTACCCGCACCACCACTGATTGCGGACAATTTTACATGAGATGACTTCATCGAGTTTGAAGCGCATCCGAATGAGACCGATGCCGAATACAATGTGGAGAATGCGGCTCTTTATGCTGACCGTGAGTGTCGCAAAGAGCGGTATGCAGAGAAATATGACAAGCTCAAGGATCAATGGAGGGACCGAAGGAGAAAAAAAGTGGACAGCCAGGATCGCCAGCAGTGCGGCTGTGAAGGAATAAATTATGACCCATCCGGTTTGCGTGTGTTTGTACATGAGGAAGTCCTTGTTCAGGTGATTTTTAAAAAAGCGCGATTTTTTTAATCCTAAGTTATATTTTACAATGACATTCGAAGGAATTGGGGATATTTTTCGTAAAATTATGGGGACGGGAGCCGGGCTTACTCAGCCATTTTGCAGTTGACAAGGCCTTGTTTTTCTCTATAATTGAAACTCAATGAACACGTCATTTATGGAGCGAAGCGTGCGTAAATGATAGGTGTGAATTTACCCCGAGCCCTGATGTTTTGCTGTGCAAAACAATACTGTTGGGCGAGGGGAACAAATAGGTTTCAGTTTAGTTTCATTGTTCTTTAAAATCTTATTCCCCTGTAGCTCAGTTGGTAGAGCGAGTGGCTGTTAACCACTATGTCCGAGGTTCGAGTCCTCGCGGGGGAGCCAATTGAAAATCCGAACTTTTTTCGGATTATAGCCCCAGTTACTAATCGTAGCTGGGGTTTTTTTCTTGCTTACTACTTCGGATATAATGAGTTATAATGTTCCCATTGCGATAATACGAAAGTTCGAATTTTGGGGGTGTTTGAGGGGGCAATTGGGGATACGAAATTTTTTCGCGTTTGCGCAACGGTTCGTGAGCCGTCTCTATAACAATGGAGAGAACATGAGACAAAAAAGCGTTTTAAAATTACTTACAATAATGTTTTTAATTCTCGGTATCGGGCTTTCGCCTGTTCTTGCGCAGGCCGGTTTTTATCAGGACGTTGAGACGGTCAAAATAGCGACCTCTGTTGATGGCACAGCCATCAATTATTACGAGCAGGGGCAAGATGGGCCGGTCATTGTGTTCGTTCACGGATGGAGTTGTGATGCGAGCTACTGGAGAGAGCAGGTAGAGTATTTCAAGGTGAAGTATCACATGGTTCTGATCGATCTGGCTGGGCATGGCCGTTCTGGGAGTGAGCGTGAGAATTACACCATGGAAGCTTTTGGTCAGGATGTGAAGGCGGTTGTCGAGAGTATCGGGGCAGAGAAGGTGGTCTTGATCGGTCATTCCATGGGTGCCCTTGTGATCGCAGAGGCGGCCCGTTTGATGCCGGAGAAGGTTATTGGATTGGTCGCGGTTGATGACCTTCAGAATGTGGAGTATCCCCTGGGGGAAGAACAGTTCAAAGAGATGACCGCGCCATTCAAGGAAGATTTCAAACAGGGTGTCAGAGGTTTTGTTACAGGGATGCTGCGTTCTGATAACTCGCCGGTCAATGAATGGGTGATCTCTGATATGTCTTTGGCTGATCCCAAGGTTGCGCTCAGTGCAATAAACGGGTCATTGGGAGGATATCTGACAGGTGATGTGGCCAAGCGGTTTGATGGATTAGATGTTCCGGTCGTGGCCGTGAATGCCGATCTTTGGCCAACAGATGTTGAAGCGAACAGACGACACATAAGAAACTTTGAACTGATCGAGTTGACCGGACTGGATCATTTTCTGATGCTTAAAGCCCCTGAGCGTTTCAACCCCGCGCTTGAGCAAGCTGTTAAAATGATACTTAAGAAATAAGCCAGCGCCCTAATAAGCTTCAAAAAACAATCGTATTTTTATCACTGTTCTTTTTATTATTCATCCCCACATAAATAGTTACGGAAAAGTTCGGATATTTGGGGTGAGCGGGGAGTTAATATTATCCCAAGCCTTTGTAAGATAATATCTTGCAATGGCTTTTTAAATCGGTCATAATAATTTTATGAACAAAATTAAAAAATATATTAACGAAGCTCAAGAAAGAGCGAAGAGACGAAAAAGCCCGTGGAATTTAATTTTAATTCCGATAGGCATCGCGGGAACCAGCTTTTTTTATTATATACAATTTAATGTGCTCTGGTCTTTTCACGTTTATGTTTATCCCAATCACTCTGGTCGCTTGTCGGAGTTTTGGCGGGAGGGCGGATCAGCCACTACGTTCATTTCAAGTTTTCTTCTTGCAACACCAATCTTTTTTTCTTCTTTGGTGCTGGGCATGATGATGGCCAATGTTTTATTGTGGTTTGTGCCTCCCATACGAAAAATATTTGAGAATGAAGCCCGGGGAATTAAGGGCGTTTTATTTAGTGAAACCATGAAGTCTCTCGGCAAGGTCGCTTTATATGTTGTGCCAACATGTTTTTTGTTGGGTTTAATTGGTGCAGTCACACTGAAGTCGTTTCAGTAGAAATCTAAATCAAAAGCGTTTGATTCTTAAAGAAGTTTTCAGCCTCTTCTGAGTACAGCCAGTTGCGAAATTCCTCATGCTTCTATTGCCCGAAGTGATTCCGTTTATTACGGGGAACAGAGATATTCAATGCGGTGATTATAAGGAAAGGGTGAAGCAGATTGAAGGCATAGTGATTGAGGATGGTGTGAGTCAGGACGCAGCGAGGATACTGTCGATTGAATATGCCCGTTTTTTTACAGACGGTTGGGTGGTTATAGAAGATAACCCGACAGACAAAGGAGATTGCTGGGGTATGATTGTTAGAATGGGTTTTTCTGGGGAACCGATGGAAGACTTAAGGCTACCTCTAATAATTCCATTTACAGTCAAAATGAATGACTCTTTATCGACGATAACGGAATCAGTAAATGACCCAAAAATAGCATTTTTAGAGGTTGCCTTAATTCTTGTTAATAAGAAAAGTGCAGAGATGTCATTGAAGAATCACACGACAGTTCAATATCCCATAAATGTGTTTTTATCCCGACGCCGAAACACCCCCATCTTTAGATGGGGGATGGAAGGCGTTCCGGTCGGGATTCCGCAGGGCGGAATCTCGAGAACAAAGGAACCGTGGACTTCAGTCCGCGGGGCTCCATCGAAAGAAAAAAAATCAGTAAAAGGATGTCATTGGTAAATTTTCAACAGGTCTGTATGCTGGCCCCCTCGAATGAACCTGCGAAGTTGCAACCCGCGAAGTTATTTCTGTAATCGTTTGATCCTTATCCCCGACTTAAAACAAAATAAAGGTGCTGACGCCTTATTCAACACCTTATTCCACCTTATTGAAATCACAGGAGGACTCTATGGAAACCAACACCATCCGGCTTCACCGGGTACTGAGGACCAAACCGGAGAAAATTTACAAGGCTTTTCTGGATGCGGAGGCTCTCAGTAAATGGCTTCCGCCCAACGGATTCACGGCCAGGGTTCATGAAATGGATGCGAAGGAGGGCGGGTCCTTCCGGATGTCGTTCACGAATTTCACGACCGGTAAATCCAGTTTTTTTGGAGGCAGGTATCTGGAGCTGGTCCCCAATGAACGGATTGTTAATCAGCATGTAATAATGTACCAGTTATCAGCGTGAAAAGTGTACCACTAAAAACCGCGTGAAAAATGTACCAGTCATCTGGTAAGCTTTATCCTTCAAAGGGGGTAAAGCGAAATGATCAAAAAGGACCAGGTC
>JBBRHV010000034.1:0-21006 GCA_038222225.1 Candidatus Omnitrophota bacterium
AGCACGGGGCGCCCCGAGGGCACAAAACCGCGCAAGATTTCGAGATCCGCCTCTTTCAATGCATGGCGCGAATCGACGACCAGCACCAACGCGATCAGCGTCGACCGCGTTGTCGTGTAGTGCCAGAGAAAATCCTGCCAGACTCGCTTGATGGACTTGGCAACGGCGGCGTAGCCATAACCGGGCAGATCGGCAATCAGCGCCCCCGATCGCAACAGGAACAGGTTGATCTGCTGGGTGCGTCCCGGCGTGCGACTGGCAAACGCCAGCCGTGTACGCAATGCAAGCGCATTGATGGCGCTCGATTTTCCGGCATTGGAGCGCCCGGCGAACGCGATTTCGGGCGCACCTTCGGCGGGCAACTGCGCGGGGGCCGCGGCGCCGATGACAAATTCGGCACCCCGGAGCGGATGCGGACCGCTGTCGTCCATGGCAGTTCCGGCTTTCGCCGGTCGGGACGAGTCCGTTACAATAGCGCGTTTGGTGGTCATGTCGGCCTTTGGCACCGTGGCGGCATCGAGTCGCGGCCGGCGCCAATCGAATCGTCAACCGCCCGTGGAAATATTGCAAATGTGTGCTGATACCTGCAGCAAAGAGCAACCGAGGAGTCACCTGGAATGAATCGCAACAAGTCGCTCTTCGTCGCCCTGACGACCGTTGCTCTGGCGTTGTGCGCCCCGCAGGTCATCGCGCAAGGCACCGCGAAACCGGATTTGGCCAAAGCCAAGGAAATTGCACAGTCGATTTGCGCCGCCTGCCATGGCGCCGACGGCAATAGCGCGGTGTCGATCAATCCCAACCTGGCCGGACAGGGAGCGGACTATATCACCCGCCAATTGCAGCATTTCAAATCCGGCGTGCGCGCTAACGCGATCATGCAGGGTATGGTGGCCACGCTGTCGCCGGAGGACATGATCGCGCTCGGCACTTTCTATGCGCAGCAAAAGCCGAAGCCGCTCGCGGCCAAGGATCCCGCGTTGGCCAAGGCCGGGCAAACGCTTTATCGCGCCGGCAACACGACCACGGCGCTGCCCGCCTGCTCGTCGTGCCATTCCCCCAACGGCGTGGGTGTTCCCAGCAACTTCCCGCGCGTGGCGGGACAACAGGCGGATTACACGTATGCGCAGCTCAAGGCATTCAAGGCCGGTGAGCGCGGCAATGACAAGGACGGCGTCGACCTCAATGGCAAGATCATGCGCACGATCGCAACGCGCATGGACGACGCGCAAATGAAGGCATTGGCTGACTATACGGCCGGCTTGCGGTAGTTGCTGCCGCGCAGCCAGGCATGGCGCTCCGCTTCCGTTCATAAGAGGGGCAATCTTTTTGATCACATCATGGGCCAAAAGGCCGCCGTTGACTAGATCATCCGTTAAGGCGATGATCAGGCTTTCCCGCTCCGGGGACTGTGAAGCAAAAATAACAGCGCAGCTTTTCACCTTTTGTTTTGTAATATCAGATAAGCTTCGCAGCAGGTTGATATCCACATCTTCGAAGGTATGCATAATGATGAGGGTATCTTTTATTGGTTTCGAATCGGCGATCATCGAGTCGATCTGATTTTTGAGCGCTTCAAATGTCTGCTGTAAATGCTCTTTGTCTTGTTGTTTCTTTTTCTGTTTTTCCTGTTCATCTAAGGTTTGTTGCTGCTTCATTTTGATGACCGCCTCTGCCGAGGAAGCGGTCGTAGCCTCGATGCGCCGGATGCCTTGAGCAATGGCACCTTCCGAAATGATCTTAAAGAGCCGGATTTCTCGGGTATTGTCCAGGTGGGTTCCCCCGCATAATTCCGTTGAACATCCCGGCACGTGCACGACGCGTACATTTTCGCCATATTTTTCTGCAAAGAAAGCCAATGCGCCTTTTTGACGGGCTTGCGCGATCGTCATTTCATTTTTTTTAACATTCAGACCGGCCTGGACATTTCCGTTCACATGCTGTTCAACGGCAGTTCGTTCCTCATCAGTTAATCCTTTGGGATGAGTAAAATCAAAACGCAGGCGCTTTTCATCGACCACCGAGCCCTGCTGCTGAACATGTTCTCCTAAAACTTTGCGCAGCGCAGCCTGAAGCAGATGGGTGGCGGTATGATTACGCATGATCGAAAGTCGCCGGGTTTCATCCACCAGCGCTTCCACCCCGTCTTCGAGATGGATCTGGCCTTGGTCAATCGTGCACGTATGTAAAAAGATATCATCGATTTTTTGTGTGTCAGTCACGGTTAGCTTCGCGGGTTTCCCCTGCCGGCTATGAATTTCACCGGTGTCGCCGATCTGTCCGCCAGACTCGGCATAGAACGGGGTCTGGTCCAGGACGATGCGCACCTGTTCTCCGGCCAAGGCCTGTTTGACCGATTCCTGGCCTTTGAAGATCCGCAAAATTTTTGCTTCTGCATGGAGGGTTTGATAACCTAAAAAGTTTGTTTTAGGAGCACTTAAGTCCAAGTCCATATCAATGAACACATCGCCGGTCATTTTGCTGCCTTTTCTGGAAATTTCACGATGTTCAGTCATTTTTATAAAATAAACTTCTAGGGCTTTTTCTTGTTCATAGTCTGTAAGTGGGACTTCTTTTTTGATCACGATGAGACTTACTTCTGGCGGAAGTCCGTTAGTTGTATGAAATTTAAAAAGGACTTCACCTACTTGCTCACCGAAATCATCTGGATTGAATACAACACCATCTTTGACAAAATTTTGAAGTTTTGGGATGTTTTCACTTAATGTTTTTATGAAGGATTCTTCAGTCGTTTTAATGTATCCAGATATTTTCTCTGCATTTTCAATTAATTCAGGATATTGAGTTTTCATTGTTTCAGCAATGATAGGCACTAATTTGTAAAGACAAGGATTGTGAATTCCATAAGGCAAAGCATAAGATGCCGAACGAGTAATAAGTTTTCTCACAACCGATCCGCGTTCTTTATTGGATGGAATAATTCCGTCATTGATCGCAAAGGTCGCCGCGCGGATGTGGTCTGCGATAATCCGTTTGTCTTTAGTGCTTAAATTTGCGGTAATTTCTTTATCAATAGCGGCAATGATCGGCACAAAAAGATCAGTCTGGAAATTACTCTCAACACCCTGGATCACGGCGCAAAGCCGTTCTAGGCCCATGCCTGTATCGATGTTTTTACTGGGCAAGGGTTCCAGCTCACCGCCTTCTTGGCGGTTAAATTGCGTAAAAACTAGGTTCCAGACTTCCGCAAAACGCCCCTTTATGTCATCCGGGTCTTTTGGGACAGTGGGATCATTGGGCTGATAATCAAAAAAGATCTCAGAACACGGCCCGCAGGGTCCATTCGGCCCGTTGAGCTTGGCGTTTGAAGGCCAGAAATTACTTTTATCTCCCAGTTTAAAGATTTTGTGCTCCGGCAGTCCGATTTCATTTTTCCAGATATCAAAGGCTTCCTGGTCCTGATCATAGACCGATACCCAAAGCCGTTGTTCTGGGATGGAAAGTTCTTGTGTGAGGAATTCCCAGGCCCAACGGATGGCTTCTTTTTTAAAATAATCACCGAAGGAGAAATTTCCGAGCATTTCAAAGAACGTATGATGGAAATTTGTCTGTCCGACCTCATCCAGATCATCGGTGCGGATACATTTTTGGGATGTGGTAGCGCGTGTGAAATCATCGATGTTGCCTAAGAATTGCCGCTTAAACTGCTGCATCCCTGCTGTTGTGAATAGGACTGTAGGGTCGTCTTTCGGAACAACCGAGTCGCTGGCGATAACGGCGTGTCCTTTGGATCTGAAAAAGTCCAGAAATTTGGACCGGATCTTGTGTGCTGTAAAGTGGTTCATTGTATCAGTTGGTGGATTTCTTTTATAATTGTTTGTGTCTGAAAACCGCGTCTGGCTAAATATCCGAACATCCGTCTTCGTACTGTCTGTTTATCCAGGCCGTGATATTTGTTTTTACGTTTCTCGATCAGCTTGCGTACAGCCTCAGGTTCGTCATAGAGGTCTGTTGATTTCTCAATGGCGGTGTTAATGACATCTTCATCAATGCCCTTCGTTTTGAGTTCCTGGCGTATCCGGCGAAGGCCGACCGGTTTATTTAATTTTGAACGGGTCCAGCCCAGGCTGAATTGCTGATCATCCACAAGGCCAATCTGTTTAAAATATCCGATCGTTTGTTCTGCGATGTCACCGGAAAAATTTTTTTCGCATAGTTTTTTTCGGAGCTCATATTCGCTGCGGGGCCGGTATTTTAAAGATCGATAGACGGTTTGCTTTGCTTCTCTCAACTGCTGGCTGTCCGGAGAAGTGCTTGCCATCAGATTACTTGATCTCGGCTTTGGCCCTGATGTCTTTTTCCAATTTATCCAGAAGCTTAGGATTGTCCATCAAATATTTACGGACTGAATCTTTTCCTTGGCCGAGTTTTTCCTCGCCGCAGGAAAACCAGGACCCGGATTTTTGGATAATATCGTATTTGACCCCAAGATCCAGAATATCGCTGGAACGGGAAATCCCCTCATCAAAATAGATTTCAAACTCTGCCGTGCGAAACGGTGCCGCCACCTTATTTTTGACGATTTTTGCCCGGATGCGGTTGCCGATAAATTCCTCGCCCTTCTTGAGCGTTTCGATGCGTCTTAAGTCGACCCGGACCGAAGAATAGAATTTCAGGGCATTTCCGCCGGTGGTGGTTTCGGGATTTCCGAACATCACACCGATTTTCATACGGATCTGATTGATAAAAATGACCGTTGTTCTTGAACGGCTGATCGCAGCGGTCAGTTTTCGCAAGGCTTGGGACATGAGCCGTGCCTGCAGTCCCATGTGGCTATCTCCCATATCGCCTTCGATCTCAGCGCGTGGAGTCAACGCGGCCACCGAATCAATCACAATCAGATCGACCGCATTGGAGCGGACCAGTGTTTCAGCGATTTCCAGAGCCTGTTCTCCCGTATCCGGCTGAGAGATCAAGAGGTCTTCTAATTTAACGCCCACTTTTTGCGCATACGTGGCATCGAAAGCATGTTCAGCGTCAATGAATGCCGCCACGCCTCCAATTTTCTGAGATTGGTGAATCACGCTTAAGGTCAGAGTTGTTTTTCCTGAGGACTCCGGCCCATAAATTTCAATCACACGCCCTCTTGGAAATCCACCGATACCGAGAGCTACATCCAGAGAAAGAGATCCGGTCGGGATTGCGTCAACATTTTGTTTGATGGTTCCATCCAGTTTCATAATGGAACCTTTTCCGAATTGTTTCTCGATCTGACTTAAAGCCAGCTCAAGTGCTTTCTGTTTTTCCTGAAGATCAGCCGCCTTTTTCGTTTCTGCCATTTCATCCTCCTTGGTTTCCCGCAAGCTTTCGTTAGAAAACCCTCATTATGTTCCCTTGAACACAACAGCAAGACCGGTTTTTTTCATAGATTTATCGAAGGCAAAACATATATTCATAATTGCCCAAATGAATACGCATTATACATGAGCTCAAAAAACTTGTCAATTGTCCTCTATAGAACAAGAAATAATATTAAAGATTAAATAATATAAGAAAATAAAGCGATTTATGGTAAAACGGCTCCAAATATAAGGAGATTAATTTTAGGAATTGAGAAGAAGTTGGACAGTGGCCAGAACAGCAATTGCGGCTGTTTCAACCCGCAGGATAGACTTTCCAAGCGAAACCGGGATGCAGCCATGAGCCAGCGCAGATTGGACTTCGCTCTCCGTAAAGTCACCTTCCGGTCCTATAAAAATGATAATTCTAGGTTTTAAGTTTTCAGGCGTGAAGGTGTCCTTTAATGCCCGGCGTTCTCCGATCAAACAGGGAATATAGGCCGAGGATTGCTCGTCAATCAGGAGTAAGGAACGCTCAAAATCAGTTATGGGATGAAGTTTAGGGATCCAAAGCCGGCGGCTTTGCCGGACAGCGTTTAGAATGACGGATTGAAATCGCTGGTCTTTCTTTATGGAGCGTTCAGAAGACAGGTTGATTTCTGTCCGTTCTGTTTTGAGCGGGATGATTTCATCAGCTCCGAGTTCAGTGGCTTTCTCCAGGATCCATTCAAATTTGGCCTTTTTAGGGATTGCGCAGGCCAAGGTGATATGAAATCGGTTGTGCGGAGGTTCTTGCTGAGCGCTTAAAATGCGGGCGTTGATACATTGTCCGGATATGGAAACAAGTTCGCACTCCGCCGCCTCTCCTTTTCCGTTAAATACGGCAAACCGGCTTCCTTTTTTGAGGCGCATAACATCCTTGAGATGATGAATTTCTGTTTTATCAGAAATGAAAATATCGTGCGTATTCTGAAGGGCTAGGTCAATGTAGGCTCTATGCATAAGTGTGAACAAACAGTAATCTTGAAGTTTGAAATTTTTTGCTAGGACGTGAAGCGCTTTAAGAATCTGGTGTTTAAAATGGTGGACCGAGGGGGAGTCGAACCCCCGACCTCTTGATTGCGAACCAAGCGTTCTACCAACTGAACTATCGGCCCCCCGTTTAAATACTTGAGCATCATAACAAAACTGCGGGCCTCTGACAAGATGGATTTTATAGAAAACAATCTGGGGGATAAAAAGGGAATTGTGATTTTAGCGGACGACTTTATTGAAGGAAAAACCTGTTTGGAGCGAGAATTTCGGGTTGCTCAAATCCGATTCGAGTTGGCTGGGATTGGCAAGCCTTTCCAGCTCGATGTTTAAATAACCTAGTGGCTGGCCTGCGCCTGGCACTTCCTGGATGACAAAAGAACATTGATCGCAAATGTTGGTGGTTGACTGCAAAGTCCACGTCAGTGAATAGATCCGCTTGATTATTCCGGTGGCCGCCGGGTGATAACAGATTATTTCAGCATTGAAAAAATCACTGGGGTAAGTCGTAGTTAAAAGATGGCGAAGGCAAAATCCGGAGCCGGTCGTTGCTGGATTCAAAAGACTGAGGGTGTTATCCACGATAACACCGACCGGATCTGTCTGAACAACCGGGAAGCTTCCTGAAAGCGGAATGGTTGTGGTGCCTAAACCGCGTGCGTCTCCCGCGTCTTTTTGCATGTGGAGCAGGGCTGTGCTTAGGTTCATGATATTGCGGCCGTGCAGAGCAGAAACGTTTTGGGTTCTGCGGATCGCAGTATCAACGGAGATGAGTCCGACAATTGCGATTCCAATGAGCATGGATGAGATCAGAAGTTCGGTCAGCGTAATGGCAGATTGTGAGGAGTGTCTTTTATGCATAGGCGCCGGCTACCATGTGACAGTCACGTTGATTTCTTTTGCACCGGTAAAATCATTAGCCACGTTGTACAGGACGACGTAGTCATGACCATCGCGAGATATGGTTTGGCTATAGCTGTCACCGCTTACAAAGCTGCCGCTGGGGTCATTCCAGGCGTCTGCAGTGACTTGTGAACGCAGGTCCTCAATGATTTCCTGGGCTAGGAACGCAGCTTGAGTATCCTGGGCACTTTCGGCGGCCGGCCGGCTGAGGGCTGAAAGTGTTGCCAAAATGCCAGCCGTAGCAAGCGAAAAAACAAGCGTGGCGATGATGATTTCAACCATTGAAAATCCCCGCTCCCCATGAAAAGAATTAACTGCACGAAGGTGTGACGAGCGATGCTTGTTTTGGGCAAAGATGATGTTCATTTCCGGTTCCTGTTGAAATGCATGTTGATTTAGAAGATCCTGATCCCAGCTGGATCTGAAAGGTTAAATTGATTTCCGGGTATGCCTTATTGGCGTAACAGGTGAAGGCTACTCCTTTTGGAGTTGCGGAACAGACATAAGCCCAGCCATCACTTGGAAAACTGATCTCCAAAGTCGAATGAATAGCGGAGAGATTTATTGAGCAGGCATTGGTGTTTTGATTCGGCCAGAAGTGTCCGGTGTTCATGTACAGAGTCTGCTCTGAGAGGGCAATGGATCTTAGATTTGTTGTTGCCCGTTCAATGCTTTGGTCAATGATCAGCCGGTTGAGGCGCGGTAACGCAAACGCTGCCAAAGTGGCAACGAGGATCATCGTAATCATAATTTCAATAAGGGTGAAGCCCTTGTTCCGGCCGGATATTTTTTTATGGGTCAATAGTGTCATAAGGATTTCATCAAATAATATATTTTAATTATACTTCATTTTCGCGCAAAGAGTTGCATTATTTGAACAAGTAATGCTGCCAGTATAGTTGATCGTCAGCGTATACAGGAGGGCAGCTCCGTTCATGCGGTCTATGCGAATCGGAGAACTGCCGCCGACCCAGGATGGCGAATTAAAATTCGGGGGCGTACGCGTGTTATCGACATCAAGAAGGGTAAGGTTAGGCGTCCAAAATTGACAGGAAGAATCTGAACAGGTCTTATTAAATTTATCGACGGCGTAGCGTTGCTCTGCGCCATAGAGCGCGATTAAAACCTGTTCCCCCTCCTTTGCCCGGAAACGTTCAATGGCAGCACCCATCTTCGGCAATGCGATCGCAGACATGACTCCAACGATGACAATGACAACGATGATTTCAATAAGTGTGAACGCGGGATTCAGTTTTTTAAAGTGGAAGGTCATGTGTTCTTCGATGAAAGCGTTTTTGGTTTTATGAGTTTAAAAAGCCGGCCTCAATTTCGAGGCCGGCTTTTCCTGAGTTACACAAAAAGAACTGTGTTTTTACTTCAAGCCGGAAAATGCATTGGTTCCGGTTCGTGTCACGTTTGTAGAGGTCTGTGCAACGATAATGGTTGATGCTGTGCTACCATTATCGAGCGTGTTCCGACTTGCCGTAATTGTGTAGCCGACAGTTGACGGAGCCGAGATCGCATAGGTGAAATGCGCATTTGGTGAAGAACCAGGGGTTTCAATATCGAGTTGTGTAAACCCACCGTTTCCGCAATTGATATAGGTTCCGTTATTCGCGAGATAGCATCTTTCCATGGAAGAACGGATTGTTGCAACAGCGGATAAGGCTTCAGCGCTTCGTGAGAACTCTACGGTTGAAAACAGACGAGGCAAGGCCAAACTTGCCAAGACGCCAACAATGATAATAACAATGATAATTTCAAGCAGTGTAAAACCGCTTCGGTTTCGTTTTAGACTCATTTTCGTAGCTCCTTTAATATATGAAAAGCTTAATTATTTTTTAGTTTAAGTTTATGGTGATTCTTCATTTTTTTCTGCCAGTCATCACTTCCCTTCAGGGTTGATGGGTTGAAGTTAACTGCCTTAGAAAAAATTGTTTTAAAAACAAAAACCACTCGATCCGTTTTCTGAGTGGTTTAAAATTCGATATTTCGAATTATCGGCAACTGGCTATCCCCTTTGGCTGCCGGGGACCCTGTAGTTTTGTGCCCTACCCTCACGGATAGTTTACCTTGAACAATAATCCTCATCTATGTTCCTGTGTAGAGTATAACTGATTTTTAGCCATTTTTCAAATGACATGTTCATTATAGAATATATATATATGTTAAGAAACATTTATTTACTAAATTTAACCTCCTCCTCCACCCAATTGTGCGATATTAAACATCGGCAAGAACATTGCCAGAACAATGACTCCGATAACGGCGCCCATAAAAACCAGCATGAACGGCTCGATAACCGTAGCCAAACGCTTCATAAATGTTTCGACTGTTTCCTGATAGAAATCAGCCACATGTTTGAGCATTTTACTGAGTTCTCCGGTTTCCTCTCCGACTGTGATCATTTGAACGGCCATGCCGGGAAAGAACTCGCTCCGTTCCATGGGCGCAGCCAGCAGTTCACCGCGCCGAACACTTTCTTTAATTTCGGCAATGACATTGGAGCAGGTGACATTATCGACAAGTCTTTGGCTGATATCAAGGGCTTGAAGGATCGGAACCCCACTGTCAACCAGGATCGCCATTTGCGATGTGAAACGTTCTACGATAATAAGCCGGAAAATATTTCCGAATGTCGGCAGGCTCAGGAGAAAACGCTCCTTCGCAAATCTGCCGCTTGGTGTTTGGATATATTTGTTAACCAGAAAAACCGTTAAGGCAACTGAACCGACAATCCAGAGAAACTGGTTTTTCATGAACCGGAATGTCGCTAAAAGGATTTTTGTAATGAGGGGCAAATCAACGTTCATTGTGTTAAAGATGCTTTCAAAGCGAGGGCCGACAAACAGAGCGAAAAAAGTGACGGCGCCCATACAAATGAAGAAGAGGATCGTCGGATACATAATGGAAGATATGATTATGGAACGAAAATGCGCCTGCTGCTCCAGATAAAAAGACAGTTTGTTCAGGACCTTCGGCAGGGTTCCGGCAGCTTCTCCGACTTCAACCAGGCTTACCCAGAATTGATTGAACACTCTTGGGTGATTGGCCATGGCTTCCGAGAGGGCGCTCCCCTGCTCAACGTCACGGTTGACCTGTTCAATAACTTCAAAGAGTTTCTCGCTTTCGATCTGACTTAAAATAACTTCCAGACTTCGTAAAAGGGTAACTCCGGATTCAAGCATGGTTACGAGCTGACGGGAAAAAGAAATAACATCATCGAGCTTGATTTTCCGATGAGTGAATTTCCTTTCCTTTTTTTTTGGAGACGGAGCCTTTGGAGAAGGCATGTCCATGGAAACAGTTTCAATTTTCAGGACAAAGTATCCCTGCTTCTGGAGCTTCTCAACAAGGGCTTCTTGAGAAAAATCTTCGACCTCATTGATCAAGGTTTTTCCATAGGAGTCTTTAACGGTATATTTAAATTTCGGCAATTTGGGTCTCCGTAAATCTGTTAGGTGGAGGAGGTGACGTTGACAACTTCATCAAAGCTTGTGATCCCGGCTTCAATTTTTTTAATTCCGTCATCAAACAACGTATCCATTCCGTTTTTTCTGGCGGCATCAAGGATTTTCATGTAGGTGGCATCTTTGGAAATCAACTCGCGTATTGTATCATCGATCATCATCGTTTCAGTCAGAATGATGCGTCCATGATATCCGGTATGGTTGCATTCTTCACAACCGTTGGCTTTATAAATGAGATCGCTTTTGAAGATGATTCCTCCGAATAGATCCGGGTTTGGTTCAATCGGCTCTTTGCATTTTGTACAGAGACGTCTGGCCAAACGTTGGGCAAGAATACAAATCAGTGATGGAGTCAGCAGATAAGATTCGATCCCGATATCCAGCAAGCGCGTGACCGCTGACGCGGCATCATTGGTGTGGAGTGTGCTTAGAACAAAGTGGCCGGTCAGAGCGGCTCGGACGCAGATTTGAGCCGTTTCAAGGTCGCGGACCTCTCCGACCATGATGACATCCGGATCCTGACGAAGAAAAGAGCGCAGAGCGGATGCGAACGTAAGCCCGATGTCAGGTTTAACCTGGACCTGATTAATGCCCTCCAGTTTGAACTCCACCGGATCTTCGGCGGTCATAATGTTCTTCTTGGGATCAATTGTCTCGCTGAGAGCGGAATATAATGTTGTCGATTTTCCGCTTCCGGTCGGTCCGGTGACGAAAAAAAGGCCGTACGGTTTCTGCAGGGATTTTTTAATATTTTCCAATTGTTTTGGATCGAAGCCCAGGCCGGAAAGTTCCAGTTTGACAGCTTCCTTATCCAAGATACGCATAACAACCTTTTCCCCCCATACTGTTGGGATCGTCGAGACGCGAATATCGACCACGCGGTCGTTGTGTTTAAAAGAGATTGCCCCATCCTGAGGGAGCCGTTTTTCTGCAATGTCCAAACGGGAAAGAATTTTCAAGCGTGAAGCAATGGCGGAATGCAGACTGCGGGATGGCGGCGGGATTTGATAGAGAGATCCGTCAATTCGATAACGGAGGTTGATCCGCTCTTTAAAAGGTTCAATATGAATATCACTGGCCCGCTGTTCGATCGCCTGTTTTATGATCAGATCAACAAGTTTAATAACCGGGGCTTCCTCTGCCTTTTCAATCAGCTTATCAAGGTCGGTGGCTTTGTTGTCTTTTTTATCTTTTTTTTCCGAATCTTTTGCCCTTTCATCAGGATTCTCAAGGCTGCCTTGTGCTGCGTGTGAGCGGACAATGGTGTAAAAATCTTGAATAGCGGAAACTAAACTGCTGTGCGTCGCAATGATGAGATTGATTTCACAGCCGGTGATCATCTTTAAGTTGTCAACCATCATCAAATCCAGCGGATCAGTCACCGCACAGGTCAAGATGTGCCCTTTTTTTGCAATAGGAAGAACCAGATTGGTTTTTGCAAAGTCATGCGGAACAAGCTTGTCCAGCCCCTGATCGGTATTCGGCTTGAGAAGGTTATTATCTTTATTGGCATACGGGAGATTTAACTGCGTTCCAAGGGCTGCAATAATATCATCTTCGGTCAGGGCGCCCATTTTAACCAAAATTTCTCCAAGCCGCCCCCGTTCACGCTTTTGGCGGCTGATCGCCTCTTTCAATTGTTCTTCAGAAATGAGGCCCTGCTGAATAAGAATTTCACCAAGTTTTTGATGCGCCACAAACTAGTCCTTTACTTGGGTAGGAAGATCCTGTTCCCGGATTAATTTTTTTGCAACACTACTTCGGGCCACGGCATCATCCACAATATGAGGTGTGATAAAAATGAGAAGCTCCCGCTCTTGAGAAATGGTCTCTTTATGGCGAAAGGCCGCTCCGAGAATAGGTATGTCCCCTAATAAGGGAACCTTTGTTAAAGTTGTGGTTGTTTCTTCTCGGAGTAACCCGCCGATGACGATCGTTGAGCCGTCCATGACCTTAAAAAGAGCCGATGCTGTTCTTGTCTCCGGGTCTTTGAAGGTGGTCCCGCCGATTGAAATTCCGGCTTTGGCCAGTGTGTGCGTGGGAACAAGAGCCATTGTGATTTCACGGGTTTCTAAATTAGCCTGAGGGGTTACAGTCAAGATGACGCCGGTTTCGGCCCGTTCGGCTTCAGAGGTTTGGATCATTGTGGTGTCGGTCGTGCCTGAGTTTGTCGTCTTTTCACCGATCGCCTCATCGGTGCTGATCTTGATCTGCGCGGTCTGGTTGTTGAGAGTTAAGATCCGTGGCCGGGCCAGGTTTTTAGTGTCCCCCTGAGTCCGCAGAAAATTTAAAGTTGCTGAAAAACCGCTGGCATTGATCAGACCGGCTGTGAGCCGGGGTTGATCAAGGTATTCGACATTCCCGACTTCGTTAAAGGCGGGGAAGGAGCCGTCCCATGGAAAAACAGTTTGCATGGTGCCGCCAGTCAAAATCAGCGGCGTGTCGCCCCATTTAATGCCCAGTTTATCTGTGACGGATTTTGCAACTTCGATCATTTCCACTTCGATGAGGATTTGTGGAACGTTGACATCAAGACGGGTGATGGTCTGTTCAATCATTGGGAAATTCGTCGCAATGTCCGTGATGATCAGGCTGTTGGTCCGGGGGTCCTCAGAGATTTTTCCGTCTTTTGTCAGGATTTTTTTGATCGTTTCATTGATGCCGTTGTCCTTTGATGAGGATTCGCTCGACCCTCCCTCTCCGGTGGAAATTTTCAGCAAACTATTGATCGCCGCCGAGCTGACCGCGGCATTTTTGAGCTGATAAATCCGTGTGACAAGTTCGACCTCGGGTTTTTTAATCGGTTTCACGATATAAATGTCAGACCCGGGTTGGATCTCATAGGTGAGATCGTTCGCCCTTAAAATTTGCTCAAGGGCCTGTTCAACAGGGACATTCTCCAGGTAGACGGTGACGGTTTTTTTGCTGATTTCCTGAGAGGCCACAAGATTGAGCCGGCTTTGCTTAGAGAAGATTTTCAAAACATCGACTAAGGGCGCGTCTTGAAAGTCCATGGAAATTGTTTTTGAATATTCCGGATAGATAAACGGGCTGGAGGTGTCAATGTCGAGTCCACTGGCCCTTGAGGGGGCAGTAAAAAGGCAAAGGGCAATGACGTAGGTCGTGACGGCAATATATTTCATGATAAGACTCCTTTATGGCGCGAACCAATACACGTTTGTTCTATCAATTCCCATTTGAACACCCTGGGGGTTGATTTCAATGACCGTCCAGCCGCTGACTTGATCGCCGACGGAGACGACTTCATTATTGACGATTGCTTGAGGAAAGTCCGTATCCCAGACAACTCCCTGAATTTTAAAGCTTGGTTTTGGGATCGATACCGGCTTCCCTCCCTTGTCACTGACCGGCGGAGGCAACATGGGAAGCTTGACATCAACCGGGGGTTTTACTTCTTCAATAGGCCTTTCGGGCATTGGCAAAGCGGTTAGAAATGGATTTTTAAGATTTATAATCGCATCAACCGGGCAACGGCTTTCGGTAAGGGATTTCAGTCGTTCATAAAAAGTTTGCAGCGGTTTCATATCGATCGTTGATGGAAATGGGGCTCTTCCGGCCAGTGCCTCTCGCAGGGGATCAACAGTGATGGGCTTTATTATTTCAGGTTCGGCAAAAGAGTCCGAGCCGCATACCGTTATGAGCAGGAAAAGGACGCCTAAAAGTTTTGATAGAATGTGCTTATTCATTTTTTAGAAAATTGACTGCATACAGTGTGATTGTAATTGAGAATTCGTTTGCCGTATCCGAACCATCAGCCGGCAGTCCGCCTGCGCGCCGGTTAGAAGATTGTCCCGACCTCGTTGATAATGAGTTTGATCCAAGGGCAAAGCTTTGAATTGTGATCGCCTCAGGAAGTGTTTCAAGCTGCTCGATAAAGGCCCACATGGATTTGTAGTTTTGTGAAGACAGATTCAGCGTCAAAGGAAAAATCGTGTGTTTTTCCTTCTTCATCGGTTCACCGGGTGAAAAGGAATGGATACGGACATTATATTCTTTGGCCAAATCGGCCGTGAGATTGATCAATCGCTTTTCGGATATTTCTGGTGGTAAGGAATCGAAGATCTTTGTTTTAAAAGACTCGACTTCCTGAAGTTCGTTGACTTTAGCCAGCTTTTCCTGGGCCGCTTTGACTTGAGTGCTTAATTGCGAAAATTTTACCTTGTTGACATTATAGACCCAAATGCAGACAAAAATCGAAACGATCACGGCAATAAACTGAGCAGAGATGTCCCAGCGTGCTTTAAAAAAATCTAAAACCTCTTTCCAGTCTACGTTCTTGAGGTTTTTGATATCAATTTGGCTGAGTTCTTTTAGGTTCATTTTTGATCTTCACAAGAAATACTGAATTCAGTGACCGCATAATCTTCGGTCTTTGTTTCTGAGATTGAATTACGTTTAACCCGATCGAACAGGACAGCTAATTCCGGATCTTCATCCAAGGCGGTAATAAAATCATTGATCACACGGACGTGTTCATGAATCTCCGGAAGATAGATTCTGCCGTTTATGGAAATGATCACCTTTTGTTGCGCAAATGCATTTGGTGTGTTTTTAGCGTTGGGGGAACTTCCAGCGGGGCCTGATTCGGAATCGACATGCTGGATTGATAAATTTGTGATCCAGATGCCTTTGGGCATAAGGGCCGCAATTTTATAAAGGATAAAGGCCATTTCACTTTTGATTTGAATATTCCCGTATTGAATGATTTCAGCAAAAAGTGATGTGGATTTCTGTTCAATGTCAGTGGAAGATAAAAATTCATATTTCCCGAGCTGGGCATTGACTTTTGATAAGACATTCTGATTGTAGTTCATGAGGCTGGCTGTAATGAAATATGTCAGCAGCGGTACAATGATACAACCCAGCAGAGTTCCGGCCATAATAAGAATGCGCGTGTTTTTTGCTGACGGAAGAATGCCGGACCTGATGATGCCGATGGCCCTTGAAGAAAGGTCGAAGTCCTTCGTCGAAAATGCTTTTCCTTTGAGCGTCATGCCGTAGGCGATGACATTGTCGATATTCGGCGGTGTTAAGTTCAAGTTTAAACTTTTAACTTTGATGATACGTGTTGGGATGCCGATATCTTTGGAGAGTTCCGGGCCGACATCGTGCACATCAAAGTCCGCGAGGATTAAAAATTTCGAGATTTTGCTTTGCGGGTTCTGGCGGTTAAAAAAGTTAAACGAAACCCCGATGTTGTCGGCTAAAACACTGCGAAAGACCTGAGGATTTGAATCAATGATTCCTAAGGTCAGTGTGCGGATAAACTGCATGACATCATTGTCAAAGACCATGACCTCGCCCTCTTGGGCAGAAAGCGATAACGTCGCGGTTGTTTCTGATCTGGTCAGCAGTTTCTGGTTGCGCAGGATCCGCGCAATGGCAACACTGGCAGGTTCAATGTGAACAATATCCAATCCTGCGTTGTGAAAAATTTGCACGTATTCTTCCAGAGCGGATTTTCGAATCGCAACAAAAATGATCCGGAGCATTTTCTGTGTGCGGTCCGTGAAGGGCTCTGCATGATAAGTATAAACAAGCTCCTGAATCGGGATTGGAACATATTTTGTGACTTCAAACTCGATGACGCTGCGAATTTCATCGGAGCTCATGAAGGGGATATGAAACGAGCGAAAAATAAGCTTTTGGGTCGGCAGGGCCAGGCTGATCTCGGAAACCCCATTGGTGATGGGGATCAGCTGTTCTTTCAGGAAAGCAGACCGTCTTAAATGCTCCGGAGCTTCGGCGTCCGGGTCTCCTTTCTGCGGGACAGGAAATGGCAAAGTCATGCTGGTGGTGATTTTACCATTGTCCACCCGCACAACGCTCAGGGAAGTTTCTCCCCAGAAGACCCCAATGTTTGATTTTATTTTGACCATAAAGTATGTATTTCGTTAATAGTATTAGACTTACTATATCAAGGGGATAAAAGAGTTGTCAATCGGGAAAGCCAGTTTTTTGATTTCTCAGTAAGTGGTTGTTACCCGGTACCTGTCGGTTTGATTTGGCGCGGCGCTTGTCTGGATGGTGATGCTGGATGTAAATGTTTTTTCATCAGAAACTTCAGAAATTCCGGCGCTGAGGAACGGCATTGCTGTGTTGGAGAGGCGTCCAGCGTGATAGCGATAAGCAAACCCCTTTGCCTCCTCGCCTGCCTTTATGGAATCAATGATCGATTGGCTGGAGGTGATCTGACTGACGGAGATGCTCATAAAACCGATGACAATAACCGTGAGAGCCATAATCAGGACGATGACAGTTAGGAGCAGGAATCCTTGGTTATTAAGGCTGTTTCTTTTTTTCATCGTTTTCATCCTCTTGCGTTTTCGAAATAAGGCTATGGCATCGCGGGCATCTCTTCAGCTCAAAGCTGTCTCGATAGTCAGGAAATAAATTCGTGCAGAATGGGCAACGAATAAAAAACTGCAGATCCTTATTGCTGACAGAGCATTTATTCCAATTATAGAATATCCAGTGAATAAATACAATTAACAAAAAAAAAGAAAAGAAAAGCGCAATGGCTGTGGCTAAGTCAATTCGAATCATGGCTGGCCCTGCATGCGTAACGGTTTGTATGGCGGCAGATCAGGATTGATTTGAAGTCTTTTTAAAGTTTCCTTGTCCAGTTTCTGCTCCGTCGGCTGAGTGTCCTTTAAGAATGTTTCTTTGAGCGTCGTTTTTTGGATTCTGAATGGCTTTCTCGGCGGAAATGCGGGGTTTTGCTGAGGATTGAACGGAACATCGCCATTCAGATATCGGGTGTAAATGGTTTGACGAGTCGCCGGCACTGGCACGGCCTCAGAGATCGATTGATTCTTTTGAGAAACATACAATGGATCAATGGATTGAATATTTTCAAGGAATGCGCCGAGATAAATAAAAAACGGTTTATGGGCGACGGCTCTGACGGGGATCGTAAAAATAAACATATTAGCGATGATGATGTGAAGCGTCAGAGCGAATAATAATCCGTAGGTTTCGCATTTTTGAAACAATTTTTCATGAGAGATTTTGGTCATTCTCGAGTTGTGGCAATATTGATTTTTTCAATTCCAAGCTGCCGGCAAAGATCCCAAATATCTACAATTCTCCCCATGGAGGAACGCCGATCAGCCTTGATCATGACCAGGGTTTCTTTGTTCGCATCTTTGAGTTGATCTTGCAGCTCCTTCACCGTGGTGATTTTTCCGTTAAAATAAACAACGTCCTCTCCGGTGATTGAGATCGTAAAGCCTTCATTTGAAACGGTATCACTGGTGACGGCTTTGGGGAGTTTGACATTAATTCCGGACTGGAATGTAAATGATGATGACAGCATGAAAAAAATAAGAAGCAGAAAGATGACATCGATGAGGGGGGCGAGATCGATCTGCTGCAGGCCATGCTCAACTTTCATATTACGTTTAAATTTCATCAGACACCTCGTGTAATTGTCGATCGATTAGGATTCAGATGTTTCTGACAAATGGCATAAAAAATTCAAAAGTTCAGTGGCTGCGTGTTCCATCTCCCGGATAAAGGTGTTGACCCGGCTGATCAGATAGTTATAGGCCACGTATGTCGGGATCGCGACTAAAAGCCCGGCGACTGTTGTGAGCAGGGCCTCTCCTATCCCGCCGGCAAGGTCGCCTGGGGTCACGGGGTTCATGGTTGCGGCCCTAGCCTGGATCGTGTGGAAACTGGCGGTCATACCGGTCACGGTTCCCAGCAGGCCCAGGAGCGGGGCAATGTGCGCAATGGTTGCCAGCGCGGTAAAGCGTTTTTCAAGTAACGGGATTTCAAAGAGGCTGACATCCTCCATCGCTTCTTTGATCTCATCCCGTGAATTACCGTATCTTAAAATGCCGGCTTTCATGATTTTAGCGACTGGAGACGGGTCCTCTTCGCAGATCGCGGCGGCTTCTTGCATTTTGTCCTTTCGCAGAAGCTCGAAGATCCGTTGCTTGAGCTGTGGAACATTGGTTTGGATGCGGCTGAAATAGATCAGTTTCCCTAGAACGATGCCGATGGCGACGATAGAACAAATGATCAGCGGAACCATAATTGGTCCGCCGGTTGTTAAAAATTCTTTGGCGCTTAATTGCCAGACTCCCATAATTCCCCCCTTGTTGTATATAGGACGAGTTTTAATTTCCGTCTATATGTGTTTGAACCCAGTCAAGACGTTCCTGAGCATATTTTGATTCTTCGATATTGAAATCGATCAGTTTTTTATAGATCGCTTGCGCTTCCTGCCATTTTTGTTGGTCTTCAAAAATACGGGCGGTGCGCAGATAGGATTTTATCGTCCAAGGCGTGAGCGTTTTTCCGAGATAAACCGCTTTCAAATATTGTTCGGCCGCCGAATCAAACTGGTTTGTCTGTTCTAAAAGGTCTCCTATAAGAAAGAGAATTTCGGTTTTATCATGGGTGCTGGAGCCTTGAGAGGCGTTGGCCGCAGCTTGATAGGCGTCAATCGCCTTTTCCGGGTGATCTTCCTGTTTGTAAATCTCAGCGATATGCATCAAGGCGTCACGTCGGTAATCCGGAAGCGTTTCAGCGATTTGCTGATAGGTTTCGATGGCCTTTTCCGGTTTCAGGTCGGAAGAAAAGATTTCCGCGATGGCAACTTGGGTTTTGGCATAAATGTCCGAGTTTTCAGGCTGAATCTGATGATAGGCTTCCATGGCTTTTTCAAATTTTTTTTGTGTTTGATAGGCCTGTCCGATATCATAGCGAACAATATCGATATGCGGACTGCCCGGGAATGTATCAAGGAAGACTTGATAGAGCGCGATGGCCTTATCAAGATTAATCTCTTCAAAGTAATAATCGGCCATCCAAAGCAGCGATTCCTGGTGGGCGTTTGATTCAGGGAAATCGGTGATGACCAGCTCAAAGGCGTTCAGGGCGTCTTTTGTTTTTTTCAGAAGGTAAAGACATTTTGCGGACTGAAGTCGGGCGTTCTGGAGCAGGCTTTTAGTCACAGTCGGGTCGGAAATAATCGTCGCGAAATGTTCAAGGGCCGCCGGATAGTCTTGACTGTTAAAGTAAGACAGGGCGGTAAGATATTGCCCGTCCAAGGCGAGGTGACTGTACGGATTTTCCTTCAGGAATTGTTTGAAATGGTCTGCGGCAAGAGTCCATTCGTCGCTTCGAAAATGGGCGATCCCAAGATAATATTGGGCGTCAGACAAGTAACGGCTTTTCGGGAAATTGGTCTGTAGGCTTTGAAAAGAAATCTTGGCGCCTTCTACATTATTGAGATGCAGCAGTGTGACTCCCTGCTGAAATTGAGCATAATCCGCGTACAGGCTGTCGGGATAGAGCTTGAGGACTTGGTCATAGGCCTTAAGGGCTTGGTCGTATTTTTCAACTTCCTGATAGGCGTCGCCGATTTGACTTAAGGCGCTGGCTTTGACAATGTTATTTTGGGTTTGATTGATGATGGCTTCAAATGTTTTTACGGCTTTGGTGATATCGCCCATTTTTAAGTATGTCCAGGCTAAACCGTAATACGCTCTTTCCAGCAGCTGGTCATAGCCGGTCAACGAATTCAGGCTGGTGATGAGTTCGGTAAATTGCTGGGCAGCCTGGGAATAGTCATTGAGCTCAAAATAAACATTGGCGCAGTTGAGCCTGGATTCAAGGACTCGAGGGCTTTTGGGGAATTCGCTGATGAGCTGGCCATAGAGTTTAAGAGCTTCCGGATAGTTCTGGGCATGAATAAGAATGTTCGCCTTCCCGAAATAAATTTCATCCTGGTTATCCAGCCGCTCCTTCCGGGAAATCTCTTCGGCTTGCTGAAAACAGCCTTCCGCGAGATCATATTTTTTAAGCTTAATGTAACACCAGCCCATGCCGATGCGGGACATGAAACGTATATTTGCTGAGGCAGTATTATTTTCGGCAACTTTGGCATAAAACGTAACCGCCTTCAAGGCGTCTCCGACGTAGTAAAGGTTTTCGGCAAGATAGAACATGGCTTTAAAGGCATTCTGAGAATCGGGAAATTTCTGGAGATATGTTTCTAAGACATCAACCGCCTCTTTATTTTTGCCGGTATTGATCTTAATTTCTCCCAGGCGGAATAGGGCGTCTTCAACCAGCATGTGTTCCGGAAAAGATTGCAACAGATGATTGAAGGATGTTTCGGCCTCGGCATAACTCCCTTGCTCATAATACGCCCAGCCTTGGGAATAATAGGCTTGAGGGACATATTCCGAGTCCGGAAAATCGGTGAGGACTTGAGTGAAATATTCTAGCGCCTGGCGATAATCCGCTCCTTTCAGGTGGGTCTCTCC
>JBBRHV010000035.1:0-20297 GCA_038222225.1 Candidatus Omnitrophota bacterium
GTTTTCATAACCTGATTTTATCGCTTCAGGTAAACGTGTCAAGTTTTCAAAGAACAAATGTTTTTGTAAATGCTTTTAAACAATAAACTTAACTCAAACAAATGGGTCTTATTTACCCACTAGAAACGGTGTAGACCCATACTTATTAAGTATTCAACCCATATTTTACGAAAGGGATGTGCTATGGATGAGATTTTACAAATTTTAGAGTCTGATGCCCGGATTACACCGGAAGAGGTTGCCAAGCTGACCGGACAGAGTCTGGCGGCAGTTCAGAAGACGATTAAAACGTATGAAAAGAACGGGATTATCGCGAAATATAAAACAGTGGTGAATCGATCGCTTTTGGAACATGGGGATCCTTTTGTTTTAGCGCTGATCGAAGTCGGGATCATGCCGCAGAAGGATGTGGGGTTTGATCATATCGCTGAACGCATTTATCAGTTCCCTGAGGTTAAAACCTGCTATTTGATGTCCGGGACTTATGACCTGTTGGTGATCATTGAAGGGGAAACGATCCAGACGGTGGCGGATTTTGTGGCCTCCAAGCTTTCTCCGATGCCGCATGTGCGCGGCACAACGACGCATTTTCTGTTGAAAAAATACAAAGAAGACGGCCATATTTTCAAAAAGAAAGATCGTCGACGCCGTTTAAATATTGCTTATTAAAATAAAAGGAAAATTATGAACGAACGCATTTCAAGAACAGTTCGGGATCTGCCGCCTTCAGGTATACGCAAGTTTTTTGATCTTGTTCTGGGGATGAAGGATGTTGTTTCGCTCGGAGTGGGGGAACCGGATTTTATGACGCCCTGGAATATCCGTGAGAAAGCGATTGATTCTTTGGAACAGGGCTACACCTCCTATACATCCAATAAAGGCATGGTGGAGCTTCGCAAAGAGATCGGACATTTTTTAAAGCAGCGTTATGGGCTTTGTTATGACGTGGAAGAGGAGATGCTGATCACTGTCGGGGTGAGTGAGGGGGTCGATCTGGTGATGCGCGCTATCTTGAATCCCGGCGAAAAGGTGATTGTGGTGGAACCCAGTTATGTGTCGTACAAACCGATGGCTATTCTTGCCGGAGGTAAACCGGTGGTCATCTCCACGCGGGCTGAGGACGGGTTCAAACTTCAGCCGGAAGATATTGAGCTTGCCTGCAAACGCGAAAAGAATGTGAAAGCCATTTTGATCAATTATCCCTGCAATCCGACTGGGACATCGTATACGCGCAAAGAGCTTTTGGCGATCTCGAAAGTGGTTAAGGCGCACGATTTGATTGTGATCAGCGATGAAGTTTATGACGAGCTTTCTTTTGATTTTGAGCATACGCCCTTTCCGTCTTTGCCTGGAATGAAGGAACGCACGGTGTATTTGAACGGGCTTTCCAAAGGATACGCCATGACTGGTTCTCGTATCGGCTGGGTTTGCGGTCCGCAGGATATTATCGCTGCCATGACCAAAATCCATCAGTATACGATTATGTGCGCGCCGATCACCGGACAGATAGCCGGCATAGAAGCCTTGCGTAATAGCCGCAAATCCGTGCTGGAGATGAAAAAAGAATATATGCGACGTCGAAGATTTATTGTGGATGCGCTGAATGAAATGGGTTTAAGCTGTCATGTTCCGCAGGGAACGTTTTATGTTTTTCCCTCGATCCGTTCAACGGGTCTGGATGCGTTGACGTTTGCTGAAGATTTGCTTAAGAAGAAGCGCGTGGCCATTGTTCCCGGGGAGGCGTTCGGATCTCATTTGGAGCATCATGTCCGCATAGCGTTTGCTTCAAGCTATGACAGCCTGAAAGAAGCTGTTAAACGCATGAAAGAATATTTACAAACTGCCCCCTGACGACAGGAGCAGATGAGGATGTTATGTCAAAACCGAAAAAAATAGATTTAGATTTTGAGATCCGTTTTTTTGAGGGGATTTTAAAACATAGTCCGAAATTTTTTGAAACGCTTTCTGCCTTAGGTGAACTTTATACTCGGGCCGGACGTTTTGAGGAGGGCCTGGAGATTGACAAACAGCTTGTCTTCCTGCGCCCGGATGACCCGTACACGCTGTACAATTTGGCCTGCAGTTATTCGCTGTTGTGCAAAGTGGAGCTGGCCCGTGAAGCGATGCAGCTTGCCATTGAGGGCGGATATCATGATTTTGAATTTTTAAGGAAAGATCCTGATCTTGCACGTTTGCTGGTTGACCCGGGCTTTCAGCAGTTTTTGTTGAAAGCGGAGAAGCGTCCGGAAGAATCTGTATCCCATGAACATTCCTAATTCAGACAGTCAGAGGAGCGCGTTTTGGCGTGTGATCACTCTGTGGAGCGTGTTTGTATTGACCGTTGCCTCTGCGCATGCGCAGACAGTAGATCAATATCATATCCGCGCGACGGTCAATGCTTCGCAGAAATCTCTGGAAGCGGTTGAACAGGTCACGTTTACCAATCGCCAGAAACGTCCGATCTCAGAGGCGTGGTTTCATATTTATCCCAACCGAGTCTATACCCCGCAAGAAAAAGCGTTGCTGTTCCGTTATGCCGGTTATTTCAAAGTCGATCCGTTTCCGCAAGGGTTTCAGTCCAATCAGTTTTCGATTCAGGCCGTTCAAGCCCAGGGTCAGGATCTGGCCTTTTTTATTGAAGGTGCAGATCAAACCCTTTTGCGGGTTGCGTTAAACCCGCCGCTCAAACCGGGTGAAACGCGCGAGCTTTCCATTGAATTCTCATTTCAGTTCGCGCATGCCTACGGCCGGCTGGGCTGGCATGAGACCATCATCAAGGCGGCTTACTGGTATCCGATCCTGAGCGCTCAAATGCCTGGCGGATGGGACCAGTCGCTGTTTTATCCGTTTCATCGCCCGTTTTTTTCAGATGCGGCTTTGTATACGGTGGAATTAAATACGGATGAACGTCAGGTCGTGATCCATTCCGGAGCGCTCAAAGCGGAATCGGCCGAAGGCGGCCGCAAGCAGCTGGTTATAGAAACCGAGATGCCGATCCGGGCCTTTTCTTTTGCCATGAGTCCGGATTACAAAGAAGTCACGGGCAAATATCATGATACCGTGATCCGTGTTTTTTATTTGGACGGCGATGTGAAAAGAGCGGAGGATGCTCTGCGGAATGTTCAGTCAGCGATGGAATTTTTTGAAAAGACATTCGATGCGCCTTATCCTTATCCTGAGTTTTCGGTGGCGCCGGTTCCGTTGGGATATGGAGGAGAACAGCTGGCGAACATGATCTTTATTGATACGCGGGCTTTTAAACTTCCAAGGCTTCTCGACAGGTATTTTGACTGGCTGATCGTTCATGAAACGGGACATCAATGGCTTTATAACATGCTCGGAGTGATGACGCAGCGTGAAATGTGGCTGGAAGAAGGGCTGGAATCGTTTTTAACATTGAGGCATATTGAGCAACGTTATGGCTGCGATGCGGGGATTGTGGAATTTCCGCATTGGTTGCGTGATTATGAATGGATGGTGCCTAATCTGACATTTAGCCGGCTGCGTGATTACAGATATAAATTGGGCGTGCAAGCCGGATTTGATGGTGCGCTCGCTGAACCGCTTGAGAAGAATTCTGAGCCGAGCCTGATCTTTACGTTAGCCTACGGGAAAGGCGTGAGGGTTTTTGAAACATTGGAAAATATTATTGGTCCTGACGCGTTTAACCGTGTGTTGGCGCGGGCAGTCAATGAACACAAGTTCGGGAACTGGTTCATTGTTGATCTTCAACGCATGTGCGAAGAAGAGTCCGGAAAAGATTTAGATGGGTTTTTTAAAGAGTGGGTGTTTGCGGCAAAAAATTTTGACGTGGCTGTGGAGGGCGTCAAGGGAAGCCGTGTGATGCTGAAAAGTTTTGGGCAGATCCAGGAGTCGGTTGATGTAACAGTGGAGTATCAGGATGGGACCAGCGAAAATCGAACATGGCAGACTCAGTCGAGAGACACGATGGAATGTTCAAAACCGGTCAAGCGGGTCGTGGTCGATCCTGATGAGCGATTTTTTGATGTAGATCGTTTCAATAATCAGTGGCCGCGCGCGGTGAAGGTCAAAGCGGTGCCTTTGTATATTGGCCTGTGGGACAATCCTCTTTTTTTACCGGAAGATTCTTACAATGTTGTTGTGGGGCCGGAAGTTTATGAAGGGATCGGGGTTAAGGCGACTGTTCAAAAACCCTATCGCGCCATATCTTATGCGGGCAGTGATTATGATTTCGGCAATGAATTGTGGACCTCACGCGTAGGCTATCAGTTGAAAAATATTTTTTCTTCTCCTGCGGATGCGGGTGCTGAGATCCGCAATGTGCATGATGTCAGCGGCGGACCCGAGGACCTGTTCAGCACAAAAATTTATCTGCGGCGGAATTTATGGCCGGTGCAATATGGAATGATGGACATTCAGGACCATGTGAGCCTTTATTTTATTCATAATCAAAGGCCGGGAGAGTTTGATGAGGGACTCGTCGGGGCGGAGGATGTGCGTAATATTGAATATACGCGCAGGAAGGAATCGATCGTTGGTGTGTCGTATCATGTTAACCGTTCCGGGCCGTATCCGGATCCCAAACAAGGTTTTCGGGTAAGCAGTTTTGTCGAGCAGGCCGGTCACTTTGCGGATGCGGGGACATATTTTTATCGCAGCGGAACAGATGTTCATTATTACATTCCGATTATTTCTGATACGCGCTTGGCGTTGCGTGCGAAAGCAGGTTTGGGTTATCCGGATGATAAAGACCTTTTTCAGTTGGGCGGAATTGACGGACTGCGCGGATATGACCGCAAAACGGTCCGAGGAGCCAATGCTTTTTTGGGGGTAGCGGAATACCGCGTTCCGCTGGTGAAAAATATCAACTGGTATGTGATGGACCGGATCTTTGGGCTGCGGCAGATCGATGGGGTGGTCTTTGCCGAGGCGGGCCAGGCCTGGTTCAGCTCGTTGGCAGACTCCCAATTAAAAAAAGATGTCGGCCTGGGTGTTCGTGTTCATGTGGACCTGCTGGGGTTTTTAGAGAAGGCAGTGATCCAGATCGATGTGGCGGATGCGGTCAATGATTCTGAGGGGGATTTGCATTTGTGGTTAAGTGTGAACAGTGCTTTTTAGAGAGGTATGATGAAAAAACGTTTATTCATTCTTTGCGGCGTGGTCTTAACCGTGTATATGAATAGCCTGTTCAACGGGTTTTCCGGTGACGATCAGCTCCTGTTCATCAATAATTCTTTTTTTCATTCCTGGTCGAATCTGAGGATGCTGTTTGCGTCCGGGTATAATACGAATCCGGTGGACATTTTTAATAATACGGGATTTTTTTCCGGTTCGGTGGCTTACCGGCCGGTTTTGAGTTTATCCTTCTTTGTGGACTGGGCCTTGTGGAAGAGCTTTGCACAGGGTTATCATGTTCAAAATGTTTTGTTCCATGTGTTCAATGTGATTTTGGTCTTCTTGCTGGGGCGTAAGATTTTTAGCGGGAGCAGCCGGGATTTCAAGGCTTTTTGGACGGCGATCTTTTTTGGGGTGATGCCGTTAAATAGTGAGGCCGTTTGCGCGATCGGTTTTCGGGCGGATGTTTTGGCGATGTTTTTTGTGCTGTCGGCGATGCTGTTCTATCTTCTGCATGATGAGCGTTCGGGAAGGTTTGAGCGGACGCTTTACCTGGCGGCTTCCTATGCCTCGTATTTTCTGGCTGTTTTTTCAAAAGAATCAGCGGTTGTGTTTCCGGTTATCTTTTTGATCTACGACATGATCTTTAAGCATCCTCACAAGGTTTTTTGGAAAAGGGTTGAATGGAAGCGTCAGCTCGGATATTGGGCCATTATGGCCGGATATGTGTTTTTGTATACGCAGGTCTTTGTCAACAAAATGCTGGGCCAGGTGCCTTTGCTGGGCGAAGGTGTTTTTGGGCACGCGATCAGGGCCGTGGAGATCTTCGGATATTATATGCTCAGAGCGTTCTTGCCTTGGACCGTCAAGATTCTGCCGCCGGTCTTTTCTTTTCCTGAGGAGATCGCTTCTGTGGTCAGCCCCTGGGACTTGGCCGGTATTGCGTTTCTGGGAACAGTTCTGCTGATCTTATGGCGCGCGTTGAAGGACCGCAAGATGGTCTGGTTTGGTTTTTTGTGGATGATGATCGGCTACGCTCCGGTGTCCAATCTTCTTCCGGTCGTCACGCCGATCGCGCACCGGTTTTTTTATTTGCCGGCGCTGGGTTTTAGTATTATTTTGGTAGAGCTTCTCAAGATGGCCGGTGACAGCCTTGAGCGGCGTCATTTTGCGCAGACAACATTTGTTTTCACCATATGGGCGGTTCTGTGCGCGGTTTTTACGATTGCACTGAACAGCGCCTGGAAGAGCAATTATCTGAATATCAGCCACATGATCAAAGATTTCCCCAAAAATGGGCGCAGTCAGCTGCTCATGGGGATCGTGTATGACAGTTTCGCGGAGCCTTATGAGGCGATCCATTGTTTTGAAAAGGCCGAGCAGCTTGGGTTCGGATGGGACCCTCGCATCGTTATGGCAGGAGAAAATTATGAGAGGATCGGCCGGGCCGAAAAAGCGCTCGAAGTTTATAACAACAGCATCCAAGAGTATCCAGATCTGTATTTTGGCTATCTCGGCGTGGGACGCTTTCTTTTTAAGGAGAAGAATTATCAGCAGGCGCTCATTTATTTGAAAGAAGGGTACGCCCGTTCACCAAGGTTTGAACTCGGCGGATATATGATACAATGCTACCGGTTGCTTGGCGATGAGGCGGCGGCGGGTGAAGCGTATCGGGAAATTGCGGTCAACATTGAAGATAACGCGCAAAAAAGCATGTTGAAGAGTTTGGTTGAGCGGCCTGTCTTTGAATTGCCGGTCCTTTTGGGGCATTGAAGGAGGTCAATGATGAAAAGCTATAAGAAAGAATTATGGTTCAATACGCCGCATCGGCGGGATTATATCAATATTACAGTTCAAGTCGAACAGTGTCTTCAGGAGAGCGGCGTGAAGGAAGGCTTATGCCTGGTTAACGCGATGCATATTACCGCCAGCGTATTTATCAATGATAATGAGGGCGGATTGCTAAAGGATTTTGATGATTGGCTGGAAAAGCTCGCGCCGCATGAGCCGGTCTCCGGCTACCGTCATAATGTCGGGGAAGACAATGCCGATGGTCATATGAAGCGGCAGGTCATGGGACGGGAAGTGGTGGTGGCCATTACCAACGGGGAACTTGACTTTGGTCCGTGGGAGCAGATCTTTTATGGCGAGTTTGACGGCCGCCGGAAGAAACGGGTGCTGGTCAAGATTATCGGGGAATAAAACAGTGCAGAGGGTAAAGGGTAGAGCGTAGAGTGGGAGCCGGAATCAAGAAAATATAAAGAGAAGAGGGAGAAGGCATGAGTTTATTAGTTATGGGGACGGTGGCTTTGGATGATATTGAAACATCCCAAGGAACACGCAAAAATCTTTTGGGCGGATCGGGCGCGCATTGCGCGATGAGCGCGAGTTTATTCACCGACGTGCATTTGGTTGGAATTGTCGGTGAGGATTTTCCCAAGCGCCATATATCGCTTTTGAAGTCAAAGGGAGTTGATTTGACCTCGGTTGAGATCTCCAGCGGAAAAACGTTTCATTGGACTGGCGCTTATGATGCCAAAGATTGGAACAGCGCGATCACCAAACAGACTGAGCTGGGGGTCCTGGACGGGTATCAACCGCGGATCACAGATCATCAGCGGAAAACCCCGTATGTCTTTCTGGCGAATAACGCGCCGGATCTGCAGAAAAGTATTTTAGATCAAATCCATGATCCGAAATTCATCGGGTTGGACAGCATGAATCTGTGGATCGTGAATATGCGAAAATCCCTGCTGAAGCTTTTAAAACGGGTGGATCTGTTTGTTGCCAATGACCGGGAGGCGCAGATGCTTACGGGAGAAGGAAGTTTATTTTCGGCGGCCCGGGCCTTGCGTAAGATGGGTCCCCGTTTTATCGTGATCAAAAAAGGGGAACACGGTGTTATTTTTATATGCGATGAGTTTCAGTTTTCTTTTCCGGCGTTTCCGGTGACGCGGGTGGTGGATCCAACGGGCGCAGGAGATACGTTTGCCGGCGGGCTGATGGGATATCTGGCAAAGACGGGCCGACTGACACGGGCGAATTTCAAACGGGCCTGTTTGTATGCCACGGTTTGTGCCTCTTTTAATGTCGAAGGGTTCGGTCCGGCCAAGACCGCTCCGCTGGTGATGTCGGATGTGGAACAGCGTTTAAAAGTGTTTGTGAGTTTTATTCAACCCGAATAAAGGACAATATTGATGTTTGAAAAAGTTGCGCTAGTTACCGCCGTGATCCTGCCGTTGTTTAATATTCCGCTGATCGCGCGTATTATTAAAAGGAAGTCTTCCAACGATATCAGTTTGAGCTGGGCTCTGGGAGTCTGGATCTGCATTCTGCTGATGGCTCCTTCCGGTTTTCGTTCAACGGATATTGTTTGGCGTACATTTAACATGATGAATGTGGTCCTGTTTAGTTGTGTGGCCATTACTGTTTTAAAGTATCGTAAATGGAAAGAGAGTGCGTAAGGTGGTAAGAAAAAAAGAAAAAATTCAGGAACAGTTGAAATGCGGAATGGTTTCGATTGTCGGCCGGCCGAATGTCGGAAAATCAACGCTGTTGAATTATTTGGTCGGGGCCAAGGTTGCGATTGTTTCCACCGTGCCTCAGACCACGCGCAATCAGATCCGCGGTATTTACACGGATGAGCGCGGGCAGATCGTGTTTATTGATACTCCGGGGATTCATGCCGCCCGGGACAGGCTGGATGATTATATGAGCAAGTCCGTCGATTTCAGCACGCAGGGGGTGGATTGCATTATTCATTTGGTGGACACTATGGATCGGGTGGGAGAAGATGAAGAGAAGCTGGTTCAACGCTTAAAAAATCTGGGAGTGCCGATCGTTTTAGGATTGAATAAAGTGGACATGAACGCAAAATATTTGTCCGATTACATTCAGCTGTGGGAGCGGATTCAGAATAAGCCGGCTACGGAGTTTGAAAACTTTACAATTTTGCCGCTATCAGCAAAAACCGGGATTCATGTCGAGAAACTGTTTGAAGCGATTTTTGAATATCTTCCTCAGGGCCCGATGCTTTATCCGGAAGATGCGCTAACGGATATGCCCAAAAAAATGGCGATCTCAGATATCATTCGGGAAAAGTTTTATTATATTCTCAAAGAAGAGCTGCCGCATTCTATTGCGGTGGTGGTCGAAAGTTTTCGAGCGGTGAGGGGGAAGACCTTCCGTATTGAAGCGGTGGTGTATGTAGAGCACGATTCGCAGAAAAAAATCGTCGTCGGCCGCAAAGGCGATGTTTTAAAAAGGGTTGGGACGATGGCGCGTGAGGACTTAGAGGCGCTGCTTGGCCAGCAGGTCTTTCTGGATCTGCACATCAAAGTCCGCAAAGGTTGGCGGGACAGCGAGTCGCTGCTGCTGGAAATGGGTTATGACTTTTTATAATCAACGGGGACGGGCGTGATAAGGAAAAAGAATCTGAAGGCTGTTTCGGCGGCGCGTATGCAGGCGATTGACCGGGCGGCTGTTGAACAACAGGGGATCCCGTCGATCGTTCTCATGGAAAACGCCGGGCGCGGCGCTGCTGAAAAGGTCGTGGATCTGCTGGGCCGTGTTTTAAAGCCGAGGGTCTGCATTGTTTGCGGTCCCGGGAATAACGGCGGGGACGGATTTGTGGTTGCCAGACACCTGAAGATCGCCGGGATCGCTGTGAAATGTTTTCTGGCGGGAGATCCGGCGGCGCTTAAAGGGGACGCCCTCAAACAGTTTCAGATTTTAAAGCAGTTGAAGGTGGCCGTTCGTTCGATACGGGCCGTGAACGCGGAATTCAAAAGGGACGTGCAAAAGGCGAATGTGACAGTAGATGCCTTGTTCGGGATCGGGTTGAACCGTGAAGTTGGTGAGCCGTTTTATTCGATGATCGAAGCGCTGAATGCCTATGCTAAGAAAATTGTCGCCTTGGATGTTCCTTCCGGGTTAGACGCGACAACCGGCCGTGTTTGGGGGGCTTGTGTCCGGGCAGATCTGACGGTGACATTTCAAGCGATCAAGACCGGCCTTTGCAAAAGGGAAGGTCCGAAAAATTCCGGCCGTGTGGTGGTTTGTCATATTGGAACGAATCTAAAGGCATAGCCGGTTGATCTTATTTAGAGAAGAGACGCATGGCCGTTAACAATTCTAACATCGATGCTGTGGTGGAGCGTTTGCGTGAGGGCATCAAGCAGTGGCCGGATCCGTCTGTGACCCTGGTTGGAAAACGCTGGAAGGATCCTTTTTTTGTTTTGATCGCCTGCATTTTAAGTCTGCGAACCAAGGATGAGACAACGCTGCCGGCCAGTGAACGGCTATTTTCTTTGGCAGATTCACCGGAAAGTATGTTAAAATTAAAAATTCTTCAAATCGAACAGGCGATTTATCCGGTCGGATTTTATCGGACAAAAGCCAGAACGATCCATCGGATCTGTCGGGATTTGATTGAGCGTTATGAAAGTCGGGTCCCGGATTCGATCGATGAGCTTTTGACCATGCATGGCGTGGGCCGTAAAACAGCGAATTTGGTGGTCACGGAAGGGTTTGGAAAACTCGGGGTCTGCGTGGATACGCATGTGCACAGGATTTCCAACCGGTTTGGGTATGTCAAGACCGCCTCTCCTGAAAAGACGGAGTGGGCCTTAAGGAAGAAACTTCCGGAACAGTATTGGATCGACTATAATACGCTGCTTGTGATATGGGGCCAAAATGTCTGCCGGCCGATCTCACCGTTGTGTTCGCGATGTGCGGTTTTTGATATGTGCCAGCGGCGGGGAGTTTTAAAGTCAAGATAGGAAAAGGAAACGCGATTGAAACACAATGGAAATACGGTAGAAACACATTGCAGAAAGAAGAATGATAGAATAAAAAGTATTAAGTTTTAAGGTTTTGTTTCAATCGGTTTTGAGTGTTTTGCTGTTGTGTATTCCGACATATTCCAAGGTGTCTCAATATGTTTCAATGTATTTCCTGGTTTTTACTATGAAATTATTCTTATATCTTTCAGAAATTTTGGGCAGCAAGATCGTAGACCGCGACGGTAAGATCGTAGGGAAGCTTTGCGATGTTTCCATGCGGATGAACGCCGAAGTCTATCCTCGCGCCTCCGGAATTGTCATTGAACAGGGGCGCTTGAAACACACTTACGCGCATGTGCCGTTTGAGCATGTCTCTCAGCTTGACGAAGAGATCAGCCTGGACATTCCGGTCGGGGAGATCGAGTTTCAGAACAAATGGTGGAAGAATGATTTTACGCTTTGCGCCGATGTCCTTGACCAGCAAGTCGTGGATACGGATCATCAAAAGGTCGTGCGGGTTAACGATGTGCATCTGCTGAGGGTCGATAACCGTTTGTATTTGGCTCATGTGGATGTGGGTTTGCGCGGGATTGTCCGCCGTTTGGAATGGACGCCTCTGGTTGACGCGATGGTCAAGCTTTGTTCTCCGCAATCAAAGTACTTAACGCGCGAAGATTTTATTTCCTGGAAGAATACGCAGGTGCTGACCTCCGGCCGGTATAAGAATGTTCTGAGGCTGGATGTGGCCCGCAAGAAACTTTCGCAGATCCCTGCCGCCGATCTGGCTGAAATCATGGAAGACCTTGATATTTATGAGAAGCTGTCCTTGTTTAAATCTTTGGAGACGCCGGTCCAGCGCAAAGTGTTCACTGATCTGGCAACTCAGGAAAAGCAGGACTTGATCGAACAGCTTTCTGATATGGAAGCGGCTGATCTTCTGGAAAATATTCCGGCGGATGAGGCTACTGATGTTCTCTCAACGCTTTCAAAGGAAAAGATGCTTCAGTTGACCCGTCGTATGGAGAATGAGACCGCTAAGGAATTGCGAATGCTTCTCGGGTTCGCTAAAGATTCTGCCGGCGGCTTGATGACCACAGAATATCTTTATTTGATGCGAGAAGGCACGGTTGCCGATGCGCTGAAGATTATCAAGGACAATGTCAATTTTCCGGGCAATGTCTATCATATCTATGTGGTTGATGACAATCACCGGTTGTTGGGCTCGACCTCTTTGAGGCGCCTTATCAATGAGAACGCAGAGAGACCTATTTTGGAGGTCTGCCTCCCTAAAAATATTTTTGTGAGGACAGATGACGGAATGGAGGAGATCGCGCTTTTATTGGAAAAGTACAAATTTTCATCGATTCCGGTGGTGGACAACCATGAAGTTTTACAAGGTGTCATAACGACCGATGACGTTATGGAAGAGCTGATCGCATTGGCGTGGAGCAAATATAAGGAAAAATTAGTATAGGGACGCACGACACAAGGAAAACCCCGGGGTCCTGTGTCTTGAAATTATCATGAAAAAGATCGCTACATTTTTTAAAGAACATCCCTGGTTCAAGAACATCTGGATATTTTTGGCTGTGATGGGGCCGGGAATCATTACGGCCAATGTCGATAATGATGCCGGAGGCATTGCGACCTATTCGTTGGCCGGCGCGCATTTCGGTTATACGCTTTTGTGGTCGCTGATCCCGATCACGCTGGCGTTGATCATTGTTCAGGAGATGTGCGCTCGCATGGCGATCGCCACCGGAAAAGGCCTTGCGGACCTGATCCGTGAGAATTTCGGGATCAAGGTCACTTTTTATCTGATGCTCGCTTTATTTTTTGTGAATATTACCAACGTGATGGCAGAGTTTGCCGGCGTGGCGGCCAGTTTGGAGATCTTTCATATCAGTAAATTCATTTCAGTCCCGTTGGCGGCGCTGTTTGTCTGGATGCTGGTAGTGCGCGGCACATATAAATCCGTTGAGAAGATCTTTTTGTTCGCCTGCTTTTTTTATATTGCCTACATTATTTCAGGGTTCATTGCCAAGCCTGATTGGAATGAAGTGCTGCATGCCACGTTCATGCCCGAATTTACATTTGATTTGAAATATTCCATTATGCTGGTGGGGATCATCGGTACGACGATTGCGCCTTGGATGCAGTTTTATCTGCAGTCTTCGATCGTGGAAAAGGGGATCACGCCGGAAGATTATAAACTTGTCCGTCTGGATGTGGTGGGCGGATGCATTTTGGCGCCGTTGGTCGCGTTTTTTATTGTGGTGGCCTGTGCGGCAACCATGTACAAGGCCGGGATTCAGATTGAAGATGCCAAGGACGCCGCCTTGGCCCTGCAGCCTTTGGCCGGCAATTATGCCTCATGGCTTTTTGCCTTTGGATTGTTTGTGGCATCGATTTTTGCCGCGTCCGTTCTCCCGTTGTCCACTGCTTATTCGATCTGTGAAGGGATGGGTTGGGAGGCTGGTGTGGACAAACGGTTTGAAGAGGCTCCGGGATTTTTTGGGCTCTATACAGCGATGATCGCCATTGGGGCGGTGGCTGTTTTAATCCCGAATTTCCCGTTATTGGGGATCATGTATTTTTCGCAGGTCGGAAACGGCATCTTGTTGCCCTTTATATTGATTTATATGCTGATTTTGATCAATGATAAGGATTTGATGGGGGAATTTGTTAATAATCGGGCGTTCAATGTTATTGCGGTTTTAACTGTGGTGGTGGTGATTGCCTTGACATTGGCGATGGTTTTTTTGACTTTGCGGTATGGGGCTGGTTGAGTTTATAGATAAAAATTGGCTGAAAAATGCCGGTTGACGTTTAAAATGCGCCGTGTTAATATGACCTCCCCAAGTGAGGGGAAGAGAAGGGTCGAACACGATTTTGGCTTTACAATTCAAAAAAGTGTAATATAATAAGGCACTGTAATTTCTTAATTTACATTTTAAACACAGAAGGGCGGGTGAATAATATTCATGATCGAAGTTAAAGTCAACGATAAGGGCGGTTTTGAAAAAGCCATGCGGCAGTTTAAGAAATTGTGTCAGAAGGAAGGCTTTTTGGTGGAGCTGAAAGAACGCCGTTATTATACTAAACCGTCGGAAAAGAAACGAAAAAAACACAGTAGTAGTTAAGGGTAGTTTCATAAGCTCTTCATGAGAGGGTTTTGTATATTTAAATCCCCTGTTCCGCGCAAAAAGGAAGAGGGGATTTATTATTTTACGGTTCAATGTTCGCGTGTTTCGAAGAGGGGTTGAGCCACATAATTATAAAAATGCCGCGGCCAAGTCCGCGGAAATTCGTTCGAACGAAAGGTTGGATGATGATTAAAGTTAAACGTGCTTTGATCAGTGTGTCAGATAAGGCGGGAATTGTGGATTTTGCCCGTGAACTTTCAGGATTGGGCGTTGAAATTATTTCAACTGGCGGAACTGCCAAGAGTTTGACGCAGGCAGGAATTCCCGTTATTGAAGTTGCTGATTATACGGGATTTCCCGAGATTTTAAACGGGCGAATCAAGACGCTTCATCCTAAAATTCATAGCGGCCTTTTGGCGCTCCGTGAATCGGCAGATCATATGGCCCAGCTGAAAGAGTTGGGAATTGGGCTGATAGATATGGTGGTGGTTAATCTGTATCCGTTCGAAAAGGTGATTTCTAAAAAGAAAGTCGATCTTGAAGAGGCGATTGAAAATATTGATATCGGCGGGCCTACGATGTTGCGGGCGGCGGCTAAAAATTTCAAGAATGTGGCCGTGATCAGCAATCCGCAGCGCTATGTTTCGATTATTGAAGAGCTCAAGGCTAATAGCGGCATGCTGCCGGATTCGATCCTTTCCATTTTGGCTGTTGAAACGTTCGGCCATACGGCCCGGTATGATGAAATGATTTTTAATTTTTTGAGGTCCCGCCGCCTGGAGGAAAGTTTTCAGGACCTTCCTAAAGAAGTCAGCCTGAAGTTGGTCAAAGAGAGCGAGCTGCGTTATGGGGAAAATCCGCATCAGAAGGCTGCTTTTTACTGTTATGAAGAACAAAAGCGGTATGGATTAAGCCAGATGAAACAGCTCAACGGCAAAGAGCTGTCTTTTAATAATTTGTTGGATCTGAACGCGGCTTTGGGGGTGGTCAAAGGATTTAAAGATCCGGTCGCGGTGATTATTAAGCACAATAATCCAACCGGCGTCGCTGAGAGTGCGACGTTGGCTCAGGCTTATCGTTTTGCGCATAAGGCCGATCCGTTGTCGGCCTTTGGAGGAATTGTGGGTCTCAATAAAAAAGTGGATGAAGAGACGGCTGCTGCGATCAGTGAAAGCGGGTTTATGGAAGGCGTCATCGCCCCGGGGTATGATCGGGCCGCGCTGAAAATTTTATCTCAGAAAAAGAATTTGAGAGTGATTCAGCTGAATTTTCGGGATCTGGATAAGGGTCCGTATCAATTTAAGCAGGTGGACGGCGGATTTTTATTGCAGGAATATGACCGTAAAAATATCAGCGAAAAGGAGCTGGCATTCCCGACAAAAAAGAAACCGACCGCTGAACAAATTGAAAGCGCTCTGTTCGGCTGGCGGGTCGTCAAGCATATCCGCTCCAACGCGGTGATCCTAGTGAAGGGAAAGCGTGTGGTGGGGATCGGCTGTGGACAGACGAGCCGTGTGGGCAGTGCCCGGCTGGCCATTGAAAAGGCCGGAAAAGAAGCCAAAGGCGCGGTTATGGTTTCGGACGCGTTTCTTCCTCACATTGATAATGTTCAGGTTGCCGCCGCCGCCGGGATCAAGATCATCATTCAAACCGGGGGGTCTGTTTCCGATGAGGCCGTCATCTGTGAGGCGGATGCAAAAAAAATCGCGATGATCATGACCGGTGTGCGCCATTTTAAACATTGATCCGCAGATGACAGGCAAAGAAATTTTACGCTTATGAATCCGCAAGAGATACAACCATACCTTCAGCGGTTTATTAATCATGAGGTCTCTTTGCATCGCGCGAAGGCGGATGACTTCAGGCTTGATGGTTTACGTTTATTACTCCGTTTTTTGGGCAATCCTCATCAGCATCTAAGATGTGTGCATATCGCCGGGACCAAAGGCAAAGGATCAACCAGCGTTTTTATTGCGGAAGCGCTGCGCCAAGCGGGTTACCGGGTGGGATTGTTTACCTCTCCGCATCTGTATGATGTTTCTGAGCGTATCCGCATTCTGGAACCTGGAGGAAATTCAAGGGGAGAAGAGCGTCTCTTCTCGGATGTTATCTCGGAAAGTCAGCTGGCAGATTGTTTAGGCAGCATTCAAAGCATTCTGGAACAGAACCCGAATATTGATTTGACCTATTTTGAAGTGCTGACAGCGGCAGCTTTTGAGCATTTTATTCAAAGTTCAGTTGATATTGTGATTTTAGAATGCGGCTTGGGCGGGAGGTTTGACGCGACCAATGTGGTTGATTCTTTGATCTGTGCGATCACGCCGATCGGGTGGGACCATCAGGAGATTCTTGGACGCACGCTGTCAGCGATCGCCCGGGAGAAAGCCGGGATTATCAAACACAGCTGCGGATATGTGGTCTTAAGCCGGCAGCCTGCCGAGGCGTATTCGGTTTTGGAGGAGGTCTGCTGGGCGAACAATAGTCGGGTTTTGTCTGTGGGAGAGGAGATCGAAGTTGAGGATATTCAGCAAACGATCGAGGGGATCAATTTTTCGATCTGCTATGAGGGAGAAAAGAAGAGGTTCCAGTTGTCTTTGCTGGGAGAGATCCAGGCTGAAAATGCGGCAGTGGCCTATGGTTTGTCTGTGTCCTTAAAACATTTTGGATTTCTGATTGAAGAACAACATCTTTTTGAAGGGTTCCAGAAAGCCTTCTGGCCTTGCCGTTTTGAGCGTGTTGCGAAAGAGCCTTATGTCATTGTTGATTCCGCACACACGGTGGATTCTCTCAAAAAGGTCCTGCGGACGTTTTTCGATCTGTTTCCGAATCAAAAATGTATTGTGGTGTTCGGCGCGTCTCAGGATAAAGATATTCAGGGGATGTGCGCGCAACTGGACCGGGACCAGCGGCGGGTTTTTCTGGTGCAGGCGCGTCACCCGAGGGCGCATCCCTGGGCGCAGGATAAGCAGAGTTTTTTTTCAAAAGCCGATGTCAGCGTTTTTGCGGATCTGAATGAGGCCTTAGGACAAGCGGTGGAGGAGGCCCGGAGTAGCGTCGGCGCGATTTTGGTTGTCGGTTCGATATATCTTGCGGCAGAGGCGAGGGCGATCATATGTCAGAAATTTTAAAATTCAACAGTTTAGAGGACACCATTGCGGCCATTGCAACGCCGATCGGTGCTGGCGGCGTCGGGATTGTGCGTTTGAGCGGATCCGAGGCGCTGCTGATCTCAGATCAGGTTTTTGAGGCGAAACGCGGGAAGCCGTCGGAGTTTAAGACATACACGGTGCACTACGGACATGTTGTTCGAATTCGGGGAGACGCAAGGGACGTGATTGATGAGGCGCTGCTGACGGTGATGCGGGCGCCTAAAAGTTATACCTGTGAAGATGTGGTGGAAATCAGCTGTCATGGCGGGATGACAGCGGTTCAGGCCGTATTGGCATTAGTGCTGGAGCGCGGGGCAAGACTCGCCGAGCCGGGGGAGTTTACAAAAAGGGCGTTTTTAAATGGCCGTATCGACTTAACCCAGGCCGAGGCGGTTTTGGATATTGTGCGGGCTAAAACCCAGGCGGGTTTGCGTGTTTTTGAGCATCAGCTTCGAGGAGAATTGAGCGTCTTCCTGGAGGATGTCCGGCAAAGGCTGATGATCAGTTACGGGGATCTTGAAGCGGCGGTTAATTTTCCGGATGATGCCGGGGATCAGGATATCAATCAAACTGTTTTGCTGACTTTGAAAGAGGTCGGCGGTCTTATTGAACGGCTGTTGGCTGACGCTGATCAGGGACGTATTCTCAGGGAGGGGCTCAAGCTGGTGATTTGCGGCAGACCCAATGTCGGGAAATCTTCGCTTTTAAATGTTTTGCTCCGTCAGGACCGGGCGATTGTTTCTCCGATCGAGGGGACGACACGGGATACGATCGAGGAGTCGGCGCAGATCAAGGGCGTGCCTTTTCAGCTTGTTGACACCGCCGGTATCCTTGAACCCAGAGACATGATCGAAGAGGAGGCGGTCCGGCGGAGTCATGTGCATATTCAGCAGGCGGATTTAGTGCTGCTGATGATTGACGCGTCTTTGCCCATGGATGAACAGGACCGCAAATTAGCTGAGCGGCTGCTGGGGGCGGAAAAAATTCTGGTCATTAATAAAATGGATTTAAATCCACATTTTGTGCTGGATGATGTGCGGGCATTCTTGAGAGATGACGGGCCGGCAGTCAAAATGTCACTTGTCAAGCAGCAAGGTCTTGCCGATCTTGAGCAGATGATTTTAGAACGGGTATTGCATGGGCAGGCGTTTCAGTCCAAAGGATTGTTATTGACCAATATTCGTCACATTCAGGCCTTGCGCAAAGGGCTGGCCGAGATCCATCACGCGATTGAGGAATGCGGCAGGGGCGTATCTGCGGAATTTATTTCTGAGCGCATCCGTTCGGCTGTCGATGAGTTGGACCGCATTACGGGACGGAGCGCAGACAGTGACCTTCTGGAACATATTTTTTCTGAATTTTGTATCGGAAAATGAAAGACGGGCTATTTTTCGTTGTCTTTATTTTCGGTATTCTCTGTGGCTTCTTTTTTTTCCTGCCGACGATAAATTTCTTTACTGAGCTGCTCGATCATTTTTAAAGATTTCTGATCTTTGAGCAGGGTTTGTATTTTCTCATTGGCAATGAGGTTTCTGATGTTGTTGCTGCGGATATCATCAGCGATGTCCGGATCGGAAAGAATATCCTGCACATGTTCGTTGTTGAAAAAGTCCGCGTATTCCAGAGAATCATCGACTTTGGTAAATTGCTCCGGATGGCTGAACACCGAAAGAGTGAGGATCGTATTTTCTAAGATCGGAAATCGCGGGAGCACATAGGTCTGGATATGGGCATATGTTTCTGAGTTTTGGATGCTTGCCTGTGTGCTTTTGATCTGAAAGGCGTTGTTCGGAAGGGTCATGATCAGAAGGACGAGTCCGGCAGCCAGGGCTCCCCGCCAAATCACGCTTAGAACTCCTCCTGCAAGCCGGCTCCCCCAAAAGACATACGAACGGTATTTTTTAGAAACGGTTTTCCGACCGAGGACAATGATGAGGTGGATCGTGAAGGACAGGATAATTGTTCCGATGACCGCGATGGTAATGGAATGCAGAAGATTTGAATTGAGGTCATAGTTGATGATGGCAAAAATAAGGCAGAGACCAAATGAAAACGGTTCGATCAAGTTGCGCAGAAGGCCCAAATGCCAGCCAAGAAGAAAAAAAATACCCAGTATGCTTAAAAAAATTATATCAAATGTGGCCATAAGCTAGACTTTTTCGATTCGGAATATGTTATACTTATGTTCAAATACCGGATCATAATTCCATGTTTCTTTTTTCTCGTCCTTTTTAGGTTCTTCTGGAGCCGTGAAGATCTGGAAAAGCGTGTATGGGATAAAAATAACTCCGGCACAGGCGAGTAAAATGAGCGGGGTGTAGAGTATAATTTTAACCGGAAGAGGAAGCGGCTTGGCTTTATGTGTCTGCGCCTGCTTCTTCAGGTCTATATATTGTTTGAAGGTTTGCTGTTGGTAGCCGCGTTTTTTATAAACATCTTTAAGTTGATCTTGATTGGGATTTTCTGGCATGGCAGCCTCCTTTGAATAAGTGAAAGTACTATATCATTGAGGGAGTTGGATTTCAATAATATTTATGCAAATGCTTATATTGCAAAGAGATTTTATAATTAAATAGATGATAAATCAGTTGCAATTCGGAGTGCAAGAGATAAAATGAAATTAACGAGAGATGAATTAAATGTATTGTTAAGGGAATCTGAGATGGAACATCGGAAAACAATTCGACAACAATGTTTTGTTCCTGTTGAAGCGAACGCAAAAAGCGCTTTAAGCGATTTGTGTACGTTCGATATCGGAAGAGGCGGTATAGGTCTGGTTTCAAAGAAGAAAATACCTATTCATCAGCAGATTGCTGTTGAACTGGATTTGACGCCAGAGGGTGAGGCGGCTCTTATTATGGGTGAGGTTCGCTGGGTGCATCAAAATTATAAAACAGGAACCTACCGTTTGGGCATTAAATTTATAAGGATTCTTTCTTCCGGGTCCAGAAGTCGGTTGAGCACATTTCTGGGAGATTGTCATGATTGATCAAGATTCCATAACAGAAAAGAACAAGCGGCTTTTTGATCGATTTCAAGCGAGATTTCCTGTAAAATTTAGATATTCACGCGAAGATTATGGGAGAGATGTCTTTTTAAGAGATGCCTCTGCTCAAGGCGTA
>JBBRHV010000036.1:0-20139 GCA_038222225.1 Candidatus Omnitrophota bacterium
TGACCTGGTCCTTTTTGATCATTTCGCTTTACCCCCTTTGAAGGATAAAGCTTACCAGATGACTGGTACATTTTTCACGCGGTTTTTAGTGGTACACTTTTCACGCTGATAACTGGTACATTATTACATGCTGATTAACACCAGGTGAAAAAATAAGCCATTGGCTTAGAAACGCAGTGAGAAGGAAGATGGAAATTCGGGAGTGTTTGAATGTTGCATCCCAGATAAGATAGCCCGCGATCAGAGGAATGATCCAGAAAATGGCTGGATTCCCGATGCATAAGATGCCGTGTACAATTCCGTTTGTTTGATCAAAATAATACCAAATAGGGCGTATCATCAACGGCCATCCCCACCATTGAGAGCTGTAACCATGTGTCTGGGTTGGCGCAATCTTTGTGTGGTAGTTGAATTGAGTGACTTGAATATTCCAAAGGTCTGCCCATGTGTGCTGTTTCAGGAACGGAATGAACAAATGCATGGCAACAAAGACTGCCAATGGCAAAAGGATAAAAAATAGCCCCGTTTCCTTCAAAAGTCCTTTTCGTTCTCCAGGGTTTTGTAAAAAGTAGAGCAAAAGAAGAATTATATAAAGTAGGAGCAGCCCAAAAGAGGTGAGTTTCGTAGATAAGGCCAATCCTAAACAGAGACCCGCGCCAAGAAAGGCCCGTTGTCTTGGTATTTTGCGTTCACTCATAAAGCGTAAAAACAGCAGGAGCGAGGAAAGAATGCAGACCTGCATGATGTTATTCGGCATTTCAATCCGTGCTTGTGTCAATGAAATGCAGTCTAACGCATAAAAGAGAACTGCCAATTTTGCCGCCAGACGGTCTTGTGTTAGAGAAAGGCAGATTTGAAAGATAAGATATAAGATAAAGAGTCCAGAGCAGAGACTTGAGAATCGCCAAATCACGGAGGAATCTCCCCAGAAAAGAACGTTCAAGGTGTCAATGACATGAGCTAAGGGAGGATGAATCGTTAGGGCTGTCGAGTAATGCTGATGGGCAATGATTTCGCGGACAAGGTTGACATAATAAACTTCATCGTAATAAGGTTCTGTCGGAAAATTGAGTCTGAAGGCGTAAATAAAAAAGATGAAACTCGTGAATAAAAAGTTAAGACAGCGTTCTACTTTTGATGTTTCATTGAGCATATGATTCCTAGACTTTTGCCAAGAGCCCTGATTTAAAAAGGTTTTTTTTCTTAAACCACCACATGAAGATCAAATCCATAATAACAGGAATAAAATAGAGGCGGAGGAGTAAGAATTTTGATTTTCCAAAGCGGCGCGGCCTGTGGTGAGCTGCATAAACCGCAAATGGAACGCCGGCTTCTTTTAAGAGAAATGGAATGAAGCGAAAAAATCCGGACCAGGGCAGAATGTATTGTAGACAGGAACGTTTCATAGCTCTTAATGCGCAGGCGGTATCTCTCACATGGTCATCCAAAATGACGCGCCGGCAGAAAAACGCAAAGGAAGATGCTAGTTTTTTCTGTAGAGGGTCGTTCCGTTTATAGCGCTGTCCGAACACGGCATCATGGTTGGACAATAAGTCGAGCATGGGGGGGACGTCATGAAAGTCATTTTGGCAGTCGCCGTCGGTTGTGATGATCACATCCCCTTGAGCGGATAAGAAGCCTGTCCAGAGAGCGGAGCCTTGTCCTTTGTTAGCAGCGTGTGTTAGAACCCGAAGTTCAGGAATGCCGTTTCTTAAGTTTTGGAGAAGTTCCGACGTTCTATCTTTGCTGCCGTCATTGATAGCAATAATTTCAAAACTTTTTGCGCGGGGACGCAAAACCTCAATGATTTCTTTGAGGATGGTTTCTACATTCCCTTCTTCATTGTAGAGAGGGACAATCACTGATATGTTCATTTTCAAAAACCTTTCGGTTGATAGTTTTTTGCACGGTTAGATATGGCATAAATGTTGACGTCTCTGTAGCTGAATGTTTTTGGATAGGCCTGTTCGAAATAAGCATTATCTGTTTTGTACATTCCGCGTTCTGTATCGCTGAAATAGATGTAATCCACATGATAGCGATCGGCCAGGAGTGGGAATTTTTTGGGATTACGGTACATGGCGATAATATCTTTTTCTCTTTTTTTAAAATTAATTCCATGTGAATTCAGTATGGCTGGAAGGCCCATGAGCCTTCTTCTTCCGGCCAGGGTGCTAACGGGATTGTTATGGATCGCAGCGGTTAAAAAGATGGCATCTTTTGGAGTTTTGTATCTGACATAGTCGGCGACAGCAAGGTCTGTATTGGAGTTGATTTGATTGGACACGGTGAAATCATGGCACACAGAGAGGATTCCTGAAAATGTGCCGAGAAATGTGATCATTGCGATCAGAACCCAGCGTTCTCGACGGATATTAAGCAGATCAAAAAGTTCAAAAATATACCCTGAGACAAGGATAACGCTGAAGGCGTACCATATAAAAAAGATTTTATTATTGTCAGCTGTCCATGGAGCAAAGAGGATTGCTTCTGCAACGAGGAATAGAATAATGGCGGGAACATAGAACTGGAAGTTTTTCCGGCTGATCCCGATTAATGCGGGGATGCTGAGGACAAAAACAACGCCTCCGTTCTTGATCCAAAACCAAAACCAGTTGTCGTGGATGTTAAAAGCGTTCCATTTGAAGCGGAAAAAGCTTGGAGCGGAAGCTTCAGAGGCGAACCAGTAGTAATTTTGTGGGATTGATAGAAGGAGTAATGGCAGTAGCCAGTATAGCCAGTTTTCTAAATAGCCCTTTTTGTTTTGGGAGGTGAATAGAAAAGCCAGAAACCAGAAGATTCCGATAACTATTAGGATGAAGTAAGAAGGGGTATGGATGATCGGCATGAGGCCGGTTATGATGCCAGAAATAAGAAAGTATTTTTTATGCTGTGTTGATAGCCCGCGATACAGCACCCAGAGAACAAAGAAAAGAATGCTCCAGCCGGTCAGGGATGTTCTCTGGGGGATCAGAATGTGGCAGATGACATTCCACATATAGATATTTTGATCGCCGATGTTGGTTGGGGTCACGCTATAGCCGTGAAAGAGGCGGGTAAAATTGTCCGGTGAAATTTTTAATTTTTCAATGAAGTAAATAAAACCTAGGCCGCCGCTGAAGAAAAAAAGCAGAGCGGCTAAAATTGCAGCTGCAGTCCGCTTTAGAATTTCATAGGCAAAGATCAGGAAGCCGGTCAGGACAAGGACAATGAAAAGAAAGCTGGGGACAAGGATCGCCCATCTTAAATTTAGACCAAAGAGTAAGAAGGTCGAGCAGAGAGAATCCGCCAGAAAGGGATAGGTTAATTTATGCCCGCTGTAAACCGGGTTCTCGGGAGGAAAGGTTTGGTGTTCGGCGATGGTGGTTATGATCGCTGAATGGACAGGAAGGTCGCCATAGGTAGACGGCCCGACAAACAGCGCTCCATCCTTAGGAAGAAAGATCTGCTGAAACAAGAGAGTGCTGCAAATGGCGGAGAACAGCACGATGGTTATGTGGAAGGCCGACGGGAAAGTCGGTTTTGGACCGTTATTCTGATTTTTGGAAAGCGGTATAAGCCGGGTTATCAGGAGGGTTAAAGGACCCATTAAAACAACAGCCAGGCCATGGGCAAGAACCGAAAATCCCCAGAAAAAGGCAAAAGGAATTGGGGCCCACATCAAACTTAAAACTCCCAGGGTCAGGCCTGCCCAGATACGGATCGCCGGATGATATTCATGAAACAGATGGTGCGCGATGAGAATTCCACAAAAGAGAAAAAATAAAAAAAGGAGTATAGCGGTCATTCCAGCTTTCTTTTGTAATCGGCAAAGGGAGTTCTCTTAAAAGATGAATTATTATAATATGTTTTTAAAAACAGCAGTAGACTTTTAAAATTTTATTGATTCAACAGCTGAGAGAGCACATTTTTCTTTTAAAGCTTGGGTTTTTGGTTACAATAAGAGCTATCGGTGCGCTGGGTGAGTCAACCAATGGGTTGTGCTTTCGGGAAAAAGTCTTGAAGGGTATTTTTGAGAATGAAAAAAATTCTGCATATGAGCGACCTGCATGTCGGGTACAAGGATTTTGATCAGAGATTTCGGCGGATCGCCCAGGCTATTATCGACAAGTATAAAGAGCGGGCATCCGATTTTATTATTGTGATTACGGGGGATCTGGCGAATAATGCGAACAAGATCGAAAGTTTTCGCAAGGTCAAAGAGACGCTGGATGTTTTGAATCAGGCAGGATTCGAACATATTTTGGTGATTCCCGGTAACCATGATTATGGCAACGGAGATATCTCGGATAAGAAGTTCGGGCCGGTTTTCCAGAGGATTTTTTATGGGCGTCAGGTGGAGTTCCCGAAGCTGGATATCATTGACGGAATAGCGTTTTTGGGACTGAATTCTATGGAAGAAGAGCTGCATTGGTATGACCGGTTTTGGGCCGAGGGAGATTTAGGAAAGAAACAATTGCATAGGCTTGAGGCTATGCTGCAGAGCCCAGAGGTGCGCAGTTGCGAGAAGAGAGCTGTGTGCCTGCATCATCATCCGTTCAAGTGGCGTCCTTTTCATGAGCTGAAAGATTCACGTGAATTGAAAAGGGTTCTTACATTTGCAATTGAAGAAGGAATTTCAATTGACGCGCTTTTGTTTGGGCACAATCACCAGGGCAAAGAACACAACGGAGAATGGGGAATTCCTCGCTGTTATGACGCTGGAACCGCAACTCTTAAACCCAGGCCGAAATATCTGCATTGGGTTCATTGGTATCAGATCCAATGTTCCACGCGCGTGATCGATCTGGCCAACCGTGATACCGCAGCAGACATTATTTTTTCTGTCATAAATGCAGAGGAGAACGCATGAACACGCAGAGTCAGGCGCAGTTTTATAACTCCGTTGATCTGAGTTGTTTTCCTGTTGAATTCAATTCCAGAAATAGCGCAGGGTGGTTGGGGCCGTTTATCATGATTTTTGCGCTGTTTTGGGGAGGGATGCCGACATCGGTTTTGGTGACCAGCATGATTCAGGGAAAGTTTGAGCCGGGAATGCTGTTGTTGCTTTTTTTTACCTTCATTGGCATAGGGGTGTTTGTTTTGGGAATTGTGCTCACATTCAGCAAGACGAGGTATGCAATCACGACGGATTCTGTATCTTGCGCAGTACAGAAACTGGGTAAGAATCAACATTGGACTGAGCCGTTATTCAATTATCAGGGAGTGGCTATGCGTTCGGAACACCACTCGAGCTCCGGAAGGAGAGGGTCTTCTTATACGCTTTATATTGTTGAGCTTAGACATTCGAGCGATGAGAAAACGGTTCTTTTATATCAGTCTAAATCGGATGCGAATATTCGTCAGATATGGGAAAACAGTGCAAAAGTTTTAAAAATTCCGGCGTTGGAATTTGTGAATGGAAAAATTCGGAAACGCGAGGTAGAGGATCTTGATAAATCCGTGCGTGAGCTGATGCAGGAAAATAAGGTGAAGTGGGAGGATGTGGTGTTGGATGCACCTCCTGAAGGAGTTAAGGTCGAGTATAATCAAGGGTTTTATGTGTTGACCATTGCTCACTGCAATGCCCCCTGGTCAGTCATGAAAGTTCTTGGCATGATCGTCTTGGGGATCATGGGATTTTTTATGATGGTTGGTTCTTACGTCTTGGCGATTTTGGCGTTATTGGGAGTTTTGTGTTTGGTTTTTTGGCTTTATGGGGTCAAGACAGAACTTCGAATAAATTCTCAGCGACTGGAACGGTTTTTTGTTTATCCCTGGGGGAAACAGAGGGCTGTTGTTTTAGAAACACGGGAGATCGAAGGTGTCCAATTTAAATCGTCTGCTGATAATGAGGGCAGATCCCGGGATAAACTGGTGATAGCAACTGATCGGAAGGGATCTATTAACATTAGTACCGGGTGGATCACTTACGAGACCCTGGAATGGTTGCGCAGCGCGATGCTGAAAATTTTATCCATATAATCGTTTGGGAAATATCCGGCCTGCAGAGATTTTATTTTCGTTTGACCGCCACTTTGACTACGGCCTGATATTCAGAGATTTTGCCGTCACGGACAGACCCGCGTTGCTGGATCACTTCTACAAAATGGACATCCATGCCTTGCGTCGATGCCTGTTCCACGGCATTGGCTACGGCAGCCGAGTAGCTTTCCTTTGATGTTCCGATCATTTCAATGATTTCAAACATAGTTCCTCATTTCTTTTCAGGTCTAAAAATTTTAGTGTATTTTAGCATATTTTAAATTAAAAATACCAATAGAATCTGTCGCTGGAAAAGCATATAGATATTGCTCAAGGTGGCTCAGGAGAGTAAAATGGCTAACATGGCAGTATCTAATAGGGAAGAGAGCCGCTAAGGATTAAGAGGAGGGGGATTTTCAGATGTCCCAAAATTCAGCAGGGAGAGCAAAGCATATGGTTATTCCAACACTGATCATGTTCGGACTTGCCCTTATTTTTAGCCTTATGGCTTATTCTAAAGGGCAGCATATCCAGGGATTTAAGGCGGGATATTTGATGACAGCTCAAACATTGCCGCTTTTGTTATTCGCCTTTCTTATGGCGGGCATGGTCCAGGTGCTCTTACCTCCGGACATTGTTTCCAAATGGATCGGGGAGGGGTCAGGCTTCCGGGGGATCCTGTTGGGTACAGTTGCCGGGGCATGTACGCCGGGTGGCCCGTATGTCAGCTTGCCGATCGTTGCCGGGCTTTTGCGTTCAGGGGCCGGCACAGGGACGATGGTCGCGTTTATGACCGGGTGGTCCCTGTGGTCGTTTAACCGTCTGCCGATGGAGGTTGCTCTGATCGGATGGCGGTTAACGCTGATCCGTTTTTTAAGTGTCCTGATTTTTCCGCCTATGGCGGGATTATTGGCGCTAGGTCTTGCAAAAATCATTCGATAATATTTTAAAAGGAGGAAGACATGAAGGAAAAAAATTTATTCTGGATGGTGGCGGTTTTGATGGTCCTGACCACGTTGATGCTGAATTATCAAAGCAATATGTCCTTTGCTCAGGGTGAGGCGGGGAGGTATTTGATGTCTTCTCCGAACAGCGGGGCGTATATTCTTGATACGCAGACGGGAAGTGTTTATTATGTCGGTTTTAATGTGGCGCTTGCCAAGGTCGGGGCTGTGCCGAAATAGGAGATATTCGGCTTCCCGGTCAGGGTTTTTGAGTTTGACAGGCTAAGGCGGCAGGATTAAAATAGATTTTGTCCAAGCAGCTTTTGGCTTAAAGGCAGCCCGTTCCATTTTTAAAAAATAACAGCCCACGAGAGCTGTTCCTTATAGATGGGATCTTTAATATAAGGAGGGTGGAATGTTCATTGTAAGAGAAATTCTGAAAGAAAAGGGCAGTGATGTATGGTCTGTGGCTTCGGGAACAACGGTTGCCGATGCGTTAAAACTCATGGCCGATAAAAACCTTGGCGCCGTGCTGGTGCTGGCTGAGGGGACAGTCGAAGGAATATTCTCCGAGAGGGATTTTGCCAGGGCCTCGGCACAGAGAGGGTTTGATATCAGCAAGCTTCCTGTGACAGAAGTCATGACTAAGAAAGTTTTTAGTGTCGGCCCCACGACCACGATTGACGAATGCATGGCATTGATGACGGGGAAGAGGATCAGGCATTTGCCTGTTCTGGAAAACAACCGGCTGATGGGGTTGATCAGTATCGGTGATGTGGTCAACAAAATGATCGAAGATCAAAAATTTTCTATTTCTCAGCTGACCAAGTATGTTTCGGGAACGGTCTATTAATCAGGAAAAAATTGATTTTATGAAAATGCCGGGCGTTGCAGGAGCCCGGTATTTTTTTGAATTTTTCAAATTACGCGCAAGTGATCGATGATATACTAACCTCGTAGGTTTCAACTTGCGAGGTTGGGACGGCCAACAGGGAGACGATCGATGAACAATGACCGGATGCACAAGATCATTCTGGCGGTAACGGCTGTTATTCTGGTTGCTTTGGCGGCATATGCGGTCCTGATAGACAGTCGCTATAAGTATGATTTTATTTGTCTGATGGCCTTGTTGCTGATTGTATTCTGGCTGAGGAAGAAACTGTTCCTGCATTGGGCTCATTTTTTGTTTTTTTGTATTTTTTTGATCGTTCATAACTGGGGTGTGTTCGGCGCCTATGAATGGTATCCGCTGGGTATGGAATATGATTATTGGGCTCATGCGTTTTTTGGTCTGGTCGCCTCCATGATCATTATCAGGGCCTTGCGTCTTTGTAAATTCAATTTAAGTACAAAGACCAGAATTTTATTGGTAATTGCGATCACCTTAGGGCTTTCGGCCGCGCATGAATTGTATGAGTTTGCCGGAGCGATTTTTCTGGGTGAGGGTGAAGGGGTTCTTTTCATCGGGGCCGGGGATCTGGATGAATGGGACACTCAGAAAGATATGCTGAATAATTTGATCGGTTGTTTGTTCGGGCTGATTTTCTATGGCGGGATCACGCGGATCTTCCGAAAGCCGGATGACGAATGGAGACTATAAAAGAAGGTCTTAACGCCGGTGGAGAGATTTATTCCCAGGAGAGAATTCTGGAAAGAAACGAGTTGTCGATGTAAGGGCCATAGACCGGGTCTTCACCTTCAAGGGATTGCAGATAGAGGTCTGAGCCGTAGCCCTTTGCAAAAAAAGGAACGAGTGCGTTGCTGTGTCCGCCCGTATTCCACTGTACTGCCGGAACAGCGCCGGCGCCGTTCGCGAGAAGATTATTCCACACAGATTGCCCGCCGATCATTCCGGAATCCGGCCCGGTTAAATAGCCGGTCTCATGATCTGCCGTGACGATTAAAAGCGTTTCATCCCAGGAGCTGTTCTGTTCGATCCATTGGTGCACGGCATAGACCGCATTGTCAAAATCGGTCTGTTCTTCGATCAGGCGATTGATCTGATGTTTGTGGGCTGCCCAGTCCGTCGCGCCGCCTTCGATGATCAGGACAAAGCCGTCAGCATTGGCATTTAAAATATGCAGCGCGGCCGCCGCCATTTCGGTGAGGGAAGGGACATTTTGATTGAAGGCAACGGCATATGGCGGAGATTCTGGATCCCCATCGCGAGATTGCTGCAGGGTGGTTCCGACACGGGGGATTCCCAGGACGCGTTTGGGGGTCTGGCCTCCCGTCAGGGAGAGAAAGTCTTGTCGGCTCTCGATCAAGGTCCAGGGATCATCGACCCCGTCGCCGTCAGCGTCGCCTCCGATTTTTTTTGTGGGGCTGGCGAGGGATTTCCAAAGAGCCTCACCGCCGACATATTGATAGTCCCTGGCGGATCCTTTTGGAGCCCCATCATTATTGTAAAGGGGATGTCCGCAGCCCATCAGCACATCCAGGCGGCTGTTGAGAAGCATGTCTTGGGCGATCTGTTCATAGTTCTCGCGTGATATATCGTGCGCGACAAATCCTGCCGGTGTTGAGTGGCTGAATTGAACAGTGGTAACGACTCCGGTTGATCTTCCGGCATCCTCGGCCCTCTCCAGGAGGTGCTTGAGGGGCGATTTGTCCAGCGCCAGACCAATCGCGCCATTGAAGGTTTTTGTGCCTGTCGACATTGCTGTGGCAGAGGCCGCGGAATCCGTCAGAGCAGAGGATAAAACATAAGAAAAATCTGTCCATGCTTTTTGGGGATCATAGTTTCCGCCATGGCTAAAGTTGGTCATCGCCAGTTTGACTGGAAATTGTTCATAGAGCTGGCCTTCCGGGAAGCCATACTGGTAAAGGCTGGCGGCTTGAAGGTGGTTGAAACCTGAGCCATCGGCAATCATGATCACCACATTTTTGGGGCTGACCGTGTTTTGTGCGTGACAGACCGGACTATTTATAGAGAAGAGTAAACAAATAAGCAGATACAGTGAACAGAGCGTTTGAAGGGGTTGGGCTTTAAGGCGTTTTGGCATGGGAAGAGATCTGCTAACGTTAATGTTATTTTTGAATTGTAGCATTAAAGATTTATTTGAAGGATAATAAACTGTTCTATTTTGCTGATATTATATATATCATGGAAGTGGCTCGAAATGCTATTTGGTTTTGATGATAGCGGTTTTTAGGTTTTGAGGGCTTGCCCTGTCAGGGCTTTAGGGGTAAAATAAAACGTTTTCCGTTAAAATTTAGGCGGGGGTTGATATGGGTGAACAGAAAAAAATTCTAGTGATTGATGCTGATCTGGGGCTGCGTGAACAGTGCGGGGGCTGGCTCAAGGAGGCCGGGCACGCGGTTTATGAATCCTCCGACGGAGAGGCGGGATTTAGCCAGGCGCAGGAGATTTTGCCGGATCTGGTCATTGTTGATGCCTTGGCGCCCAAACTTGATGCGGGACAGTTGATTAAAAAATTGAGGGAATCGGCGTGCGGCAAAGATATTCGATTTATTGTGCTGAGCATCCGGGAGAAGATGAGGGAGTATTTTGATTTGATCGGGGTGAATGGATTTTTAGAGAAGCCAGTGGACAGGGGTGAATTTTTGCAGGAAGTTCAGGATGTTTTAAGTCGGCCGGCTTCAGGGCAGGGACAAACATACAAGCGGATTTTAGTTGTGGGGCGGTTTGAAGAATGCATTCAAACGATGCGTCAGCAATTGGAAACGCAGGGGTGTCACACGGATTTTGTGCTTTTCGGGGATCAGGTGATTTCTAAGGCGGTGATGTTTTTACCGAATGTGATTATTATGGAAAGTCGGATGCTGGATATGAGCACCAGTTCCATTATCCGGATCTTGAGGCAGATGCCGCAGTTCAAGAAAATACCGATCTTAATTTTTAATTATTTTCATTCAACGGAACTTGAAAACACCAACATTCAGCAGGAAGAACTGGCGATGTCTTTGTATGTCCGCACCTGTCTGGATGAGGGGGCAACCGAGAGCCTCGGCCGCTACGAACCGAAGGGCTTTTTGGAGCGGGCCAACAAGTACTTAAAAAAAGGCACGATTGTAGTTGTGGATGATGATGAGGGCATGGTTCGGATTTTAAAACGGAGTTTGGAAAGGGAAGGATATCAGGTTTTTGCGGCCCGAGAGGCTAAAAGCGGGATGGAAATGATTCAGCGGATCTCTCCGAGTCTGATTGTTTTGGACATTATGATGCCTCAGATTGACGGCTGTCAGCTTTTGGAAACTCTAAAAAAGGATGCTCGAACGCGTCATATCCCGGTGGTGATGCTGACCGTTAAGAAGGATGACGTCGATATTCAGCGGGCTCTGGATCTGGGGGCTGAGGACTATATGTTCAAGCCGTTTAATATGGCGCTTTTCTTAAAACGAATCAATACGGTTTTAGGGTCTCTGAGATAGATTTTGGTTGTTTTTGTAGATTTAAAAATAATTTTTGACAAATCCTTCTTTTTATTGCATAATTATACACGATGAAAGGACTAGATTTACCGCGAGGTAACATAAGCCTTGCGGTTTTTTTCGGCCGTGGTCGGCCAAGAGACCTTTCAGTCAAAGAAACAAAGTAACAATTTAACAGGAGTTAGAAGGTGGAACAAGCAACAGTCAAATGGTTTAACGACAAAAAAGGGTATGGATTTATCGCCCTTGAGTCAGGCAAGGAAGCATTCGTTCATTTCAGTGTGATCGAAGGCGGTGGGTTCAAAACGTTGGCCGAAGGCGAGCAAGTCGAGGTCGAGGTTGAGGATGGCCCAAAAGGACTGCAGGCCAAAAAGGTCTTAAAGCAGGGATAGGAATTTTCGCGTCGACGATATCTTATCAAAAAGCGCTCTTTTTAAATAAAGAGCGCTTTTTTCTTATTCTAAAAAAAATAAAATAAATGCATGAAAAATAAAAAATTTGTGGTTGAATATAATTAAAGGTATTGACATTTTTCGTAATTTTGATATTTTGATTTCTAATATTTTTTTTGTTGTATGAGGCTGGGTTTTTAATAATCTTTAGCATGTCCCACAACATGGGCCATCAGAAAAGGAGCACGAATGGAAAGGCTAGAAAGTACTTGCCTTAAAACACGGCCGGCCGCCTCAAATCGTAAGCGCCGCGCAGTGCAGGACGATGTCTGGGGGATCGCCAGCAGTATTGATATTTACAACTGCGATCCTGAGACGATCCGGGATGCTGATAAAATCCGTCAGTTTGTCGCTGAGCTTTGCGAGCTGATCGAAATGAAGCGTTTCGGAGAAACAGTAGTCGTGCACTTCGGGGAGGAAGAACGAGTTGCCGGTTATTCCATGGTTCAGTTAATTGAGACTTCTTTAATTTCGGCCCATTTTGCCAATCTCACGAACGCTGTGTATTTAGATGTGTTCAGCTGCAAACCGTATGATACGGAAGTTGTCGAGGAATTTGCTCGCAGCTTTTTCGGCGGAACACATTGCATCACCAATGTGAATTTCAGGCATTAGGTTATGTTACACGTTCGTTCGGAAACTGACCCTTCCATATGCCGTAAGCTATGGCAGCAGATGATCCCCCAACAGATGTTAGCGGACGATTGGGAAGTCCGGGAGTGTTTTCACCGCCATTACAAGAGAGAATTCTTTTTTGTGGTGGCGGAAGACAACGGTGAGCCGGTAGGGCTGTTCCCGTTGTGTTTCATTCCCGATGACAATTCTTACGTCTACTTTCCGGGTGAGGTCTGGCACGGCAAAACATGGCTCGAGCAAAACAGATTGATTGCCCGTGATCAGCAGGTCTTTGACCGGCTGCTGCAATGGCTTAATGAGCAGGGGTTGTCCTACCATCTGCGTTATCTTTCTCCTTCGCCGGTTCTTTCACCCGAGCGTTTTCCGGTGGATGAGATCGGATATCTGTTTCATGCGGGAAATTATCAGCATGACATGGAGATTTACTATTCGACCTTTTCCAGGCGTTCGATCAAAAGTATCAAAAAGGAAGTCGTGGCCTTTGAAGAGCGGGGCTTGGAGTGCCGCTTGGATAACGCCTCAGATTTCGATCTTTTGGTGGAGATGAACATTCAGCGTTTCGGGGAAGACTCGTATTATGCGGATAAGCGTTTTACGGACAGCTTCCGGGATCTGATGGGGCTCCTTCAAAAGCGGGGCTGGCTGCGCATGGTCTCGTTTTGGATGGCCGGCCGGCCGGCTGCTGCAGACATCGGCTGTGTCTATAATAATGTCTATACGCTTTTAGCCGGTGGAACCAGTGCCGAATTTATTGGAATTGCCAAGGTCATCAATTTATTTCATATGAAAAGAGCCTGCAGCGAGAAGTTTCAGGAGGCGGATTTTCTATGCGGGGATTTTTATTGGAAAACCATGTTCCATTTGACGCCCCGGCCACTCTATCTTATCTCCAATCGAACGGAGATCGCACCGGAAGGGGCTTAAGGGAGGCCAGTACGGTGTTACAAAGGATGTTTTCGTGAGTAACAAACGGATTGTTGTCGTCGGTACCACAGGGGACTACATCGGGACCCTTGAAGAGCGGGCTCATGGGCGGGCGGTATTTTTGACGGATACGGATGAACGCAGGCGATGGACGGTTTCCGGTTCCTCGGGGCTCTTGGAGGCGACCTGTTCGCTGGGAGAACGGGTGACAGCTGTCGAAATTTTAAAACATTATGTTCAAGCGCATGGCATTGTGTTGGGTGGCGTGGCGTGTTTTGATTGTGAATCGCTGAGGCTTGCCGCGTTGATTGCCAAAGCGTTTTCCCTGGACTTTCCTTCCGAAGAAACGGTTTTGTCGTGCCGTTCCAAGTTTCAATCCAAACAGATCTGGCAAAGCCAGGGGGTCGGCTGCCCGGAGGCTCAATCGGTCTCAAGCGCTGATGCAGCGATTGCTTTTTATCGTAAGGTTAAAAAGCCGGTGGTTTTAAAACCATTGACCGGCAGCGGCAGTGAGCTGGTCTTTTTGTGCTCTGATGAACCGTCTTGCCGTGAGGCGTATGACTGCATTGCGTCCCATGTGAAGCAGCATCCCAATCAGCGCATGTTCGGGAAGGAAAGCTGTCCGGATGATTGCCGGCCGGACCAGGTGGCGATCGAAACATTTATCGGAGGCGAAGAGTACAGCTGTGATTTTATTTTAGAAAATGGACATGTCGAAATAATCCGCTTGTCAAAAAAGATCCCGTTTCAGCGTTCGACGTTCGGAACGATCCTGGCTTATGAAGTGTCCGCGCAGCTTCCGGCGGGAATCCGGGAAAGCGAACTGGCTGAATTTTTGGCAAAGGCAGCAACGGTTTTGGGCCTGAAAAGGACCATGGCCATGGTGGATTTGAAAATTGATCAGGGACAGATCTATGTGCTGGAGCTGACACCGCGTCCCGGAGGAGATTGCCTGCCTCCCCTGATCGAGGAGAGTTGCGGGTTCGATATTCTTTTGGCGGCATTGGATTTTGCCGAAGGAAAGAACCTTGTTTATCCTGCCCGAGAAAATTGGCGGCCGTTGGTGGGGGTTCAGATTTTTGCGGACCGGGCCGGGACGGTTGAGGTTTTGGAGGCGGAGCAGGCCCTGCTTGATCAACGTGTTGTGAAGTGCCATTTCAAACGCGAGAAGGGGCACGTGGTGAGGCTGCCACCGGATGATTATGATTCACGTAGTCTGGGATATCTGATTTTTGAGCCGTCGGCTCAGGGGGGCCTGGAGGCCCAAAGCGTGGACCTCTTGAAAAAACTCCATATTGAGATCGGGTCGTGAGACATGAGTGAGAAGGATTGGGTTAAACAGATCGAAGCTGCCGGGCGTCATGAAACACCGAGAATGGATCCAGCGCAGCTCAAAAGTTTTGTTGAACGATTCATTGGGCAGAAAGAGCGTTTTCTGAATTGCGTTGCCAGCCAGGGCTCTCCGTTGTATGTGTTTGATGAGCCGGCGCTGGTTAAACGGGTCGGAGAGTTCAAACATGCCTTTGAGGCCGCGTTTGAAGAAACGCGGTTCTTTTACGCGATGAAAAGCAATTCGCATCCGTTTATGCTCAAGACTGTGATCGGACAGGGCTGCGGGATTGATGTGTCCAGCGGCGAGGAATTGAAAAAGGCGCTGGAACAGTCCCCGCAAGCGGTCATTTTTAGCGGTCCCGGCAAAATGGAAGAGGAACTTGCCCTGGCCTGTCAGAATTCAGAAAAAGTAACCGTGCTGATTGATAGTTTCGGCGAACTGAAGCGTTTGTCCGCAGTGGCGGCTCATCAGGGGGTCAACATCCGGGCCGGGGTGCGTTTAACCGTGGATGAAAAAGGGTTATGGCGTAAATTCGGGATTCCCTTAAAACGGCTGGCGTCCTTTTTTGAAGAGGCCGGACGTTGTTCAAATATTGAATTATGCGGTCTACAGTTTCATACCAGCTGGAATATGGATGCCGTTCAGCAGACATCGTTTCTGAAGCGTCTCGGAGAAACATTGGCCGGATTTGATAAATCGGATTTAAAACAGATTCAGTTTTTAGATATCGGCGGCGGATACTGGCCCTCTGAGGGGGAATGGCTGCAGACAGCGGCAACTCAGGAAGGAAAGATATCGGAGTGCGTGAATCCGGCGCATGGAGTTGCTGACGGCCTGGATCATCGGTGTATTGTGGCTGTGCCCATTGAGGCCTTTGCTCAGGAGCTTGCTCAGGCGATGAAGACGCATATCTTTCCGCATGTCCGTCCTGTTATTTTTTGTGAGCCGGGCAGATGGATATCGCATGTCGCGATGCATATTCTGTTGCGGGTCGTGGATAAAAAAGATGACCGTTTGGTGATCACGGACGGCGGGACGCAAGCGGTGGGGTGGGAACGTTTTGAGCATGATTATTTTCCTGTAATAAATTTAAGCCGCCCCGCGCTCAAGGAGCGGGAATGTCTGGTGTGCGGGTCTTTATGCACGCCCCATGATCTTTGGGGGTATTCGTATTTCGGTCAGGGCATTGAAACCGGAGACGTTCTTTTGGTGCCGACACAAGGCGCCTATACGTATAGTCTGCGTCAGGAATTTATTAAGCCCCTTCCTAAAGAAATAGTTCTAAGCTCTTAAGTCCATGCCGTCATCTAGTTGAATTCCTGCTTCATTTGTATTTATTTTAATGTTATAGTATTGGTGTTTTTGGGGACAGGAAGGAGAAAATTATGGACGATCAAAACGCTTCGCGCGCGCAGCACAGCACAGCATCTTTATTGGAGAGGCATTCCTTATTAACGGTGGATTATGGCCGTACGATCAAATTATGGATCATGGGCGTGATCTTTTTTTTGACGGTTGTTCTGCTTTTCTCTCCCTTGGATTTTTTGGTTATTTTTGAGAGATGGGCGCTGGCCAGCGTTCTGGTTTTGATGGGGTATTTGTGGGTCAGGGAGGCGCGAGAACGAGACCGTATCCAGGTGGTCAATGAGGAGCTTCTGGAAGCACAGGTCCGTCTTGAAAACGCAGAAGTCGATACGATCGCCTCTTTGGTCAGGCTAGTGGAAAGCAAAGCCCCGTATGTTCATGGCCATTCAGCCCGTGTCGCGCAGCTTTCGGTTTTGATCGCTCAAAGCATGGATTTTTCTCATCCGACGGTGGAAACGATTCGGCGCTCTGCGATGCTTCATGATCTGGGGCGGGTCGTTATGCGGGATGAAATTTTGGAAAAATCCGGAGTGCTGACAGAACAGGAATGGGAGGTCATACGCCAGCATCCTGAGGTCGCGGCAAACATTTTAAGCCCGTTAAAATTTTTGACTCTTGAGTGCCGGATTATTCGTCATCACCACGAACGGATCGATGGCCGCGGGTATCCGGATGGATTGCAGGGAAAAGATATCCCTCTCGAAGCGCGCATTATAGCGGTGGCAGAGACTTTTGATGAGATGAATACAGAAACATTTTATCGGCCGGCCTTACCTATGGAGAAGATCAAGACGGAGTTGCAAGAAGCTTGCGGCACCCAGCTGGATGCCGAAATCGTAAGGCGGCTGTTTATTATTTTAGAAAATGACCCCACGCTCTGGAGACGTCCGGATGAACAATGATTGCCGAACGCCTCGTTTATTTTCTTCCCAAGCCTTTGGGTCACTTGCCGTATTTCTTATTGTGATTCTTGCGGTACTATTCTTATATTGTTTCCCTATCTTTATGGATTTCGTTAGAGTGCCATCCGTTTCTGCCGTGAATTCCAGTTCCGAAAAAATCCAGCTGCCTAATCCTCTTGACCCTTCTTCTGAAATGGCTGTTTATCAGGATGTTGTGGGAAAAATTAAAACGATCGAAGCGCAGAATATTCAGCGCGGAGATGAGCTTCTTAAAGAGATCGAAGGATTAAACCAGCAGGCCTACTCAGGCCTAGAGCCGGAATAAAACCCTTGCATTTCAATATGTTGTGATTTTTTAAAACAATTTCAAGTAAAGCCCTTGACATTTGGTGTATCAGTGTATTATGCTTATAATACACAAGGCCGTTTCAAGGAGCATTTTATGGTTTTAGATCCAAAATCCAGTTTTCATATATCCACCTCTTCCGGGGTCCCTATTTACAGGCAAATTATGGATCAGGTTAAGATTCATATTGTGTCCGGACGTTTGAAAGGGGAGGATTTTCTCCCATCTGTGCGTCAAGTCGCCAAAGAGATCGAAGTCAATCCGATGACCGTTTCAAAGGCCTACTCTTTATTAGAGTCCGCTGGAGTCATTGAAACAGTTCGAGGGCAAGGGATGCGGGTCAAATTTTCGGCAGAGCCGGGAGCGGATTTGAAGGACCGCCAGGAAGAGGTTTTGCCATTCGTGAAGGAAATGATCAAGAAGGCAAAACAATTGTCTTTAACCAAAGAAGAAATACTCGATGCAATTCGAAGCAGGTGGGAGGATTAAATGATGAATTCCCCGATGATTGAATGTTTGAACGTAAAAAAGGGCTTTGGGAAAAGAAACATTCTGAACGGTTTGTCTTTAAGCGTTCCGAAGGGATCGGTTTTGGGCCTTTTGGGAAAAAATGGCGCGGGCAAAACAACACTGATCAAGCTGCTGGTCGGGCTTCTTAAGGCCGATTCAGGATCGATTTCTGTTCTCGGCGAATCTCCATGGCGGTTTAGTGAGGGGGCCAAGGAGCGTTTCGGCTATGTCCCGCAGCGCGAAAAACTTTATCCGTGGCTCACGGTCCGTCAGCTGATTGAGTATGCCGGGTCATTTTATCGTCACTGGAATGAGACGCTGGTTGAGCAGTTGATCCGGCAATGGAGATTGAATGAACAGGAACGGATCGGCGTTTTGTCGGAAGGGGAAGCGCAGAAAGTGGCGATCATTTTGGCGCTGGCCCATGAGCCGGAGCTTCTGATCCTGGATGAACCGGTTGCCAGTCTGGACCCGTTAGCCCGACGGGAATTTTTAAAGACGATCCTTCATTCGGTGGCCGACCGGCAATGCACGGTTTTCTTTTCAACGCATATCACCTCTGATCTGGAGCGGGCGGCGGATCATGTGGTTTTGATCAATGAGGGGGCGGTTTCATTTTGCGGGGAACTTGATGAATTGAAAGAACAGGTCAAGCGTGTCCGAATCATGGCCGGGGATGTCACCGTTGAGCAGCTGCAGATGAAGGGAGTTTTGGCCTGTGAGCATACGGATGGCGGGGTTGTTTTAACCTTGAAGGATCAGCAGGGAGACGCTCTGCAAAAACTTGAACAGCAGTTTGGGCAAGCGATGCATGTGGAGAATTTAAATTTAGAAGAGATTTTTCTGGAGCTAAGCCGATGAAATCGCCGTTTTTAAATATTGCTCAGCTGTATTGGCGGAATCTGGGGTTTCGTCTTTTGTTGATCACCTTTGTGCTCAGCGCGGCTGTTTCAAAGATCGCTTATCATATCGGGTTTCTTTTATACTCGGAAGAATTTTTCAACTTGATGTTTGTGGTCATGTTATGGCTGGCGTTTCATTTGGGGATCATGGTCAAAAGGCAGTTTACCAGTTATCAGGTGAGCATATTTCCGCAGTACCGGACATATCATTTGGCGAGTATTGTGGGGATTTATGTGTTGATGATTTGCCTGCTGGTGATCTGGGGACATGGGATCACTCTGGATTTGCCCTGGCTTCCGCATGCGTCCATGGCCGGCGTATGGGGGAGCTGTCTGCTGGCGTCTTTGATCGTCGTCGGTATTGGATATTTTTCGATCGGGCGGATTGTGCTCTACGGGTATTGTGTTCTGCTGGTCCTGTCGGCCTTCGGAGCGCAGATCACGGATATTTATAAGGAGTTTCCCATTTTGATCTCGCTGCCGTTTGCGGCCTGGGCGACCGGGTTGTCGGTGTTTTTTTGGCGGTTATGGACATTGAATGAGGAAGATTTTGAATATCATTATCTTTTGAGCTGGCCTCCTCGTTCCGGGCTGGGCTGGCCGGGCCGGTCGGACAGGCCGGAAAACGGCCGGGCGCAGAAGGTGAGGCGTTTCGGGACAGGACATAAATATTTCAGCAAAACAGATGTCATCAGCCGGATCCGGCATTGGAAAATGGCGGAAGGGCAGTCTCCCAAATTGGTTTGGTCGATGGCTTGGGCGGTCCTGGTGATTTATGCCCTGACCATTCTCAGGGTGGATTGGATGGGGGATTGGCTGAAAAATATTTACGGGAATTTTTTGATCTTTGTGATGACGCCGCTGGTGATGGTGACCGTCGGCTATTATAAGCGGTTGATCTTTTGGGGCTATGACATTGTCAGGCCGGTCAGCCGCCGGCAATACATTAGTGATCACATTGTCAGCGTCTATGCTGAGGCGTTATGGTATTGGATCTTAACCGTCGCTGTTTTGGGTGTTATTCCGTCGGTGTTTTTTCATTTTGAACAGCACGCGCCGCTGCAGTTCATGGGTTTTCTGATCCTTTCGGGAAGTCTTTTGTTTTTAACATTGGCGGTCCTGATTTCTTTGGTCGCCACGGAGAACACATTCTCTTTTATTGTCAATGCCGGACTGCTGTCAGGGATCGTAGCAGTTCTGTTCGGTGTTTCGGCAGATATGACATTAAAGAGTTATGTCCTTTGTTGTTGGGCTTGCTTGGCCAGCGGGCTCATTTTTATAAAACGCGGTTACCATGCATGGTGCGAAAAAGAATACGTCTAACAAAAAAGGCTCTTCACCGTTTCCTGTGGGTAAATCACAGGGGTTGATCTTTGATAAATGACGTTATGACCTTAAGTTTTAAATACTCAAGATTCCGAATTCCGAAAGAACGTCTTTGAATGACACGGATTTTATTGATCAGG
>JBBRHV010000037.1:0-19980 GCA_038222225.1 Candidatus Omnitrophota bacterium
TGTTTTCATAACCTGATTTTATCGCTTCAGGTAAACGTGTCAAGTTTTCAAAGAACAAATGTTTTTGTAAATGCTTTTAAACAATAAACTTAACTCAAACAAATGGGTCTTATTTACCCACTAGAAACGGTGTAGACCCAATAATATAGATAATATGGATAAGAAATTTATTCGTGTATATAAAAAACTTGATTTTGCCGATATTCGTGAACATACCATGATCTATGGTGAGTTGTCCGCGAGTTGTTCTCATTGTAATGCGCTGGATGTGAAATTCGGCGTTCCGATCTGCCCTGAATGCCGGACTGATTTTAAATATCTTGCCTTCCGCAATGTGAAGCACCATCTTCCCAAGATGGACAAACTTTATGAGGAGAATCCTAAGATCGTTTTAATTGACTTTGAAGATTATCAGCGGGCTTTGGCCGAGATCAAGGCTAAGGAGTTCTGGAAATGATTTCCGAAAAAAGATTAATCCGTTTAACCCAAAGAATTCTGGGATTCAATTCTGAAAACCCTCCAGGAAATGAGCTTGAGCTTTCCCGGTTCATAGAGAAAGATATGCGGAATTTAGGTCTCAGCATGAAGATCAAGAGTTTCGCGAAGAACCGGCCGAATGTCATTGCTGTTTTAAAAGGAACATTGCCCCGGGTGCAGGCGCAAAAACAATCCATTCTGATTACGCCTCATTTTGACACTGTCCCGATCGGTGAGGGGTGGAGTAAAAGCCCGTATGGAAAAGACATCGTCGGGGACAAAATCTACGGCCGCGGAGCATCTGATGATAAAGGGAATACGGCAGTTTGTATGGAGGTGATGCGTTCGCTGGTTGAGGATGGCGTCAAATTTAAGCATGACCTGATTATGGCGGCGACGGTTGATGAGGAAACCGGCAGTCAAAAGGGAATCGTGCCTCTTTTGAATGAGGGAATCTTAAAACCCGGATATGCTCTGATCCTGGATTCTGATGAGTACAACGCCATTGTTGTGCAAAAAGGGTTGCTGCATTGCCGGATTCAAATTTTTGGAAAAAAAGCGCATGGCGCATATAATTGGCGAGGAGTGAATGCGATTGAAATTGCCGCCGCCATCATTGTAGAACTCAAGGCTATGAAAACCGTTTATAAGAAACATCCTTTATTGCGCGGGCCAACGCTCAACATCGGAACGATTCGGGGGGGCGATAAGGTCAATATGGTGGCGGACTTCTGCGAGTTTTCGGTGGATTTGAGGTTGTTGCCCGGCATGTCCCATCAAGAGTTGTTTCAAAAGTTGAGAACGGTTGTTGCGGCTCATGCCAAGCGCTTTAAGATCGAGACCGATGATCGGCAGCATTCTTATGAAATTTCTCCGGAACATCCGTTTGTGAAAATGTATTTGGAAGAATTACGCCGCAAGCGTATCCGTGCCGGCCTGAAGGGCAGTGAAGGGGCAACGGTCATGACTTTTTTTCAAAAACATAAGATTCCGGCGTTTGCGACCGGATTCGGCGCTTCGGGTACGGCTCATGCCACCGATGAGTATGCCCGTTGTTCAACGCTTGTCAAGGGCGCTCAGGTGCTGGAGCGTTTTTTGATTCGGTTTGATCAATATTTATCTGAAGGGAAAGCATGAAACTGTTGTTGGTGATGATATTTTTTGCGTGGTTTGTCGGGGGAGCGATCGTTTCTTATCCTGCGGATGCGGCAGAATCGGTGTATGCGCCCGGCGAAACGATCCGGTATCAAATTAAAAAGCTGGGTTTGAAGGTCGGAGATGCGGTTTTGGAGTATCGCGGTCTGATCGAGGAGGAGGGACGCCAATATATTCTTTTGATTTTTACGGCAGACGGATTTAATTTTTATGATCAGGAAAAGATTTATGCTGACCCGCAAACGCTGTTGCCGGTACGGGTGGAACGGGACCTGAATATTTTTGGGAACAAAGAAAAGATTAGCGAATATTATGATCAGACGGCCTTTGAGGTCCGCATCGTAAAGCCGGCAAAGGACGGTAATGGCGAAGAGCAGATTTTGAAAAAACAGGGCGTCATTGATAATTTATATTGTTTCATTTATCGCTATCGTTCGCAGGGGGTATTTGAGGTCGGAAAAATTCTGACGATGAGCCTGCCGACAAAAAATGTTGAATTGAAAATCGCACGTAAAGCAGATATTAAGATCGGTTCAGAATCCCGCAGTTCTTTTTTAATGGAGAGCATACCGAGTGAGTACCGGGTCTGGTTCTGGGATGAGGAGGCTCGTATTCCTTTGCGTATTGACGGAGCTGTGGGGTTTGCCAAGACACAGATGATCTTCGCAGGGTATGAACCGGGGCGAGGCAGTATTAAGCAATAAGACTGAGGAAAAGGAGCAGACTATGAAATTAAAGGGCAGCATCGTGTTTTCATCCGGCAAAGAGGCTGACTATGATATTTTCACCCTGGACTTACAGTCACGCCAAGTCGATCAGTTGACCTCGGGGCCGTATTGGAATGATTTCGCAAAGTGGTCTCCGGATGGGACAAAGATTCTGTTTGTTTCCAATCGCAGCGGGACACAGGATATTTGGTTGATGGATGCGGATGGAAAGAATCAACGGTCTTTGACCAAGCCCGGTCAGTGGCACGCGTATCCGTCTTGGTCGCCGGATGGCCGGTCAATCGTTTTCAGTTCCAATTATGACGGGAATATCAATATTTTCCGGATGGATATCGACGGCTCCAATCTTCAGCAGGTGACCTTTGAAAAATCAACGGATTATCATCCGAGATTCTCACCGGACGGGTCTAAAATTATTTTCACATCCAAACGCACCGGAAATCCGGATATTTGGGAATACCACTGTCACTCCGGATCGCTTGTTCAGCTGACGCACTATGAAGGACAGGATTGCTCGCCGGCCTATTCACCGGATGGCGGCAGGATCGTGTTTGTTTCCGGCTTGATCGGAGCGGACGGACATGAAAATTGTGAATTGTATCTGCTGATACCGGGAAAGGCTCAGCCGGAACGGTTAACGGTCAACATCGGCCAGGATCGTTTTGTGGCGTGGTCGCCGGATGGAAAATATTTATTATTTAGTTCTTCCTACGGGCCTCATCGGGCAGAGCGTTTGACGGTTATGGATATTGAATCCCGCAAAAAGGAAACGTTGAAATTTGACCGCACAAAGCTTGAGTTGGAAGTCGAGGCTGAGGCAAAAGGCATATTCTTCTTTCAATATTTGCCGAAGCGTGTTTTGCGAATGTTTTACCCGAATCATTTTTTTGGAGCAGAGCGATATCCGGATTGGAAATATTAGCCCTTTAAGCAAGGAGAACGATGATGGAAACTTTCGGAAAGATTATCACAAAACTCAATGAAGATTATGAGCAAACAAAGGCTCGGGGGACAGGGGATGCTTACAGTAAGCTCTCGACGATCTTTGAGGAGCTCGGGAAGTATTTACGGGAGTATATTCAGGCGGAAACCGGAACGGATATCAAGTTGGTTATCAACAAGCTGCGCTCCGGGCGCGATTTGGATGATGAAGAGGTGGATTTGATCAAGCTTTGGATTGTCGGCGATGCGCAATATTATACGCAGTTGGAAAACAACGTGAAAGACTGGCAGAATGAATTGAAGCGTCTCATTGAGAAAATCAATCAGTATAAAGAGACGTCTGCCGATGTTGAGACAGCATCATACTTGCGCGGATTATTTCGCGATGGGTCCCGGGTGATTACGGATATTTTTTATTATCTTGAACAAAAAGACCGGATTGCCCGTTTTCAGGATGCGACCTGGAAAACTGATATGGATGACCGGGCAATCTTGATTAATTTGCTCGAGAAGAAAATCACATCCCCGGATTTCTAAAAGGTGTAATCCTTGCTTTACAGGATGGAATGTTTGTGGTTTAATGGCGATGATTCAATGCGGTTTGATCGATACAAGAAGAAGAATAAATGAGTTTACCTGATCAGCACGGACATTTTGGGCCGTTTGGCGGCCGTTACGTTCCCGAAACCTTGATGGCAATGCTTGAGGACTTGGAACGGGTCTATAAAAAGCTTAAAAGGGACACGGCTTTCAAGAAAGAATTCCACTTCTATTTAAAGGAATACGCGTCGCGTCCGACGAATCTTTATTATGCCTCCCGCCTGAGCAAGCATTTTGGGAATCTCAAAATTTATTTGAAGCGGGAAGATTGTCTGCACACGGGCGCCCATAAAATTAATAATACGCTGGGCCAGATCTTAGTGGCGCAGCGCATGGGAAAGACCCGGGTCATTGCTGAGACCGGTGCCGGTCAGCACGGGGTGGCGACTGCAACCGCAGCGGCGTTATTCGGTTTGAAGTGTGATATTTATATGGGTTCGGAAGATATTCGACGTCAGCAGCTGAATGTTTTGCGGATGAAACTGCTTGGGGCGCGTGTGATCCCGGTGGAGAGCGGTTCAAAAACTTTGAAAGATGCCATGAATGAAGCCATACGGGATTGGGTCACGAATGTGGCGGATACATTTTATTTGATCGGGACAGTGGCTGGTCCGCACCCCTACCCGGTGATGGTCAGGGATTTTCAGTCTGTCATTGGGAAAGAATCCCGGCGTCAGTTTATTCAAAAGGAAGGGTGTCTGCCGGACTATCTTTTGGCCTGTGTCGGTGGCGGAAGCAATGCCATGGGGCTGTTTCATCCGTTTTTGAAGGATAAAAATGTCAAAATGATCGGCGTTGAGGCGGCAGGCCTTGGTCTTCATTCCGGCCATCACGCCGCTCCGTTATCCTCGGGAATGATCGGTGTTTTGCATGGAGCCAAAAGTGGATTGTTGCAGACGCCTGACGGTCAGGTCAAGATTGCGCATTCCATTGCTGCCGGGCTTGATTATCCGGGTGTTGGACCCGAGCATGCGTATTTTCAGAAAATCGGCCGGGCCGAGTATGTGGCGGTGACGGATAAGGAGGCGATTGAGGGGTTGAAGCTTTTATCGCTTTTAGAGGGCATTATTCCGGCGATGGAAACATCCCATGCGATTTTTTATTTGGAGAAGCTGGCCAAACGTGTCAAAGGCAAGCGGAGCGTGATTGTTTGTCTTTCAGGGCGCGGCGATAAGGATATGGAAACATTCCGGGAATTTATTTGATGAATCGTATTACGGAACAATTTAAGAGTTTGAAAGCACGCAAGAAGAAGGCGTTTATCGCGTTCATCACCGCAGGGTATCCGTCTCTAAAGGCGACGGAGGAATTGGCGGTTGCTTTTGAAGATGCGGGGGTGGACATTTTAGAAATCGGGGTTCCGTTTTCAGACCCGTTGGCGGATGGGCCGACGATTCAGACGTCATCGTTTGTGGCCTTAAAACAGGGAACAACTGTTTCAAAGATTTTTGATTGCGTCGCTCGCATTCGAAAGCGTAGCCGGATCCCCATTGCGCTGATGACCTACTACAATCCGGTTTTTCATTATGGGGATACCCGCTTTATCAAACGCGCCGGTGATGTGGGCGTTGACGGTTTGATCATTCCGGACTTGCCGCCGGAAGAGGCTAAGGAATTGATTCAGGCCTGCCGTGCGCATGATGTGGCCAGCATTTTTTTCTTATCGCCGACCACAACTCAAGCGCGGATGAAAAAAGTGATTTTAGATTCAACGGGATTTATTTATTATGTATCGGTGGCGGGGGTGACGGGCGCGCGCAAACAGGTTTCACAAAAGCAGATTCAGCCATTGGCCGTGGCCCGTCAATTAACGGATAAACCGATTTGCGTTGGGTTTGGAATTTCGACGCCCGAGCAGGTCCGTTTAATGGCGCGGAAATGTGATGGCGTGATTGTGGGAAGCGCCATTGTCCGGGAAATGACAACGCATTTAGGGGAAAAAGATTTAGTCAAAAAAACAGCTGGCTTCGTTAGGCGGCTGTCGCACGTTTTATAAGGATGGGACTGTATGTATCGTAAATCCGTTTTAAAAAATGGGCTGCGGATCGTCACACATGAGATCAAGGATCGCGACAGTATTTCTTTGGGCGTTTTAGCCGGTGTGGGAGGGCGGCATGAAGACGATCTTTTCAAGGGGGCGGCTCATTATCTGGAGCATGTTGTTTTTAAAGGCACGGAGAAATATTCGTGTGATGCGATTAAGGAAACGATTGAAGGCGTGGGTGGAACTCTGAATGCCTTTACCTCGGAGGAACAGACCTGTTTCTACGCGAAAATTCCTTCCAAATTTTTAAACCGGACCTTTGATGTCTTGGCAGATTTGGTTTTTTCGCCATTGATCACCCGCAAGGATGTGGAACGGGAGCGGGGGGTCATTTTGGAAGAAATCAAGATGTATCACGATCTGCCGCAGTATTATGTCATGGAGCTTTTGGAGGGTTTGGTATGGCCGGATCATCCGCTTGGAAAAAGCTTGGCAGGGACCTTTGAGTCGGTTGAGGCTATGACGCAGAAGCAATTGAAAAATTTTTATGAAAGGCATTATATCCCGAACAATATCGTGATTGCTGCCTGTGGGAATATTGAGCATCAGGATCTGGTGGATTTGGCCCGCAAGAAGACAGATAAATTTCCTTTTGCGGAAAAGCTGGAGACGTTTCCGGCACCCAAGCATCGGGAGGAGCCGGGAGTGGTTTTTTGTGTCAAACCGATTGAGCAAATGCATGTGGCTTTAGGGATGCAGGGCATGTCGATCAATGATGAAGGGCGTTACGCCTTGGGGATTCTGAATATTATTATGGGCGGGAATATGTCCAGCCGTCTTTTCAATGAAGTCCGGGAAAAACGGGGGCTTGCTTATTCCATTGGGACCGCCAGCAAGAATTTCAGTGATACTGGTTTGTTTTTAATGAGAGCCGGCGTGGAAAACACAAAAGTTGAAAAATCGCTGACCTTGGTCTTAAGCGAATTTAAGAAGGCCCGGACAGTGGGCATTTCAAAGGCGGAATTTATGCGCGCCAAGGAATATTGCATTGGGCAGCTGATTTTGGCTCTTGAGGATACGATGGAACACATGCTTTGGGTCGGAGAATCCACGTTATTGCGTGATCATATCCGCACGACCGATGAGGTGATTCAATCGATCAAGCGAGTTCGTCTGGATGATGTCCAAACGGTCGCGCAGAAGATTTTTAACGAGCGGCACTACAATCTCGCGGTTGTCGGGCCTTTGACGGATAAACAGCAAGGCGCGCTAAAATCGATGGTGAGCTCGGCTAGAGATTGATATTTCAGCTGGAATGTTTTTTGATTTGACAGTGGTGGCTTTATTGGGTAATATCTATTATCAATTAACATCAACAGGGAGGACCAATTCATGGAAGAAATTCAATTTTATGATGTCAAAACCAAAGCCAAATTTGCTAGTACAGAATATGACGTTCGTGAAAAAAGCGGCCGTTTTTTTGCTGTGGCAAAATCCAAGGCAGGCACTCATGAATGCTGGAGAGTCCTTAGCAAAGATCAGGCAAAAAAATTGAAAGGTTAATCAGCAAGTCTCTTCTCAGGAGACGCTGTTAAGATATGGTTAAAGGTGAGCGAGCAACAGGAGAAAAACTGTTAAAAAAAGAAGAGGTGGTCAAGGCCATTGCGGGATTTGCCGTTGATGCCAAAGCTTACGATATCGCCATATTTGACATGCGTAAGGTCGCGAATTTCTGCGATTATTTTATTCTCTGTTCCGGCACCTCAAGCCGTCAGGTTCAGGGGATTACCGATGAAATCGAAGACGGTCTTTCAAAGCAAATGATCAAAGTGCGCTTCAAGCAGGGCTATAAAGAGGGGCGTTGGGTTTTGTTGGATATGGGAGATGTTGTGGTCCATATTTTCGAGAAGGACGCCCGGGCATTTTACGGATTAGACTATTTATGGCAGGAAGCAAAAGAAGCCGAATTCTGCATAAGTTAAATTTTAAAATTCAAGGTGTCATAAAGTGCTTCGGGCGATAAATTCGCCCGAAGCCTTTTTCATTGAAGATGGTCTTAAAACTCAAAGAACAACTTAAGAAATTTCTTGCCACAGCGCTGCAGCCGGCATTTTTCGACGGGATTGAGATGCCGTCGATTGAGGTCGAGAGACCGAATGATCCGGATCATGGAGATTTGTCGAGCAATATCGCCCTCAAGTCTGCCCGGATTTTCCGGAAAGCGCCTTTGGAAATTGCGAAAAATTTTTGTCAGCATTTGAACCAGCAGCTTCTTCATTCAGAGCTCAGGACATATATTGAGACGGTTGAAGTCGTCGTTCCGGGATTTATTAATTTTCGTTTTTCAAATGAGACGGCGTTTTCGATTTTGGCTGAAGTCCTTCAGCAAAAAGATCTTTATGGCCGTCAAAATTTGGGGCGTGCTGAAAAAGTCCAACTGGAATTTGTTTCCGCCAATCCAACCGGGCCTTTGAGTGTTGCCCATGCGCGCCAGGCCGCGGTGGGGGATTCGTTGGCCAATATTCTGGAGTTTTTGGGATTCGCGGTCACGCGTGAGTATTACATCAATGACGGGGGAAATCAGATCGCCACACTCGGCCGTTCGGTGGAGCTGAGGGCCTGTGAACTCTTCGGAGAAGCGGTTGATTTTCCGCAAGAATGTTATCAGGGCGATTATATTCGAGATATGGCCAGAATTTTTCTTGATCAGAATCATCTTCTTTCCGCGGATGCCATGCGCGGTCTTGCCGATAAAGAGAAAAGCCTGATGACCTTCAGCGCGGACTATCTGTTAGATGTCATCAGACAGGAGCTTGACGATTTCGGTGTTCATTTTGATGAATGGACACGTGAGTCGATTGTCGCCAATCCGGAGAAAGTCCGGGAGGTTTTAAAAATTCTGGAGCAAAAGGGCTACATTCGAGAAGAAGATGGGGCTTTGTGGTTTTTATCGACTCAATTTGGAGATGATAAGGATCGAGTGGTCCGTAAGAGCGACGGGAAATATACCTATTTGGCTCCGGATATTGCGTATCACAAAAATAAATATGATCGCGGATTTAAAAAAGTGTATAATTTTTGGGGTCCGGATCATCATGGATATATTCCGCGTATTAAGGCGGCGGTCTGCGCCTTAGGCTATGACCAGAGCGCCCTGGAGGTTCTCATTGTTCAGTTGGCCACGATTTACCGCAATGGGCAGCCGGTTTCCATGTCCACTCGAAAAGGGGAGTTTATCAGCCTGCGGGAAGTCTTAACGGAAGTGGGGCGTGATGCGGCTCGATTTTTCTTTTTGATGAGAGGGATCAGCGCTCATTTGGATTTTGACTTGGAACTTGCCAAGAAAGAGACCCCGGAAAACCCGGTCTATTATATTCAGTATGCGCATGCGCGGATTCACAGTATTGTTGCAAAGGCTCAGGACGCCGGTTTGTTGGCCAGACACGAAGGATTTTGCCTGCTGTGCGAATCTGAGGAAATCGAACTTTTAAAAAAGATCGGCGGTTTTGTTGAAACGCTTATGATATGCCATCAGCAGATGGATGTCTTTCCATTGGTTATTTATTTGCAGGAACTCGCGACCTGTTTTCACCGTTTCTATGACAAACATCGTGTCGTAGATGTCGAGCAGAGGGATTTGTCCTCTGAGCGTCTCTCGCTCATTGAGGCAGCGCGTATTGTTTTGGCCAATGGATTACGTTTGTTAGGGGTTTCAGCGCCGCAGAAGATGTAGACGCAAGGTTGTTTTCATGCCGACTCTGATCGCACAAAAACGTTGGGATCTGCCTGTTCCCAATCCGCAATTACAGGCTCAAATCAGCAATGATTTACATATCCATCCGGTTTTAGCTCAGCTTCTGATCAATCGCGGGATTACAACACCGCTGGAAGCGGAAGCCTTTTTAGACAACAGTTTGGAACAGCTTTATGACCCGTTTCTTATGAGGGATATGGATAAGGCGGTTGAACGGGTGGCTTTAGCAAAAGACCGTCAGGAACGTGTTTTAATTTTCGGTGATTACGATGTTGATGGGATCACAGCGTCGGTTGTTTTAAATCAAACACTGACGCAGTATGGATTGGAGGTGGTTCATCACATCCCTGATCGCATGGACGAAGGGTACGGGTTGAATTTTAATGTTGCAGAACTTGCCCGTCAGGAACAGGCGAGTCTGGTGATCGCCGTTGACTGCGGGATTACCGCGCTTAAGGAAGTGGAGAGCCTCAACGGAGAAGGGATTGATAGCATCATTTTAGATCATCATGAGCCTTCTGAGGAGGGGATCCCGCCGGCGTATGCGGTTGTCGACCCCAAACGGAAGGATTGTCCCTATCCGTTCAAGCATTTGGCCGCGGTGGGCATTGCTGCCAAGTTTGCGCAAGCTCTGTTTGGGGCTGTTCCGAAAGATGTATTGGATCTGGTGGCTCTGGGAACGATTGCCGATGTTGTCCCGCTTCGAGGGGAAAATAGGATTTTTGTAAAATTCGGATTGCCGTGCATTGAGCATACGGAAAATCTGGGCCTTCAGGCGCTGATGGATGTGGCCAGGATCAAAGGAAAGAAGATGCGGCCGTATCATGCGGGGTTTATTTTAGGGCCGCGAATCAATGCCGCCGGCCGCATGGATTCTGCCAGGCATTCGCTTGAGCTTTTGCTGAGCCGTGATTTTCAGACGGCGATGGATTTGGCTAGCAAATTGGACGGTATCAATTTAGAACGGCAGCAGTTGCAAAAGTCGATTATTCAGGAAGCGTTGGAAATGGTTGAGCGGGATGTGAATTTCAACACGGAGAAAGTGATTATTCTGGCGAAGGAGGGCTGGCACAAAGGAGTCCTGGGTATTGTGGCGTCTAAAATCGTCGAGACGTTTTATCGTCCGGCGATTGTTGCTACGCTTGAAGGCGGCATTGGAACAGGTTCGGCCCGTTCGATCGGCGGGTTTCATTTGCATGATGCGTTAAGCTCGTGTTCTGATATTTTAAAGGATTTTGGCGGCCACCGTCTTGCTGCGGGATTGACATTTCAACAGGCCCATCTTGAAGAGCTTCGTCGGCGTTTGAATGATTACGCGCAGAAATATTTAAAGACCGAGGATTTGACCCCGGTGCTGCTGGTGGATGCACAGGTGCCGTTGGGAGATTTAACGGTTGATTTGGTAAATCGAATAGATCTGCTGGAGCCTTACGGTGAAGGCAATCGTACGCCCGTGTTTTGTACCCGCAATCTGACCATTAAAAGCCATCCGATGTGTTTGGCCAAGGAAACGTTGAAGTTTTGGGTTTCAGACGGAGCGACGACGCTTTCGGTGGTTGGCTTTGGCATGGGGAGGTTTAAAGACCAATTGGTGTTAAATCAAATCATTGATGTGGCCTATGAATTGGCGATTGATGATTGGAATAAAGCTCCGACCGTGCAGCTTCGCTTAAGAGATATTCGGTTGGTTTCTGTTTAAACAAAAAAAAGACCGCAGCGAGATACAACGGAAGCGGTCTTTTTAAGATCTTAGGAGTAGCTGTTAAGCTTTAACGATTTTGCCGGCTTTCAGGCATTTTACGCAGGTAATAATCTTTTTGGTTCCGCCATTGATTATTGCTCGGACACTTTGGAGATTGGGAGTGAAGGTACGCAATGTTTTTCCAACAATTTTAGACCCAGCGCCGCCTTTACGCCGCACCATACCGCGTCGTTTATACTTATTACCAGACATGGGACCTTTACCACAAATTTTACATACTCTAGCCATAGGAATTTACTTTCGTGTTGATTGATCGCTATCTTTAAAATGAGATAAAATTCTAACAAAATCCGGGCCATTGTCAAGAATTTTAAAAAATTTGACGTAAAAAACAGCCTGAAAACATGGGCATTCTGGAAAACAATGGCATATTGAAAGTTTTTTGTTATAATCAATGAATTGTAACGACTTTATAGATGAAGGGTTTAGAAAATGACAGAGACGGATTTCAGCCGGATTCCGCGGTATCAGCCGCGTTCTTTTGTTCCTGAAGGAATTGATTTTAATGACCGGAGTGAGGCGGTTGAACTTTATACACAACTGTTAGAGCGCAGTATTCATTCTTCCCATGATTTGGAGGAATGGCTGAAAGACTGTTCTGAATTGGCGTCGGCTATTGATCAGCATGGCGCGGTGCTGTATATATTGATGACCTGTGATACAACGCATGCGGACTATGGGTATAATTATCAGCAGTTCATTAAGATGGTGGTTCCGGCTATTAAACCATTGGGAGATGAATTAAACCGCAAGTATCTCGCTATGAATGACCAATTTCCGCTGGATGCCAAACGGTATTTTGTTTTTCATCGTGCCGTTCAAACCGATGTGGATTTATTCTGGGCTGAAAATGTGCCGTTGGAAACTGATATTCAGCTGTTGTCCCAGGAATATCAATCGGTTTTTGGGAATATGACTGTGAGTTTTGAAGGTCAAGATTTAACCTTACCGCAGATGTCAAAGTTTCAGCAGGAGACGGATCGCGGCCTTCGTGAGCGGACCTGGCGTTTAACGGCTCAACGCCGTTATCAGGATCAGGACCGGCTGGAATCGATTTTTGAGAGGATGTTTTCGATCCGGCACAAAATTGCCCGTAACGCTGGATTTGGGAATTTTCGGGATTATCAGTTCGCCGCGTATCATCGGTTTGATTATTCGCCGGATCATTGCAAGAGATACCATGAAACTGTTGAACGTGTCGTGGTTCCGGTTTGGGAAAAGATCTTAGAACGCCGGCGTCAGCAAATGGGGCTTGACCGTCTGCGGCCGTGGGATTTGGCGGTGGATCCTCTTGGGCAGAGTCCTTTAAAGCCTTTTGAAACAGCGGATGAGCTGACCGCGGGCGTTTCCAAAATCGTTCACCGAATTGATTCTGATTTTGGCGCCATGTTTGATGATATGCAACAGTTGGGGCTTCTTGATTTGGAGAACCGTAAGGGCAAGGCCCCCGGCGGTTATCAAAATACGCTTTCCGAGGCGCGCAAACCGTTTATTTTTATGAATGCGGTGGGGATTGATGATGATGTCCGTACGCTTCTTCATGAGTCCGGGCATGCTTTTCATGCGACGCATTCGGCAAAGGAATTTTTGCATACATATCGTAGGGCGCCGATCGAATTTTGTGAAGTGGCCTCTATGAGCATGGAGCTTTTAGGGGATCGATATTTGGATGAATTTTACAGCCCCGATGATTATCGGCGTTCTCGCAGCACTCATCTGGAAAACATTATTCATATTTTGGCCTGGGTGGCTAATGTCGATTCGTTTCAGCATTGGATGTATGAACATGCCGAACATACGCGCCAGGACCGCATTCGAAAATGGATTGAGCTGTATGAGCGATTTTCCGGGCAAGGGGTGGACTGGTCTGGATTAGACCTCTACAAGGAAACTCTCTGGCATCGGCAGCTTCATATTTTTGAAGTGCCGTTGTATTATATTGAATATGGGATCGCGCAACTGGGGGCATTGCAGATTTGGCTGCATGCGCAAAAAGATTCGGCAGGCGCCTTGACTGCGTTTAAAGGCGCTTTAGCGTTAGGCGGAAGCCGTTCACTTCCTGAGCTTTTTGCCACGGCTGGCATTGAGTTTGATTTTTCTGAGAGAACAATCCGTCCCTTGGTTGAAGAAGTTGCCCGTGAATTGGAATTGTAGAAACAGAAGGAGGGCTGAATGCGCAAGAATTATTGGTTATTCATTCCTATCTTTTTTTTATGTTTGATTTTTGGTGTCGGTGTCGGTCATGCGGAGCAGAATATTTTTGGTCTGGATGCGGCCAATACGTATGATGTTTATATTCTCAATGATGAGAATTCAAGACTATTTGTTATACGGAGTGTGATTGTTGTGGAGATGCGTGAAATTCTCGGAGAGCCATTTATCCTTATTCGTTCGGATAGTTTTGCCTCAAAAATGAATGAAGGGTTGATCCGTTTTTCTTCGATTCAGGCGGTCATTCCCAGCAAGCGATCGTTTAAAGTTGAAGGAGCAACGCAGTTTATACAGTAATGATGGATGATCACATTGAAATCTTAAAAGAGGGGAAATATATTCGGTTCTTGCGCCGCGGAGATTGGGAGTATATCCAGCGGGTCAACTGTACGGGGATCGTGATTATTGTTGCCATGACAGATGATCATAAGGTGGTCTTTGTCAGACAATATCGGGCGCCTGTGAATTGCGATGTGATCGAGTTTCCTGCGGGACTGGTGAATGACGGAGAAGGCGAAGCTGTTGAGACCGGCCTCCAGGCCGCCCGGCGTGAGCTGTTGGAAGAGACTGGTTATGAAGCCGGTGAGATGGTTCAGGTTTTTTCCGGCCCTGGCGGGGCTGGCGCGTCCTCAGATATTTTAACATTTTTTCTGGCACGCAACATCCGCAAGGTTTCAGATGGCGGCGGGGATGCCAGTGAAAAGATCACGGCCTATGAAATTCCGATTCAGGAGGTGGAAACCTGGCTGAAAGCGATGGCTGGTCAGGGAGTGCCCGCAGATCCCAAAATTTATGCTGGACTTTATTTCCTAAAGACATATAATAAATTCTCTTAGAGATGGCCAACAAAGCTGATTTGAAATTCATTAACATCATAAAAAGAAGGAGTTGGGGATGGTTTCCTACAAAGAACTCGGTTTAGTTAATACGCGACAAATGTTCGCAAAAGCCACCAAAGGCGGTTATGCTGTTCCGGCTTATAATTTTAACAATATGGAGCAGATTCAGGCTATTATTACGGCCTGTGTTGAAACACAGTCTCCGGTGATATTGCAGGTTTCAAGCGGGGCCCGTAAGTATGCCAATCAGACCTTATTGCGCTATCTGGGGCAAGGGGCTGTTGAAATGATGAAAACCATGGCAGCGGAAAAGGGCTTAAGAGATATCCCGATCGCGCTTCATTTAGATCATGGTGACACTTTTGAACTTTGCAAAAGCTGCATTGAATCAGGGTTTTCTTCGGTCATGATCGATGGCTCGCATCATCCGTATGAAAAGAATGTTGAACTTACAAAGCAGGTTGTTGAATATGCACATAAATATGATGTCACGGTTGAAGGTGAGCTGGGTGTGCTGGCCGGTATCGAGGATGATGTGGTGGCTGCCAAATCCACCTACACAAAGCCTGAAGAAGTCATTGATTTCGTTGGGAGAACTGGTGTGGATTCTTTGGCGATCTCAATCGGCACATCGCATGGCGCCAATAAATTCAAGCCTGAGCAGTGCACCAAAAATGCAGACGGTGTTTATATTCCGCCGGCATTAAGGTTCGATATTTTAGAGAAGATCCAGGAAAAGATCCCGGATTTCCCGATCGTTCTGCATGGTTCGTCTTCGGTTCCGGTTGAGGCGATTAAGATGATTAACACGTACGGCGGGGCTTTGAAGGATTCGGTCGGCATTCCTGAAGAGCAGTTGCGTAAGGCCACAACGTATAATGTGTGCAAGGTGAATATTGATTCTGACGGCCGTTTGTGGATGACGGCGGCGATCCGCAAGCATTTTGCTGATCATCCGGCTGAATTTGATCCGCGTAAGTATTTAGGACCGGCTCGTGATGCTTTGATTCAAATGTACAAGCACAAGAATCAGCATGTGCTGGCTTCCGCTGGAAAAGCATAGTTTGTCAGTGTTTGTTTTTTAGAGATAAGAGCGGGTCTGGTTTCGGCTGGATTCGCTCGTTTCTTTTGTGATGTGTTGAGCTGTTTTGAGAAGGGAGGGCTGCATGAACGTGTTGCTTTATGGCGGGGGGGCTGTTGGTTTAGGCCTGACAAGTTTTCTTCTGCAGTCCGGCGTTTCGGTAGATATTATCACCCGCACTGAAACTGTCAAAGCGCTCCAGGAAAAAGGGCTATTTCGGACGGGAATGTTTGGTAACGCAGAATTTTCTCCGGACAGGTTCAGAGCGGTTTCAAAATTGTGCGAGATGGAACAACCTCTTGAATATGATTATCTTTTAGTTTGCACCAAATTGTTTGATGTTGATTATGCGGCGCAGGATATCTCCAGGCACGCCGATAAGCTTGGTTCTCATTTTAAGATTATTATTTGTCAGAACGGCTGGGGAAGCGAGGATCGTTTTTTAGCGCACTTTTCCAAAGAGCGGATTTTTAATGCCCGCATCATTACGGGGTTTAAGCGTTTGGAGCCGAACCATATCAATGTAACGGTTCATGCGGATGCGGTACATATCGGAAGTGTCTATGGCGCAAAAAGTGAAGGACTCTCTGATTTGGCGAAGGCCATTGATGGGTCCGGTTTACCCTGCAAACTCTGTGACGATGTGGCGAAGGACCTTTGGTCAAAGATGCTCTATAATTGCGCGCTTAATCCTTTAGGGGCCGTCCTGAAGAAGTCTTATGGTGAATTGGGAGAAAACCCATACACCCGGGAGATCATGAATCATTTGATTGCAGAGATTTTTGAGGTCATGGCGGCCAATGGTTATGAAACTCGTTGGCAAACGCCGGAGGAGTATCAAAGGGTTTTTTACGGAGAGTTTGTTCCGGCTACTGCGGCGCATCGTTCTTCAACTCTTCAAAGTTTGGAGCAGGGCAGGCGTATTGAAATTGACGGTTTGACGGGGACCATTTTAGGGCTTGCTCGCGCAAAGCAGGTCGCGGTTCCTTACAACGCCATGCTTTATGCCATGGTGAAGGCGCTGGATCGCGCGGCCTATTAAAAATTTTTATCAGAAGCTTTATTTTTTTATAGTATAATAAGAACAAATCGAAAAGGGGGTATTCATGTCAATTCCTTTGGAATTACAACTGAAGAATTTTGAAGATACAACAGGGGCTGTTTCGGCGGTGGTCAGCGAGAAATTGGCTAAGATTGAGCAAATGTGTCCACGGGCGGCATTCTGCCATGTTTTGGTGGAGCAGATCCAAAATCCAAAACATCATCATCATTCGTATCATATCCGGGTGGCTGTGAAGTTCCCGCCGCATCATGAAGTGGTCGTGACTAAGGATCCGCAGAAGGGCGGTATACAGGAAGAGCTTTTAACAACTCAAATTCGGGATGTTTTTATTTCGGCGCGCAGGCAGATCCGGGAAACAATGGATAAACATCAGGGAAAAATTAAAACACATGAGCTCAGTGAATGAGGTTGACGTGAAAAGGGTTTAAAATAGTTTGAAAGTAATTTTAAAGGGCCGAACTATATACGTTCGGTCCTTTTTCATTCATGATCAGAAAACCCCTTTTTTTCTTTACACATTCTCAGTACAATTTTAGAATACAAATACACGCCATCATGCATCATGGCTTTGAATAACCGGAAATATGGGAGATCGGATTTCCGGGCTTTTTAGGTTTTCAAAAGGAGGTTTTGAGGTATGGTGAAAGGAATGGTTAAGTGGTTTAATTCTAAAAAAGGGTATGGATTTATTCAGAGCGAAGAAGAACAGGGTGATATTTTTGTTCATTTCAGCGAAATCCAGCAGGATGGTTACAAAAGCCTTGATGAGGGGGATGTGGTTGAATTTGAGGTGCTTAAGGATGACAAGGGAGCGAAAGCTCGCAATGTTGTAAGGGCCTAAAATTTAAGACGCCGGAAATATTCGATAAGGTCTCTTCGGATTGTCTTGATATTCTTGTTATGCCTTGGAGTCCATTGCCTTACGTATCTTTAAGTTGACAGATTGTTAACTTTAGTTTAGAATATTTCTAAATTAAGGAGGGTATAGTAATGGGTGATCAGATTACGGTTCCTGAAAAATTATTAAGTGATAAACGAATTGTCGCGGAAATAGATCGTCATTTATGGATTGAAAGCGAGAAAGCCGGTTATGATATTGGATTTGACGCTGCAAAGGTCGATTGGTTAAAACGATTTTCAAAGGCATGGATAGAGTATCATATGCCTGAAGTTTTAAAAAAGGCGAATAACGGAAATTCATCCATTGCGCAGCCTGCGGCTGCCAGATCAACTGCAGCGAGAACCCGAAAAAGATATGCGAAATCGTATTTAAAATAGCTTCTATATTCTTTTCCTCAAGGCCATGGAAACCCCATGGCCTTTCGTGTAAAAAAGAGTTAACATTTCCGGTAATTTTGTGTACAATCTGTCGACACATTTAAAGAGCATATTTTATTTGGGAAGGGGGCGTTCATGTCTTTTGAGTTGAAAAAGTTTTCGAAGTTTTCCGGCCGCAAGGGGCCTTTGCTTTTGATCATTATGGATGGCATGGGAATCGGAAAACGGGATGACAGTGATGGTGTTTTTTTGGCAAAAACGCCCTGTTTAGACAGGCTGATGAATCAGCCGCTGTATACTCAACTGCGAGCCCATGGAACGGCTGTCGGCATGCCGTCAGATGATGATATGGGAAACAGTGAAGTCGGTCACAATGCGCTTGGCGCCGGCCGGGTGTTTTCTCAGGGGGCCACGAGGGTCCAAAGGGCCATTGAAGATAAAAGTATTTTTAAGACGGATATTTGGAAACAGGTGACGGATCCGGCCAAGTCTGCGGCAACGCTTCATTTTATCGGGTTATTATCAGATGGGAATGTCCATTCGCATATTGATCATCTTGTTGCGATGCTGAAGGCGAGTGCGGCAGAAGGGGTTAAGCGGATACGTATTCATGCCCTTCAGGATGGACGGGATGTATATGAACGTTCCGCTTTAACCTATATTGAGTGCATCGAAGCGGTTTTGAAAGAGCTGAATGCGGCACATCAAGCTGATTATAGAATTGCATCCGGCGGCGGCCGTATGGTGACAACCATGGACCGTTATAATGCGGATTGGAGTGTTGTGAAGCGCGGTTGGGATACGCATGTTCTTGGGAAAGCCAGAGCCTTTGCTTCGGCAACCGAGGCAATCCAGACGTATTACGATGAAGATCCTAAGATGACCGATCAATATCTGGATTCATTTGTGGTTTCTGAGAACGGAAAGCCGGTGGGCAGGATTGAAGACGGCGATACCGTTGTATTTTTTAATTTCAGGGGAGACCGCGCCATTGAACTTTCCCAGGCGTTTGAAACGGGCGATGAGTTTGATAAATTTGAGCGGGAGCGGGTTCCGGATGTGCTGTATGCCGGAATGATGGAATATGACGGAGATATGCATATTCCCAAGCATTACCTTGTTTCACCACCTGCGATTGATAAGACCATCGGGCAGTATCTGTGCGCCAACGGAGTGACCTCTTTTGCTATTTCAGAGACGCAAAAGTATGGCCATGTGACATATTTTTGGAATGGGAATAATTCCGGCTATATTGATGAAAGCAAGGAACTTTATGTGGAAATCCCTTCTGATAAAATTCAGTTTGATCGTGCGCCAAAAATGAAGGCCTTTGAAGTGACGGATAAAACCGTTGAGCTTTTGGAGTCCGGGAAATTCCGGTTCGGCCGGGTGAATTTTGCCAACGGTGACATGGTGGGGCATACCGGCATTAGAGAGGCGGTTATTACCGCGGTTGAAACGGTGGATATATGTATGCAAAGGCTGATCGATACAGTCACGGCACTGGGCGGTATTGTGCTGGTGACGGCCGATCACGGCAATGCGGATGAGTTGTATAAAGAGATCAAAGGGAAAAAGATGGTCAGCACGGCGCATTCTTTGAATCCGGTCCCGTTTGCGATTATTGATGCGGGGTTTAAAGGGGAATATGTTATGAGGGATCTTGATGCGCGCGGGTTGTCAAATGTTGCCGCAACCATTTTGAATCTTTTAGGGTTCGAAAAGCCGCAGGATTATGATCCGTCTTTGATCAGTTTTAAATAGCCACTATATTTTTCAATGAGCCTCTGTTAGGTTTTTATTGAATTTTTTGTAAAATGATTTGTTTCGTCCGTTTAAGACAGATATAATCATGGCGATCACTTCAATCGGAAGGAGAGGACATGGTCCAGTCAAAGGACATTTACAAGACGCTTGTTAATGAGGTTCCTGTTGCCATCGCGGATTTTGATTATAGCGGACTCGCTGAGATGCAGCAGAAGCTAAAAGGGGCGGAACGGGCAGATATTCGTCAATATGTCTACAAGCATGCCACCCAGATCAAGGCGATTGCTAGAAACTTTAAGGTGAGTTTGGTGAATGACACGGCGCTGTCTTTGTACGGGG
>JBBRHV010000038.1:0-19747 GCA_038222225.1 Candidatus Omnitrophota bacterium
TGGGTATCATAACGATCGGCTTGGGATCGATTTGCTTACACCGGTCAACGGTCCACCAGAAATACCATTCACACTGTTTATTGTTCTCATACCCCCGATATGGAAAAATGATCACGGGTTTTGAATTCATGCTTTTATGATCCGGTTGTTTTGCCATGTCTTTTCTCCAGCTCCGTACAAATCCGGTTAACAGAAATCTGCTCTGTTATTTAAACATACGTAGCGGGCAATTTCAATTCATTTGTTGGAGGGAATACGAACCCAAACAAAACGCCCGGGGATTTATGATCCTCGGGCGCTTTGCGTCATTTCTTATCTAACTTTTACGGATGGAATTGTCCATCTTCCCGTTTTTCTTCGTCTCGTCTTTCTTCAGCCCGCCGTTCTTCAGCCCGCCGTTCGTCATCGCGCCTGTCTGCTTTCCGTCTTTCTTCTTTTCGTCTGTCTTCAAGCTTTTGACGCATGCCATAAACATTATCTTCTGTGACTTTAAAAGTCATAATAACGCGAATAGCGAGTAACGAGGTAATGATCGGAATGCCGATATCAAAAATTCTCAGCCACAATAAAGTTTCAGGCACCTGGCCGATACCCAAACTTTGATGGAAACCGGTTGCGTTGATGAGAAACCCGGAGGCAAGCGATGCCAGCGCCACCCCGAGCTTGACCATCCACCAGTAAACAGCGCTAAACATGCCTTCTCTGCGCGTGCCGGTTTCAAGTTCGTCAAGGTCGCATACATCCGCCACCATGGAGTTCATAAGCGTAAAAAGCGATCCCAGGCCAAACGTGATGAATGGCGCCGCGATCAACAATAAATAAGGGAAATCGGGATTATACCCGATCCATTTCAACGCGTAACCAACGATCGAAAGAGGAATGGTAATAAAAAACGTATTTCTTTTTCCGAGCTTCCTGGAAAGCCATGTGGTTAAAAAAATGACACCCATACTGCACACCGCGCTGAATGTTCCATAAATGCCGAGCAGCAACCCGCCGCCGCCATACGCCTGGTCCAGTGAGGGAGCATTCTGAAAAACATAGAAGAAAACAACATACAGGGTAAAAGCGGATGCCAGCATGAATCCGCCGAAAATCAATAATGTGGCGATACACAGCTTCAAAAATGGAACACATTTCAAGGCCGTCGCCGCCCCTTTGAAAAAATCTCTCACCACATTGCCAACACCTTTAACATCGGGCTTTGGCAAGTCACTGAAATGTTCTTTATTAAAAATCCCCGGAAGGATACCACCGCCAATCACGCACGCGCCAATAATAATCGCGAGAATGCGGCCTCCATAAACAATATCCGCCTCCCCGGTTTGAGGATTTGGAAACCAGTTTTTATTGTGCATAATGGCCCAGCACCACGGAGCGACCAACCATGGCAATTGACTGACAAAATTGCTGGCCCCCTGCAGACGTGTTCGCTCATGATAATCAGGGGTCATTTCATAGCCGAGTGCGATCCAGGGGATCGAAAAACAGGTAAATGCGATAAAAAAGAGGATCTGGAAGATCAAGAAATACCAGAAATAAAACATTTCCGTATGCCCTGGATAAAGCTGAAACATCAGGGTAAAGAAAACACCGCCGGTAATAGCGCCCCAAAATATAAGCGGTCTGCGGCGCCCCCAACGGCTTCGGAGATTGTCGGAAAAATAACCGGTAATGGGATCTGATATGGCATCGATCAAACGGGGAATGGCCCCGATCAGACCGACTAAAGCAGGATTCATACCCAATCCAAGGTTCAACACAATAACCATCTGTCCAATGAAAGCCGCCTGAGTCGTGTTAGCAAGTGCTCCCATACTGTATACCGCTTTTTGAAAAAAAGGAATGCGGTCTTCGGGGGCTGTCACATGGTGGGTTGGCTTAGCCGCTGCTTGCTCCATTCACTACCTCCCTTTAATTTTAAATTAAAAAAACGCTTCTAAATCCATATCGAGTCTTGCTCGTAAACCAAGACCTGCAAGCATGTTGATTTTTTCTATACAACCCAAATAATATTTACTTATAAATGACTGGAAGTGTGAAATTATAGCAAACAAAGCCCCCTTACACAATACTAATTATCAATTGGAGTGGAATGATCTAACCCGCTGTCCCCCTGCCCCTTTCCTCTCTCCTTTAGCCTTTCCCCCTTCTTCCATTTTACACTTTCCGTTCTCCGCCTTTACCTGCTATAATATCGCCCATCACATTTTCACCAAAAATTCATGACCAAACGCTAAGAACACAGGAGGTTTTTATGACGACATTAGGGCCTAAAACAGAAGCTAACCTCAAAGCCGCTTTTGCCGGCGAATCACAGGCCCGCAATAAATACACCTATTTCGCCAAGGCCGCGCGCAAAGAGGGTCTTCATTATATCGCGAAAATTTTCGAGGAAACGGCTGAAAACGAAGTCCAGCACGCCAAAGAAGAGTTCAAGCTCTTAAACGGCATCAGCGATACCGCCGCCAACTTGAAAGCCGCTATCGAAGGCGAATGCTACGAAACCCAAACCATGTATCCCGGCTTTGCCAAAGAAGCTGAAGAAGAAGGCCACCGGGATGTCGCGGTCCAATTCAAACAGATTGCCCGGGTCGAAGCCGAGCACGAAAAACGATTCCGCGCGCTCCTGAAAATGGTCGAAGACGGCACCGTCTTCAAGCGCGAACAGCCAATCCGCTGGAGATGCATGAAATGCGGGCTCATCCATGAGGGAACCCAACCGCCCAAAATCTGCATCGCCTGCAAGCATCCGATGGAATACTTTGAACCGGCGTCGTTGGATATATAAACGAAATTTATGATTTTCCGCTTATAAAAATTTTTCGGTTTTACCATGGCATAATCGCCCCCTATCAGGTAAGGTTTTACTAGAGAGGGGCTTCTTATGCTGTTGAAACTAAAAAACGTGTGCCTGTTCGTCCTGGGTTACGGCCTTTTGCTGATCCTTTTAAATATGCGTGCAGTCCTGGGCGCTTCATCCGGCGCCTATACGCTGCTTTTTGCTCTTAGCCTGCAGCTGCCGCAATTTGTGATCGGCGCGCTTGTCTATATCCCTTTTTTCTGGAAAAGGTACAAGCTGAAAACCCTTTTGCCCCTTTTCCTAACGCTGTTTATCTGTATCCTTCTGCCGGTATCTTCCCTGGCCCTGGGTCATATCCGCAGGATCTCTTTGCGATCCCGGCTCGACTCCTACGCCTTTGCCGTTAAGACCATCCAAGAGCGTTATGTCCGTGAGATCTCCACCGGTGCAGACTTCATCATCCCCAACGACGACTACAGCCACTTAGGTGAAAAAATCATGGTCAGCCCCAAAATGTTCAACAGCTTTGCGGTGGCCTTCAAACAGAAAAACGACTGGCCGGAATCCACCATCCTGTTCGTGAATAATGACGAGACCTTGAATTGGTCAAAAGTAAGCCCTGTTCTGGGAACGCATAAAAAAATCACACCTCATTGGTATTGCATGTATAAAAGTAAACCGCCGGATCTTAGCAAGCACGCATCATCATTGTGGCGACCTTCAATCAGAATCAAACAACCCTATTGTCCTTATCGACGAAATTAAAAGGAGTCTCTTCTATGCCGTTCATTTTTGCCGCTATCGGAGTCGCGTGTTTTGTGGGCGCGATCATCCTGCTGACCTCCTCCGCTGAGGACAAAACACCTACTCAACCCACTCTCCCTACTCAACCGACTCAACTAAATCAGCCCAACCGACCGGACTATTCATCATCGGAACCTCTGAAAGAGCCCTCGTCGGTCGAGCCTGGAACGGCAAAGCCTGCCGCACTCAGACCGCCGGAGCCGCTCATCAAAATACCTGAACCCCCTTCCTACACGACATCCTATGACCCTCACGCCCTTAATCCTTCCATCATAACGCCGTTAGAAATCTTGTTCTCTTTCCAGGGACGCATCAAACGCTCACAATGGTGGGTCTTCCATCTGCTTCTTCCATTGTTATTCATAGGGATCGCTATTCCGCTTGCGCTCTTAAAAATGGCGCTTGCCGTGTTCTTTTTCATCGCGATCGTTCCGGCCTGGTGCATATGCGCGCTCGATATCAAACGCTGGCACGACCGGGATAAATCCGGGTGGTGGATGTTCATTATCTTTTTTCCGATTATTGGGCAGATCTGGGCTTTAATCGAACTGGGATTCTTGCCAGGAACGGAAGGAAAAAACACATACGGCCGGCAGCCGTAGGACAAACGACACAAGACATAAGAACGTACGCCGCAAGACAAGACACACAGTAAACAATTACCAATACCAAGCAAAGCACAAAAGCAATTCTCAATAATCAACAGTTTGAAACTTGCCAAGTGTATATTGTGTATTTTGTTTGAAATTTAGTTGTTTCTTCTATACGCAGCATTCAATACGCAATACTCACAATACGCAATACAAAAAAAGACGCCTCTTGGCGTCTTTTCCGTTTTCACTATTCACGCTATCACGTTATTTATCCGAAGGATCGATCTTATACATGACTTCGCCCTCACGCATCAAGCCCATTTTCTCACGGGCGACCTTCTCTAAATAGACGGGGTCTTCGATCAAAAGGCGTTTTTCTTCGATCAGAATTTCCTTTTCTTCAGAAAGCTCACGGATGCGCTGTTCATATTCGGAATTAGTGGCCTTTAAATCCTGCATCTTCTGGTAGGACGGCAAAAACACCAAAAATAATCCGATCGCGATAACAAATAATATGAATGGGTTTTTCCACATACTTTTTTCAGAAGAATGGAATACGGAACATGGAAAACGGAAAACAATTCAAAAACCGCTAAAATCCATTTTCCATCTTCCATCCTCTGTTTTCCTGTCAAATGATTAGAGCTACCAAATTTTTCTCCACAATGTTCCGCCGTAAACAGCCTTCTCACCCAATTCTTCTTCAATGCGCAACAGTTCGTTGTATTTGCACAAACGGTCTGTTCTCGAAAGAGAACCGGTCTTGATCTGACCGACGCCCGTGGCCACTGCCAAATGAGCGATAGTCGTATCCTCTGTCTCTCCTGAACGGTGAGAAATCACAGAATTATATTTATTCTTTTTGGCCAAATTGATCGTATCCAATGTCTCGCTGACGGACCCAATCTGGTTGAGCTTGATCAGAATCGCATTCGCGATGGATTTTTCAATGCCCTGGTTCAATTTCTTCACATTGGTGACAAACAGATCATCGCCTACAAGCTGAACGCTTTCGCCAAGCTTTTCAGTCAGAAGCTTCCATCCGTCCCAATCATTTTCATCCAGCCCATCTTCAATAGACACGATCGGATATTTTTTGACCAGATCCGCATAGACGGCAACCAGCTCTTCAGAGGTCAACTTTTTCCCGTCAAAATTATATTTACCATCTTCATACATCTCTGAGGATGCCGAATCCATGGCAATAAAAATATCCTGATCCGGTCTATACCCTGCAGCCTCAATCGCCTCGATGATCAGCAAAAGGGCTTCTTCATTGCGGGTCAGATTCGGCGCGAAACCGCCTTCATCGCCGACAGAGGTGGACAATCCCTTGGACTTCAAAATTTTGGCCAGATGATGGAAGACTTCGGTGGCCATGCGCATGGCTTCTGAAAATGTCGACGCGCCGATCGGTGCGATCATAAATTCCTGAATATCCAAATTATTATCGGCATGCACGCCGCCGTTTAAAATATTCATCAAAGGAACCGGCAAAATCCTGGCCTCGTCCCCTCCTAAAAACTTATATAAAGGCTGCCCGGCTTCTTTGGCAGCAGCATGCGCCACGGCCATTGAAACACCCAGGATCGCATTGGCCCCTAATTTCCCCTTGTTATCCGTTCCGTCTAAATCCAACATGATCTTATCAATGGCTTTAAAATCCGCATTTTTTCCGATGATCGCATTGGCAATCACGGTATTGACATTATTTACGGCCTTTAAAACGCCCTTGCCCATATAACGGCTCTTATCCCCATCCCGAAGCTCGATCGCCTCATATTCACCGGTGGAAGCTCCCGAAGGAACCGCGGCGCGGCCGAAAGCCCCAGATTCTAAAAGCACATCCACTTCAACGGTCGGATTGCCCCGTGAATCTAAAATTTGACGCCCCTTTACTGATTTGATTGCAGACATGATCTTTCCTTTGTTCATTTAAATGGTTAACTTATTGAATCATATAGAAATTGAAATCTTTGTCAAAATTATCATACTCTGGGCGGAAAGTCAAGGAGAAGAACGAAGACATGAGCGAGCACCGGAACAGAGGAGCGCAAAGAAGCGGGGGCTGTCCACTTGCGGTGGACTGTCCCCCTTCCCTTCCTTCCCTTCCTGTCATGGCTTTCGTTTTTCCCCTTTACGCCACATCCTTCTTTTGTTATACTTCTATTCATATTTCTACAAATATTTAAAAGGACTGCAGTTATGAAAAAAATAATTTTCTGGATCAAGTTGCACCTCTTTCAGACAGTGACCCTGATCTTCCTCCTGATCACCATGACCGCTGCCGGGCTTCTTGCCTACAATTTTCTGATCTCGTCAACACAAATGAACCCAACGCTCGCGGTCGCAGCCTCCATCGGCATTGCGCTTTTGATCGCCCTGATCTACGCCATGGTCACCGCCAAAAAACGATTCTGGATATTTCTTCGACTCTATTGGCTAAGAATCCTGGCTATCATTCTCATCATTTCCGCGATCATTTTTTCTTCTTTTTTTGTCAATTACTGTATGGAAAACTTCTTCCTGTTAGAGCGTTCAAGCCGCAGACAAATTTCAGGCCAGATGGCCCTTCTTCTACCGATGTTTCTCTTAGTTCAGCTCATTGCCACGCCGATTATGATTGCTCTTCAATTTTATTTCATGCAAGGAGGGTTTGCCCGACTCACTCAAAACAAAATTGGACTAGCCCAGGCCAACGTAAAATGGGATGATGTCATCGGCATGGAAGAGGCCAAAAAAGACGCCTGGGAGCTGGTCGAGCTTCTCAAAGACCGCGGAAAACTCAAGCGCACCGGCGGAAAGATCATCAAGGGTATGCTCATGCTGGGGCCGCCCGGCTGCGGAAAAACATATCTTGCCAAGGCCATTGCCACCGAATGCGGACTTCCCATGATCTCCGCCTCAGGAAGCGAATTTATCGGCATGTTTGTCGGCATCGGAACAGCCCACATGAAAGCCTTGTTCAAAAGGGCCCGCGCCCTGGCGGACCTGCACGGAGGATGCCTTATCTTTATTGACGAAATCGACTCCTTTGCCAGGCCGCGCCAAGCTGACCAGGGCTTTGGCGGAACCATGGACCGCAATGCCACCATCAATCAATTCTTAACCGAGGTTGACGGCCTGCGCAAGACCGAAAACAATATCGTTATTTTAGGCGCGACCAACTGCCATGATTACGAACTCGACAGCGCCATTACCCGGCCAGGCCGTTTGGAACGCAAGATCAATGTTACCCGGCCGAATTTAAAAGAACGCGAAGCCATTTTTCAACTGTATTTAAAACGCGTGGAATATAACCCAGAAACCATCAACATCAAGCTCATGGCCCGTAAAACTGTGTGGTTTACCCCAGCGGAAATCGAAAGCATGGTCCGGGAAGCTGCCCTGCTCTCTCAGCGTAATCAGCATGAACGCATTGAAAAAGACGATATCAATGAAGCCTATGAGCGCGTAGCCTTCGGGCAAAAATCAAATGTGGTCCAGAACGAACGTGACAAGCTTTGGACCGCCTATCATGAAGCCGGGCATGCCCTCATGTATTATTTACTGGCCACCGAAGAAGATGTCATCAAAGCAACGATTATCCCCCGCCGAGGAGCCTTGGGCTATGTCTTTGCACGGCCAAAGGATGAAAAACATATGCGCATCAAAGAAGAATATTTGACAAGCATCAAAGTTTCTTTAGGCAGTTATGTGGTCGAACAAAGAAAATTCGGAACCTCCGGTTCCGGCGTCGGAGGCGGCCCAGGCAGCGACTTCGCGCATGCAATTGACGCAGCCCACACCATGGTCTGGAGCTTGGGGATGGGGCCATCCGGCATTATTGGAGATTATAGTTCTTCACTCTGGTCATGGGGTTATTGGAGCTCTTCCTCTCCGATCTCCGAGCACATGAAGACCCAGCTCGACAAGGATGTTCAAACGATCCTGCAACAGTGTTTAAAAGCCACTCAAGAGCTTGTTGAACGGCACTGGGAAGCGGTTGAATATTTCGCGCATCAACTCTATTTAAAGGAAGAACTGGACTTTGATGAGATCGAAGACATCTTAGGCAAAAAATTCAATCTGCCTCATCCGCAATCTATCCAGAAGGACGTGCCGGAAAATCTTCTGGTCGAAAAACAGGAATATCAGGCCCTTATGGCCAAAGAAAGAAAAACGGCCCCTTCCGGGCCACGGCCTAACGCAGAAAAAATCGAGCAATCTAAACAGAACACCTAGTCTTTGATGTGTTTTAAATACCATGACCCCACAGCCCTCATATAACATTCTATCTATACTATCTAAATCTCGAATCGGCTTGCGCTCTACGCTCTACGCTTTATCCTTCGACGGGCTCAGGACTCCCTCCGATCGCGCTCTACGCTTTTTTTTCGTGTGTCTTGCCCCGCGGAATTTGTTAAAATTCCCGGGATTGGTCCCATACAAACTTTTAGTTTGTGTGGGATGTCTCTGTGTCCTGTGTCTTGGATGTTACAAAGTCACGCCTCCGGTTGTGACTCTTTCCGAAGCCAACCAAAAACTGGTGCAGATCTTCGAAGAAGATCTCGAGCAAAACGCGATCATCACCCCGCTGGAACACACACTCTACATTTACGTGCCCATCAAATTTGATATTTTTGTTTATCAGGCTTCCCGCACCACAGCCGTGGATGAAAAGCACGCCAGTTTTAAAAAAAATATCGCCTACTTAAATGTCGAGTACCGCGATCAGAGTTTCGCTATCGATTATGATATCGAAACTTCCAAAAGCTATCCTCAGCCCAAAGGCTATGCTTCTTCCTACACCGAAGAATTTTCCAAACTTCATAATAATATTCTAACCAGCATTTACCGCTCTTACGGGGACCTGCTGGAAAAAAGTAAGGAACCCCCGAAGGACTTTATTGTCCTGATCCTCGCCGACACCCGAAACGGCATCGGGATCCGCAATACCTTTTCGTACCAGGACCTCAAAAAAGGAATGGGCCAGGCCCTCGCGCAGGAAGAATATGCCAAACGCTATATGACCGAAATGTTCGGCGACATCAGCATGAAAAATGATGAATGGGGACAATCCGTGGACTATAAAGACCTGACCTGGACGGAGTTTGTGGCCAAAGAAATTCAATACCGCATCAGCTATGATTTCGGTCGTACGGTCTATCCTTTGGATAAACCCGACGAAGAGATCCTGAAAGCTCTGGTCATGGAATCGATCTCGGCTTATGATTTTACGGATTACAGCGGGATTGTCTTTGATGATATTAGCAAAGAAAATAACAACGAAAACAAATAGAACGCGCCTTTTTTGCTATTTCAAAAACCCCGGATCGTGAAGAGTCCTTTCTTTAAGGGTGCTCTCAAACTCCTGCCACGACATCGCTTCCCAACCCGGGACCTTCTTGTCTAAATCAATTCTAAAATATTTATCGATCGGCCATAAGATCAGAACAAATCCGGGCCCACTGATTTCATGAAGCTTTCCCAAGCGCTGCACTACGATACGCTCACGCGGCTTCGCCACAACAACACCGTTAACGAACCAAAGCAGGGGCACCCCAATAAAAATAAAAAAAAGAACAGCCCCCATTTTCATCTCCCTTTGCGCTTTGCGCTCTACCCTCTACGCTATTTGCAATCTTCCGCGCAGCTGCAATGATTCTCATGTTCCCCCTCACAAACCCCATCGCCGCAGGCCACACAGGCATAACCGCCGGCTAGCTGCCGTTCTTCACACGTGGTTGACCCCTCAGCAAAAACGCCCACGGCCTGTAGTCCTTCGCAGCATGCATCATGAGCACCGCTGCCCATGGTTGTATTTTTTTCTCCGCAAGGGATGATCTGCGTCACAGAGGCCAACGAGACTTCCTTCACGGAACTCTCCGGATCCAACGGACGGATATGATCTAACATCATGCCCGTCACCACGCCGTTAGGTCCCATTGATGTAATGCTGACCAGTGCGGCTTGAATTTTATCTGAAAAAATGGACTCTGAAATATTGATCAGCGATCCCCTGACCGGACACTCTGCCCCGCCTTTGGCATCAATCACTTTAAACCGTGTATTGGGTTCTTCATAATAATATGTGCCGTCAGAACGCTCATGGCAATTTTCAATCCCGTCACAAGAATCGATCGGCCTTTCATAAGACCCCGTACCCTGGCTCTCTAGCGTGAGTTCCTGACATAACGCCGTTGTATCCGAAGCATAGGACGGAACCGCAACTACCGCCAGGACAACAAAACACATTATTCCTTTGAACATAGCCACCCCTTATGATTAAGAACGCCCTGCCTTAACACTGTTGCTTAAACCGCACAACTTTCTCTTTTAATGTCTGACGGAACCACTGCAGTTCTTCAGCAGATTTGAAATCCTCAATAAAAATTGAAAAATACATCGGGTATTTAAACAATAAGAAACCCCGCCGGGTCTCAACCGCCTCAGTGATGGCCTTCCAGGTGAAGGTCCCCTTACTTTCCACCGAATCTACCGTAAAACCATTTTCATCAATCACGACTGAAATCAGCGTGTCTTTTTCAGAATACTTTTTAAAATAACGCATTGAAAACAATTTTATCAAAGGCCAAGCTAAAAAGAACCAATACGCGCAAATCGCCCCGGTCAGAGTTAAAACCACATAGGACTGGGACGCCACAACAAACAAAATTCCCAAGACCAAATAAAAAATCAATAATCCGCTAATGATGCGGTATTTCAGGCCCGTGAAATTAAAATCATACCGCTCCTTCATGGCTCTTATAAACCGCGCTTTATCCCAAACATACTTTAATTCAACGATCATGGTTCCCTCCCGGTTCCATCGCCTCAGTGATCATCTGCAGATCTTCCTGAAACGAGGCATGTTGAGAGTTTTTCTGCAGAGCCTTTTGAATAGACTCCAGCGCCTCCGGATAACGACCCATCGCGTACAGCAGTTCCGCTTTTGTGCTGAGAAAGGTCGCATTGTCCGGCTGCATCTCAAGGGCCTGTTCAACCAGATCAAGCCCGTCCTGCAAATGTTCCCTTTTTAAAAAAAGTTCATAGGCCTCATTATTGTACCCGTTGGCAGCAGCCGTCTTTTTGTCGGAAAGCGGACAGGCCGGGCTGTTTTTTTCATCATCGGCGACGACAAGCTCATCATTCTCAAACATCATCTCAACCGTCTGGCCGTCAGGCCCATAATAAACGGTTTTCCCGTTTTGCAGGCTGTCCTTCACCTGCATGACTGCCATCAGATCTCCGTTGGGCAAATAAATCTTGGTCTCTCCGTTCACCAAACCGCCCTGATATTGAATGACTGATTTCAGTGAGCCGTCCTCATAATATTCCTTTCTCTCGCCGCTGAATTTCGGCAGAATATAGTCCTCGATTTCCTTGCGGATCTCTGACAGTGCTTCATCATTCTGATCAGACCTTTTTTTGATATCATCCAACGCCGGCTGCCACTGCTGCTGATGGTAAAACGCGCTGGCCCGATACCAAAGAGCATGGTCCACATCGCTTGTCCCCAGCTCAAGACCTTTGGTCAAGTCCGCGATCGCGCCCTGATAATCTTTTTTCCCGTAAAGAATCCGCCCCCGGGCCGTATAAGACTCTCCATAATCCGGAAAATCTTTAATGATCTCATTATACCGGTCCAACGCCATCTCATCATATGCCAGCATCTCCATCACCAGCCCGCGGTTATAATCGATCAACGTCTTCCAGTGAAGCTGATCTGACTTCATGTCAGGGTTCATGCGTTGCAACTGATCCAAATAAGCAAAGGCCATATGATATTTTCCGAGCGCGTAATAAACGCGGTACAGATCATAAACCGGCCGCGGACTAGACGGATCAGCCTGCTCAGCCCGTTTCAGGTTCTTTTCGGCGCTGATATAATTTCCGGTGGCGCGATCGATCTCGGCCTTCATAACCCAGACCATCATGTCCTGAGGATTGAGCTGAGCTGCCTTATGATAATCCTGCGCCGCGCTCTCAAACTCTCCCCGCAGAAAATAATAATACCCCCTGCTCATCCTGGAATTGAAATAGTCTGGATTCAATTCGATCGAATGCTCGATGTCCTTGAACGCCTCCTCGACCCGATCAAGATCTCTGTAGGTACGGCCGCGGGCGTCGTAATACTGAAAATTGTTTGGATTAAAAGAAATGGCCTGATCATAACACCGGAGGGCTTCGTCTTTATTGCCCTTGTTATCATACACGATCCCCAGATTGTGCCAGGCATCACTATAATGAGCATCCAGATCAATGGCCTTCTGATAATGCTGCCGGGCTTGGTCCTGATCCCCCCTTGTATAATAAGCAAGCCCCAGGTCATATTGGGCGATGGCATCATCAGGATTGAGCGCCACCGCCTTCTGATAATTTTTGAACGCCTCATCCAGTCGGCCGGTCACATCATAGACATATCCAAGCCGTCGGTACGCTAAAGCAAATTGCGGATCCATGGCGATGGCCTGCTGATAATCTGAGATGGATTTTTCCCAATCCTGCATCTCTTTATATACCACTGCCCGAAGATAATAACTGTGAGCGTCCCTTTGAATATGCAAGGCCTGAGTCAATTGCTCAACGGCCTTTTGCTTTTCTCCTTGAGATGAAAGCTTCTGGGCCTGAGCCACCAACTTTTCAACATCCGAGGCTTGGCGCATATATAAAAACCCACTGATATTAACCGCAAACAACAGGGCAATCAAACCCCTCACCAGCACTTTACGATCCATCTGCTCTCCTTGTCGTCATCTCTTCTTCCTTCTAAAACATCACGCCGCAATTGTACTCGACCAAGGTATCGATGCTTTCCTGCAGAACAACATGCGGGAAAGCCCGACTGATCTTCTGCGTGATCCTTTTAAACCCGCCCCATTTCGAAAATGTCACAACCGAGACCTGTGCGGCCCCCTCATCCAAAAATTGAACGCTGGGCTCAACCTTCAGGGCTCTAGCCGCGTTCTGCTGCTGCTCAGTCAGCGGATAACCGAAATCAGACCCCCGCATCCCTGCCAGGATCCCCTCGACATCTTCCTGCGAGATCACGATTTGAGTATCATTATAATTGGCATGCCAGCTGAGATAATATTGTCCGGCCAATGCCTTAAAAACAAACAGCTCATAAAAACTTTCGAGTGTCCCGTCAAGTTCGATGCGTTCGGCAATTTTATCGAGCCGCCCATCTTCCCCGACAACGGTACTGTATTGTTCACAACTTTCCAATAACGACGAGCTCCGATCTTTCCAATAAAATACCGGCCGGCCATCCATTCCATGACAGTAAATATATTCTAAAACAAACCCCTGCGGCGGAACCATATGTGTAAGCACTCGGAAATACTCACTGGGGTCAAACTCGTTGCCCCGGCGCTGCTCCTCTCCCTGCTGGAAATGCTCCGGCCAAAGAAGATCGGCCTGGGCATGAAGCTCCTGGATTGCGCGGACACCGCTGCCCCAATCATCGGCCTTTTCCTCGCACCATCCAGAAACAGCGCAAATATTCAAAAATAAGAAACAAATCAAAAGAAGGAACAGTCGCCTCATATGCTCTCCTAAATAATTTTTATGCTTTTGGGTGAATACGGAATGACGGAAGTTGGGAATTTTTTCGTCTTCTTCCCTCTTTTGTTTTTTGCCTGTGTCGTGTGTCATGTGTCTTAAATCAATTTACTGAACACTGACCTTCCTGGCCTGAATTTTCAAACAACCATCGACAAACATCTTGATCACCCTGGGATAAATTTTATGCTCAATGGCATGGATTTTGGCCGCTAAGGTTTCGATCGTGTCCTCTTCGGCGACCTTCACGGCTTCCTGAGCAATGATCGGCCCGTGATCCATCTTTTCATCCACAAAATGAACGGTCACGCCGGTAACCTTTGCGCCATAGGTAAAGGCGTCCTTGATGCCGTCGACACCCTTAAAAGACGGCAGCAGCGCCGGATGGACATTGAGAATATTATTTTTATATTCCTTAATAAAGAACGGCGTGAACAGCCTCATGTAGCCGGCCAAGACAATGAAATCAATCCTAAGCTCCTTCAATGCCATGACAATGTCACGGTCCACACTCTGACGGTTGGTGTAATTTTTTGGGTTGAAAACCAGCGTCTTGATCCCTGCTCGTTCCGCCCGCTGAAGGCCATAAGCCTCTTCACGGTCAGAAACAACTAAAGCCAATTCAGCCGCGATCTCCCCTGCCTTGACCGCATCGATAATGGCCTGCAAGTTCGTTCCGTTGCCTGAAATAAACACTGCAAATTTTTGCATAATGATCCTTTCTTCCTATCTCGTATTGCGTCCTGTGTTGCGCTCTACGCTCCGCCTCGCCCGGAGGGCCGTAGCCCTCTGGCTACCGTCACTTCCTCGCCATGCTCGGTCGTCTCGCCACTCCTTCGCACATTGCGTGCTCAGTCGCGCTCTAAAAAGTATGCCATTTTTTTCGGTATCAATCCAATACAATCGTCCTCTTAAGCCTTAAGCCCCACAACCAGCCTCTTCATCGTTTTTTCGATCGGCCACGATCATAATTTTCTGCCAGATCTTTCGTGAGAGCCCGGTGGTCAAACTTTCGATATCATTGCCAGTCTCAACAACCACCGGATCATCATAATTCTGAACATACACCGAGGCGATCTTGCTGATCAAAGACAGAAGTTCGCTGCAATAATCCAAATATCGGGTCAATTCAAAGGCGGACATGTTCCGCTCCGGGGAAGAAGGGGTCTTATGCTTTTGGTCGAACACACAATCCGGGTCCTTGGTCAATTGGTGCATATCGACCACATGCGCAAGGGCCCGTAATTCGCTCATCAAAAGCACGGCACGGTTACGTTTCAGTTTGTTTTCGACCGTGACCAAGGACACAACACCGGCTCCGATAAAAACAATATTGCTGATGCCGGCCTCAACGATCTGCATGAATTCGCTGAAACCCGAACATTGAAACGGCAGCCCGATCTTTAGAATGATCTGAAGAAGACCGACGGAAAACACGCCGATCACAAGGCCGATCAGCACGCGTAAAAAATAATTCGGCCGTCCGATCTGCTCGGCCTTGACTTTGGCCGTCTCTGCGATATCAAGCGCGTCGCAAGCGACCCGGGAAAGCCCTGAATGAGGAAAACGTTCTGAAATTCTCCGGCAAAGAAGGTCAATGCTTTTAATAATCTCAACCGGATCCAACCGTCGATACTTTTTATGCATAGGTCATCCCTTTGAAGAGACGCTTTGTTGCTCTTTGTACCAGAACAGCCCGGAGGCCCCGATTGCGCAGACCGCAAGGCCGACCGCGGTCAGGATCGCTGCCGCGGAAAAAAAGTTGGTCAAATAAGAACTCGTGAGCATCGCGAGCATAAATCCTAAATGGATCACGATCTCCAGTGAGCTGAAGACCTTTCCATACATCTGTTCATCCGCCACCCGGTGAACCAGGGTATTAGCGGCAATGAAGATCGGACCGGTCACAATTCCCAATCCCAAGGTGAGGCCAAAGGCCAACCAGACATTAGCAAAATGAGAGATCCCGGAAACAAAACACAGCATCATGCCTCCGCTCAGCAGAAGGCAAAAAAAGACCGTTTTATACCACGGTATCGTTTTCCCAAATTTTCCGTAAACCACGGTCCCAAGAAACAGACCGACGCCAAGGGTCACGGCAAGAACGCCCAGATGCCTCGTCACGCTGTGGAACGCCTGCTGAATAAAAACAATGATGGTGACATACACCGATCCGGCGGCCGCCAAAAGGACAAAAAGGATCACAATGATCAGGCGGATCTCACGCTTTTTAAATAAGTAAAGAATGCCCTCCCTCATCTCCTGCCAGAAGGAGCGCTCGATCTTCAAGATTTCTTTTCCCTGATCAATAATGGCGCGGCGGTCGATCTTAAAATACAGGTCACGGGTGATCGTGATAATGAACATGGCCGAAACAAAAAACGTTGCCGCGTCAATAAAAAATCCCCGCCGGGCACCGAACCATTCCACCAAAAACCCTCCGGCCGCACACCCTAACGCAAAGGCGATCATGCCGGTGGTGGTGATCATGGAATTGGCCATCAAAAGATCGTCTTCGTGCACGATCTCCGGAATAATGGACATCTTGGCCGGCACATAAAAACGGCTGAAACAAAACGCCAAAAAAACCACGCCGTAAATCGGGATCATGGTTTTCCAGAAAAAAAACACCAAAGGGATGGTCAGCACCAGGATCCCACGCGCGATATCGCAAATAAAAAGAATCTTGCGGCGGTCCCAACGATCGACAAAGACCCCGGCAATCGGACCGACGATAAAAACCGGAATGATGGTAAAGGACAATAGTTTTGCCAGGCTGGTGGCTGACGGCTGCTGTCCGCTCAATTCATAGGACAGGCCGATCAGGGCCATTTGATTGATGCGGTCGCCGAATTGGGAGATCAGCTGCGCCCACCACAGACGCATGAAATTTTTGTTCCGGGTATCAGAAAGAAAACGCATCATAAGAAAAACCGTCTTTTAAAGGGAGCTGTCATTCCTGCTGTTAGTTCTACCATTTCCCACTCATTTAAAACGGATTTATCTGCCATTTTATCTTCTCCGCTGACCGCAGCAACTGCGCCAAACCAACGATAAAATTCTGGACAGTGCGGGAAAGGCATAAAAAAAGGCTGGCGATCAAGGTGGCCAAAAACATATCTAATCTTTTCAAAAAGGATTGACAATAACGGTCAAGGCCAACGCCCCTTTTCAAAATAATGGGTCCCGGCCGGATTCATTCTCCGCGCCAAAGCCGGCCTTCATCTGCGCCAGCCGGTCCCGTTTCTTCAAAAAAAAGCCGACGAGAGGAATCGAACCCCCGGCCCGCGCATTACGAATGCGCTGCTCTACCAACTGAGCTACGTCGGCGCGAACTCTTCACTTAACCCTTTTCCAGAAAAGATTGAGCGCCCCCTGCAACATATTTTCGGAAAAAACAGCAGAGGGCCAAATCTTACCAACCCAAAAAATCATTCTCACTCACAGCCATGTTCAAAGAACTCTAACCTAAAAAGCAAATGCCGGCTTTTGAAAACCGGCATTGCCCCGTCTGTTCGAAACCAAACTTCTTCTTACTGCATTGCCGCCGGTTCTGTCCCTACTGCCGGTGCCTGATACTTCTCAGCCTCAGCTTGAATATTGGCGATCAGCTCATCCTGATGCTCTTGGGCTGCGCGAAAGCCCAGCTCGGAAGTCTTCTGAAACAGTTCGCTCTGCTGATTGACAAATTTCTGGCCGAGTTCGCTCTTGAAAAAAGTGGTCAGGTCTGTGAGTTCCTGCTCAGACCAAAGACCAGTCACGATCTGAAGATAATCTGTACGCAATGATTGCCAGCTGACATATTTATCGTAAAACGCCTTAATGGTCTCTCTGTACGGAGCCATCATCGGCTGTCCCTGGAGCATCAAATCAATGTAATCATCTGTGGCCTGCTGCATTTGTTCCGGAACTTTCAGCGCAACTAAAAACCCTTCTGCTGCCTGTAAATGCGTATCCTGCTGCGCCCACACCGGCGCCCCACCCATCAATACAACCGCGACCAACACCAGCACCAACATTGCTCTTTTCATAACACTCTCCCTTTTTTTCAACGATGGACTTGAATAAACAATGCCGAGAATGGCACAAAAACTTCCTCTAACTCTTCCCGGACCGGTTTCCCTTCCTGTACACGAAGGCACCTACCTCTTCACATCTTTTCCTTCCTCGACAACCAACACAACTTATTAATTTCAAACAACTTACAAAACCTCAACAAATCCCTGCTGTTCTCAAATATACCCATGTGCTAGATTTGATATATTTAAGGTAGGATTATACTGAAATTCTATAAACTTGTAAACCAATTTCTGCAATTGCTGTCTTAAAATGGTCAGGTTGGATATGAGCATAACGCTGGGTCATCTTAGACGAGGAATGCCCAAGAAGTTGCTAGACCACATAGAGGTCAACCCCTTCTGGACAAACCTTGAAACGAATACATGCCTTAAATCGTGAAATTTAATCCCCTTCAGTCCTGCTTCCTTGACCGCCCAGGTAAATGACCGTCTAATGTTATTAAACGGCTTTCCCCTATGAGAATTGAATAAAATGGCGGTTTACCCCGTCGCTGGTTTAGAAACTTCCAACAGCTGCGTTAAATATTTCGGGTCTACACCGTTTCTAGTGGGTAAATAAGACCCATTTGTTTGAGTTAAGTTTATTGTTTAAAAGCATTTACAGTATTTATTGTTCTCTGAAAACTTGACACGTTTACCTGAAGTTGTAAAATCAGATCATGAAAACAAAAAAATCATTTTCAGAGATCTACAGTTTTCCAGGTTTTAGAGCCAAAACGAGATTCAAAAAAGGCATACTGGGCGATCCAAAAGCCCGAATTGTTGAACTCGTTAGGCGTCAAAAAAAACGATTTGTTCAACCTGCGGTAAACCTTCCAAAAGTTGCTACGATCAACGTATCCACCGGGTTAGAGATCTCGCCAGCGGTGATATGCGGATCTATCTGGAATTCGAATACCGCAGAGTTAACTGCAAACATTGCCAGGCCGTGAGACAAGAATTTATCCCTTGGTTATCAAACAGCAAGCGGGTCACACAACGCTTTGCCCGTGAAATCGGCCGGATGTGCCGCGAGGTATCTGTGGCACGCGTTGCCGCCATGCATAATCTCACTTGGGGGCAAGTCAGACGCCTGGAAATGATTTATATGAAAGAGCTGGTTGAAAAATATCCGCCATCAAAACGGTTAAGAGCCATCGGCATTGATGAAGTCTCGATCAAGAAAGGGCATCAATACGCTATTGTCGTGGCCGATATGGATCAACAACGTCCGATCTGGATGAGCACGACACTTGGTCGGGACAAAGAACACATGGACGAATTTTACAAAGAACTCGACGAAAAACAACGCAAGAATATCAAGCTTGCCGTGATGGACATGTGGAAACCGTTTCGAAATTCATTACACGATCATGCTCCGCAGGCGAAGATCATTTATGATAAATTTCATGTTCTTGGCCATCTCAACAAATCCATCGATCTTCTCAGGCGTCAGGAATATAAACGTGCAAGCGAAAAGGACAAAAAATTTATCAAAGGGCAACGCTATACTTTACTGAGCAGAGAGGCCAACTTAAATCTAAAAGGCAAAGAGTCATTGAATCTTTTACTGAAAGCCAATAAGCGTTTAAACAAGGCGTATGTCCTGAAAGAATCATTTGCTCAACTTTGGGATTATGATGACCCGATAAAAGCTCGTCAATTTTTTGATAATTGGAAATCTCAATTGCGGTGGAGCCGGTTAAAACCGTATCATGATTTTGTCGATCTCATTGAGCGTCATTGGAACGGTGTTGTCAGTTACTGCCTTCCAGAAAACAAAGTATCTCTCGGATTCATGGAAGGCTTGATCAACAAAATCCGTGTCATTCAAAGACGTTCGTTTGGAATTCGGAATCTTGAGTATTTAAAACTCAAGGTCATAACGTCATTTATCAAAGATCAACCCCTGTGATTTACCCACAGGAAACGGTGAAGAGCCA
>JBBRHV010000039.1:0-18848 GCA_038222225.1 Candidatus Omnitrophota bacterium
ATCCAGAACAGGACAGCATCCTGCAGTTCATCGTTTTTCATGAGACGCTGAAAAATGTCAAAGGCTTTGAGATACTGATTTTTGAAAAAGAAACACTGGCCCTTGAGAAGAGTGGCCTTAGGGGTATAACTGCTTTGAGGGAATTCCGTTAGGAATTGTTCAATGTAACGCAGCGCAATATCATAAAATCCATCATCAAAGGCTTTTTGCGCAATAAAAAAAAGATCTTTTTCGGCGGTTTCATTGGTCTGTGCGAAGCAGACTTGGAAAACCGAGGCCAAGGATAGAGGGAAAAGTAGTAAACCGCAAATACATGCGATTTTAAGCAGGCGTAATTTCATAGAGTATATATATTTAAAATTTATTTAAAAGGTGTCTTATTATAGCAACTTTAAAATGGATTTCAACCGTTGTTGAAGGTAAGATTGCGCAGGGGTTAGGTCAGGACTTTTTTCAGATATTGCCCGGTGTAGGAGGACTTCTGTTTGGCGAGTTCTTCCGGAGTTCCGGCAAAAACAACGTCGCCTCCCTTGTCACCCCCTTCCGGTCCTAAGTCAATAATGTAATCTGCCGTTTTAATAACTTCCAGATTGTGTTCGACAACCAGAACGGTGTTCCCCTTACTGACAAGCCGCTGAAGAACGGTGAGCAGCTTGTGGACATCTGCAAAGTGAAGCCCGGTGGTTGGTTCATCAAGGATGTAGAGCGTATTTCCGGTGCTTTGTTTGCAGAGTTCACTTGCAAGTTTGACCCGTTGCGCTTCTCCTCCGGAAAGTGTGGTTGCCGATTGTCCAAGTTTGATATAGCCTAAGCCCACATCAATGAGTGTCTGCAGGATTTTGTGGGTTTTTGGAATGTGTTCGAAAAGAAGAAGCGCTTCATCAACCGACAGGTTGAGAATGTCAGCAATGTTCTTATTCTTAAAATAGATTTCCAGAGTTTGTTCATTGAATCGACGGCCATGGCAGACTTCGCATTCGACATAAACATCGGGCAAAAAATGCATTTCAATTTTTTTAATGCCATCTCCGCTGCAGGCCTCACACCGGCCGCCTTTGACATTGAAACTGAAGCGTCCGGGTTTATATCCCCGCACCCGGGATTCAGGCAAATGGCTCAGGAGGTCTCGGATACCGCTGAAGATGCCGGTGTAGGTCGCCGGGTTGGAGCGCGGAGTGCGGCCGATCGGCGATTGATCAACGACGATGACCTTATCAATAGGTTCGGCGCCTTTCAGAGAATGTAGTTTTCCGATCGGATCTTTGGAATGGTAGAGCTTTTTGGCTAAGGCCGGAAAGAGTGTGTTTTCGACTAAGGATGATTTGCCGGAGCCGGAAACACCGGTCACGCAGACAAATGTTCTTAATGGGATCTCAACGGTGATATTCTTCAGGTTGTTTTCCTGCGCTCCACAGAGCGTCAGTTTTTCGGTATCTTTGATATTCCGCCGTTTTTCCGGAATCGGTATTTTAAGGTTGCCTAACAGGTATTGAGCCGTGAGCGATTTTTTGCATTTGAGAAGCCCGGGGACATCGCCGGCATAAATAATTTCTCCGCCGTTTAATCCTGCGGCAGGGCCTAAATCAATGACGAAGTCTGCGTTACGGATGGCAGATTCATCGTGCTCAACGACGATTAAGGTGTTGCCGATATCACGCAACGCGTGCAGGGTGCTCAACAGGCGTGCATTATCCCGCTGGTGAAGACCGATACTCGGTTCATCCAAGACATAGATGACCCCCACCAGGCCTGAACCGACTTGTGTGGCTAAGCGGATGCGTTCGGCCTCCCCTCCGGAAAGACTTGAGCTTTTTCGGTTGAGGGTCAGATATTCCAGTCCGACATTGATGCAGAAATCCAGACGCCGGTTTACCTCTTTAATAATAGGTTCGGCGATCATGGTCTGCTCCTTATTTAAGCGGAGCGCGTTAAAGAAGTCTTTGGCGTCTTTGATGGAAAACGCGGTGACATCCGAAATGTTTTTTCCGTTGATCTGAACGGATAAGGTTTCTTTTTTTAAACGGCTTCCCAAACACGATGGACAGGGATGGATGGACATATAATTTGAGATCTCGTCTTTCAGCCAATCGCTGTCGGTCTCGTTGAATAATTTCTGCATATAGGCTAAGGCGCCGGTGAACGGTCTTCCCCAGACGGAATCTTCCGATCCGTGGAGAAGGATGGTTTTGAATTTTTTGGGAAGCGATTTATAGGGCAGCTCGGTATCAATTTTATAAAGCGCTCCGATTTCACGCAAGACCGCACGGTAGTACATCATATAATTATGCCGTCCCTTACGCCAGGGAGAGATGGCATAGACCCAGGGCTTATCCGGATCAGGAATCAGGCGGTCGGTATCGATTTCCATTTTTGTTCCTAATCCGTTGCAGGACGGACAGGCGCCGTAAGGAGAATTGAACGAGAATGTCCTGGGTTCAATCTCAGAAATGCTGATCCCGCAGTCGGCACAGGCGTAGTGTTCGCTGAAGGTGAGTTCCTTCTTGAGATCCGGGCTGTGAACAATGATCAGTCCTTTCCCAAGCTGCAGGGCTGTTTCGATGGAATCGGCCAGCCGCTGTTTGATCTCGGGTTTGATCGACAAACGGTCAACCACGATCTCGATGTTATGGATCTTATAACGGTCCAGCTTCAGGGGGTCGTCGGTCTTGAGAATCGTGCCGTCAGCGCGCAGACGGACAAATCCTGCCTTTGAAATTTGTTTTTGGATGTTGCGGTATTCCCCCTTCCGGCCCCGGATCAAAGGCGCCAGAATATTGATTTTTGAGTCTGGTTTCAACCTGAGAATTTGTTCAACGATTTCCTGGGCGCTCTGACGGGCAATCGGCTTGCCGCAGACATGGCAGTGCGCTTGGCCGGCCCGGGCAAATAAGAGCCGCAGATAGTCATAGATTTCGGTCTGTGTTGCCACTGTCGAGCGCGGATTTCGACTGATCGTTTTCTGTTCGATCGCGATCGTCGGGGACAACCCCGTGATGGATTCCACATGGGGTTTTTGGAGTTGGTCTAAGAACTGACGGGCATAGGCCGAAAGGCTTTCGACGTAACGCCGCTGACCTTCGGCATAGATCGTGTCAAAGGCCAACGATGATTTTCCGGAACCGCTGAGGCCCGTGATGACCACAAATTGATCGCGCGGGATATCAAGGTCAAATCCTTTGAGGTTGTGTTCTTGCGCGTTTTTGATGTGGATCGATGGTTGAGTCATATGAGTTGGTCTTTAGAGAGAAGGATTCATTACAAATAAAATAGCCTCGTTACCGTTAAGGTGCGAGGCTATTTTATCACAAAAAAGAAATTATTTTTTCTTTTTTGCTGTCTTGGCTACTTTTTTCTTAGCTGCTTTTTTCTTTGCGACTTTTTTTGCGGGCTTCTTTTTTGCAGCTTTCTTCTTTTTGCTGCCTCCCCTTACCATCTTAGCGCAAGAAATGTCACCGTCTTTATCAATGAAGTAGAGGAATCCTCCTTCTTTCTTGATACCGACTTTAGCGACTTTCTTTGGCTTGCCGCCTTTTTTCGCGCCGCGAGCCATGACTGCACAAGAAACATCACCGTTTTTGTCAACAAAGTAAAGGAGACCTTTTTCTTTTTTGACTCCAACTTTAGCCACTTTTTTTGCCATACGTTCACCCCCTTTCCGTTATTTTTATTTTGAAGCGTAAAAAAGAAATCTTTTTACGTCCCAATTCGAATGGATGAGCAATAACCTTTCAATATCTCGATTCCCGACAAAACAGCCAAATAGCTGGTTTTCGGATTATCCGGACAGACAGCATTTTCGGTCCGTGTAACCACACGGCCGAAGTCACCAACCGCTTCGATTTCATGAGAGTTTTTTGTAAAGCTTGGGGACACAGAGATCCTCACCCTGATTTTGTCTTTTGAGCGAGTCGCCAGGGCCAGTGTTGCCGCCACATTGATGTTCTGAGGGAAGGCCTCGACCGCCTCACTGACCGACCCTTCAAAGATGATGGTCTCTTCTTTGATCTGATCGAGGGCGATTCCCTTCCTCTGAATATAGGGATTATCTTTAAAGCCGCTGATCGGCTTACGCGTCGTTAGCGTGATCTGTGAAAATCCTAGACCGGCGCAGGCCTTTAAACAATCAATGCCGGCAATTGCCCCGGACGGGACAAGAATGCGGCACCCGTTCGCCTTGGCAAGGTCAAAAAGATGATCGGCCTTGAGGAGCTGCCCGACACTGAGCACCAGGATGTCTTTTTTTTGAGTGAGCGCGGTTTCGATCAGCTGGATTGTTTTTGTAGAATTGACGGCCTCAACAATAAAATTGGAATGATCGAGGAGTTCCTGAAAGGTCGTCTTCGCTAGGGATGGATTTTTAAGCTGGCAGGCAAGCGCAGCAGACCTCGCTGTATCGATGTCGAAGAGTCCGCTCAAAGACGCTGAGGTCTTCATCTCGTCGGCAATGCCAAGGGCCATTCGAGAACCAATGGCCCCGCAGCCTAAAATCCCAATATTGAGGTCGTAACCGTCTGAACGTTTCATGCTTTTAACTGAAAATCCTCGACGAATAAGTTTAAAATATTATAAGCATAAAATTTTAAATTTGCAAAATAATATTATCAATTAATCGTGTCGTCCCAAAAAACACCGCCAGGGCGATTGCGCACCGGCCGCGGATTTGTTTGACAGGACGAAGCGTTTCGGCATCGATGCATTCGAGATAATCAATGCGCCCGGATGTCTTGGCGATCATGGCGCGTAGTATTGCTTTAATGCGTGCGGCGCTGGTCTCCCCCTTTCGGATCGCTCCCTTTGCGGCTTTAAGCGATGCATAAAGCACGTTTGCCTCAGAACGCGCCTCGGGAGTCAGATAGATATTGCGTGAACTCATGGCCAGTCCACCGGGCTCCCGAACCGTTGCCAGGACTCGGATCTTGATTGGGAAATTCAGGTCGCGCACCATGTTCTTGACCACGACGGTTTGCTGATAATCTTTTTGACCGAAATAGGCGCGGTCCGGATTGACAATTAAAAAAAGTTTGGCCACGATGGTCGCCACTCCGCGAAAATGGTGCGGCCGGCTTTGCCCGCATAAATTTTCGGTCACATTTGGAACTTCAATAAAGGTTGAGGATCCAGGCGGATAGATTTCATCGACCGATGGATAAAAGACGATATCTGCTCCGGCCTGGGAGGCCAGCTGGCAATCACGGCGTTTGTTTCGCGGGTATTGGCGGTAGTCTTCCTTTGGGCCGAATTGCGTTGGGTTGACAAAGATACTGACGACGCAGACGTCGTTTTCTTTTTTGCAGTGGCGGATCAAGGATAAATGCCCGTCATGGAAAGCGCCCATGGTCGGAACAAAACCGATGGTCTGGCGGAGATTTCGGGCAGCGTTGAGGGTGTTACGAAGTCTGGTTATTTTTTCTATCGTCGGCATTCGGGATATTTCGTTCCATGTTAGGATCAAGTTCCATTAGCGGGCCCATCACAAAATTTCTTTCCCTCATCCGGGGATGCGGGATCGTTAGCGACGGAGTCGCAATAACCACATTATCGTATAAGAGAATGTCAATGTCAATGGTCCGGGGACCATTTTTTTCATTTCGGATTCGGCCAAGTTTTTGTTCAATGGAAAGAAGCGTTTTAAGCAGTTCTTCGGGTGGAAGATCGGTGCGGACTTTGGCGACGGCGTTGAGGAATTTGGGCTGAACCGGTCCTCCGATGGGGTCGGTTTCGATGATCGAGGACATTTGATCAAGCAGGATCTGATGCTGCTTCAGGCAAGCCAAAGCCGCGTACAGGTTCGCCTTTCGATTTCCGACGTTTGAACCTAGTCCCAGAAAAACAACAGCCACGAGAACGGATCTCCTTCAATTAGGATAAAATCGGCTTTAAGCGCTCCACCGCTTCCGTCATGCGTTCTTTGGTCACCGTCAGCGCCATACGGATATAGCCCTCTCCGGCTTTGCCGAAACCAATGCCGGGGGTGGTAACAATGTTAGCCTTTTCCAGGAACATTTTTGCCGCCAGCATGGAGTCGTCGTTGAATTGTTTTGGAAGTCTCGCCCAGACATAGAATGCGGCTTTGGGAGGCGTGATTTTCCACCCGTAGTTTCGCAGACCATTGATCAGGCAGTCACGGCGTTCTTCATAGAGGCGCCGCAGATCATCAATCTCGACATCCGGGGTTCTCAAGGCGTCAATGGCGGCGACCTGAATCGCCTGAAAGATGCCGGAGTCGTAGTTGGACTTGACTTTGGCCAGGGCTTGAATCAGTTTCGGATTTCCACAGGCCCAGCCGACTCTCCAGCCGGTCATATTATAGGTTTTTGAGAGCGAATGGAATTCAATGGCAATCTCCTTAGCCCCTTCGATCTCAAGGATGGAGATCGGCGGTTCTTGGTCAAAGTAAATTTCCGAGTAGGCCATATCCGAGATCAGGATGATGCCTTTTTCGCGGGCAATGGCCACCAGCTGCTCATAGAATTCACGTGTTGCGGTCGCCGCAGTTGGGTTGTTGGGATAATTAATGTACATAAATTTGGCATTTTTAATTTCGGCAACGCGGTCTAGATCAGGAAGAAAGTCCTTACTTTCTTTGAGCGGGATTTCAACAATTTTTGCGTCGGCAAAGATCAGGGACGCCCGGTAAGCCGGATAGGACGGATCGGTCAAAAGAACCCGGTCTCCGGGGTTCATGACTCCGAGGGGAAAATGGGCTAATCCCTCCTTGGATCCGATCAGAGGATAAATTTCCATGTTGGAATCTAAGGAAACTCCGAATCGCTTGTGAAACCAGAGGGCGATTTCCTGCCGGAGTTCCGGAAGCCCCGCATCCAGCGCATAATGGTGGTTGGCGGGGTTCTCAACTGCCTTTTTGAGCGATTCAATGATATGCGGAAATGTCGGATGATCGGGATCGCCGATCCCCAGATTAATGATGTCCCTTCCTTCGGCAAGCGCAGCTCGCTTGGCTTTATCAATTTCAACAAAAAGATACGGCGGAATGGATTGCAGCCGTTCCGAAAATTTAATATCTACAGCCATTGAGAAAGCTCCTTCCTTCTTCATGATCGAGTCTGATTGGTTGTGATCCTATAAGCCTAGAACATCCTGCATGGAAAAAAAACCGTTGGGTTTGTCTTTTAAGAATTTTGCTGCCACCAGGGCGCCTTTGGCAAAGATATCCCGGGTTTTGGCGTGGTGCTTGATGGTGATGATATCCTCAGCGCTTTCAAACCGCACTTCATGGTCCCCGATGATCTCCCCTTCCCGGATGGCTTCGATATCTTTGACCTTTTTGGAGGAATGGTCTTCGACGATTTTGGCCAACGTCTTGGCGGTCCCTGACGGAGCATCTTTTTTGTGGATATGATGCGCCTCGGTCATGGTCACGGCGTACTCCTGAGGGGTCGACTGCGCCAAAAGCTCAACACTTTTAAAAAGGACGTTGACACCGATCGACATGTTTGAAGAGAAGACGATCGCGATATCTTTGGAGGCTTCTTTAATGCGTTCCATTTGCGCCGGAACGAGCCCGGTGGTGCCGATGACCATGTTGATGCCGTGATCCCGGCAGAATTTCAGGTTTTGGATTGTTGAATCCGGTGATGTAAAATCAATAAGGATGTCGCATCCCTTGATGGCGCTGATGTCTGGTGACATGGTAATGCCATTTAAAGTTTCATGCGCGTTGGGATGGTCAGGCCGCTCCACGAGGGAAAAGATTTTAAAGTCGCTATCCTGAATGGCTAAAATAACAATGCGTTGTCCCATTCGTCCCTGACAGCCGGTAACAGCGAGTTTGATCATGACCGCCCCTTTATTTGAGTAATCCATATTGTTTTAAAGCGTCTTTAAGCGTGTCTTTGCTTTTTTGCGAAAGGCGGCAAAGCGGAAGACGCAAGTCAGCCGAGCACATCCCCAGCATCTCCATTGCTTCTTTGACAGGAGCCGGATTTGTTTCAATAAAAATCGCTTTGACAAGCGGCAGCATCTTATAGTGCAGATCTTGTGCGGCTTTGATGTCGCCCTTTTCGAAGAGCTGGATCATACGGACGACGTCCGCGGGAATAATATTGGCGATGACCGAGATAACGCCGACGCCTCCGATACTTAAAAGCGGCAGAGTCAAGGCATCATCTCCGGAGAACAGAATGAAATTTTTCGGACAAAGTAGTTTGATGGTCTGCATTTGCTCCAGAGATCCGGCGGCTTCTTTAACGCCGATGATGTTTTTGCAGTCCTTTGCCAAACGGGCCATGGTTTCAGGTTCGATATTGCGGGATGTGCGTCCGGGGATATTGTACAAGATGATCGGGATATCCACGCTTTCCGCGATTGCCTTAAAATGCAGATAGATCCCCTCTTGCATGGGTTTGTTATAGTATGGGGTGACACTGAGGACGGCATCGGCTCCGGCATCGGCGGCATGCTTGGTTAGGCGAATGGCTTCGGCCGTTGAATTTGAACCGGTTCCGGCCAGGATCGGGATTTTTCGATCGGCGGCATCAATGCAAATTTCGATCACGCGATCATGTTCCTCGTGAGAAAGTGTCGGTGATTCTCCGGTCGTTCCGCAGGGCAAGATGGCCGCGGTCCCGTTTTTAATTTGAAATTGAACAAGCTCTCTTAATTTTTTTTCATCGACTGTGTTGTTTTTAAATGGCGTTACAATTGCGACAATGGATCCCTTAAACATGACGATAATCTCCCGTTTATCAATTATGGCTACCTCTAATAATTCCATTTACAGTCAAAATGAATGACTCTTTATCGACGATAACGGAATCAGTAAATGACCCAAAAATAGCATTTTTAGAGGTTGCCTTATGAAAGAAAAAAATCTCCCTGGGCAATGAACTTGGCCGGGCCCTTCAGCCAGACATTGGTGATGCTGTTGTCTGAAATATCGAACGTGACCGCGAGAATATCCCCGTTCTGCGTTTTGACCTTCATGCTGGCGCCAGTTTTTGAGCGAGTGTCCGGATACAGGTTCATGAACGCGATCAGTGCAGAGGCAACGCTTCCGGTTCCGCAGGCGCGGGTTTCATCCTCCACGCCGCGCTCATAAGTGCGCACTCCGACCAGCCCCGGCTTGATCTGTTCAATGAAGTTCACATTCGTACCGCGTGGTGCGAATTTTTTATGGTAACGCACGATGCGTCCGATGGTCCGCACATCGATTTTTGCCAGTCCTTCCACAGGGATGATGACATGGGGTACGCCGGTATTGATATATTGGACGTGAATTTTACGCTTTTGAATGGTTAAGGCGATTTTGGGGCGGTAGTCTTTCGGCTCGCTCAAGCGGACGCTGGACGTTTCACCCTGCGCCTCTCCCAGAATAATGCCGGCCGGAGTCTCAATCCCAAAAAGGGTTTTGCTTGGTTTTTTAAAACGGACGATATAGGAAGCCATGCAACGGGCTCCGTTGCCGCACATTTCCGGTTCGGAACCGTCAGCATTGATAATATGCATTTTATAGTCGGTTTTTTTTGACGGTTCCAGGACCAAAAGGCCGTCGGCGCCGATCCCGTTGCTGCGGTCGCACATCTTTGGCGCAAGCGTCTTATAATTGATTCCTTTGAGCGGCTCCAGAAGCAAAAAATCATTGCCGGCGCCGGTCATCTTTACAAAGGGAATGGACTTTCGAGACATGGGTTAATCCTTTGATTTTAAAAATTCAGGGATCCGTTCTCCGCGGATCAGGTCCTGAAAGGTTTCACGTTCTTTCACAATGTAAAACTGGCTTCCTTTCACCATCACTTCGGCGGCTCGCGGGCGCACGTTGTAATTGCTGGCCATGGCATAGCCGTAAGCGCCGGCACTCATCATTGCCAACAGATCGCCTTTCTGGACCGACGGCAGGCGCCGGGCCTTCGCAAAGACATCCGCGCTTTCACAGATGGGACCCACCACATCATAGGTGCCGCAGGCGGCGGGAGTTTTGCGAACCGGTATGATTTCATGATAAGCGTCATACATCGCCGGGCGTACCAAATCATTCATGCCGGCATCGACAATAATAAATTTTTTAACGCCGTTATCCTTGATGTAAAGCGTTTCGGTGACAAAAATTCCGGAATTTCCGGCGATAAAGCGTCCCGGTTCCATAATCAGGTTTAAGCCCGTCCGGTCAATGAGGGGAATGATATGCTCAGCAAAGTGTTCGAGAGAATCCAGGCGTTCGTTCTTATAAGGAATCCCGAACCCCCCTCCGATGTCAAAGTATTGAACGTAAATGTTCTCCCGCGTCAGCGTATCCAGAAAACGCAGAACTTTTTTAATGGCTGCGACATAGGGTCGCACGGTTTGGATCTGTGAACCGATGTGAATATGCAGCCCATTGATATCGACATGCGGATAATCCGTCCGGGTTTTTAAGAGTTCATGAGTGGTCTGAAGGTCCAGTCCGAATTTTTTTGTCAATGTTCCGGTGGCGATCTTGTCATGGGTCGGCGCGTGGACGTCGGGATTGATGCGCAAGGCAACCGATGCGCGTTTTTTCATTTGCCCGGCGATACGGTCGATCTCCTTGAGCTCAGGCATGGATTCCACATTGAAAAAGAGAATGCCGGCCTTGAGGGCTTCGGTGATCTCATAGGCGGTTTTACCCACGGAGGCAAAAACGATTTTTTGCGGGTCAATTCCGGCCAGCAGGGCTTTTTTGAGTTCCCCAACGGAAACAATGTCAGCACCCGCCCCCTCATTCGCCAAAAGTTTGAGAACCGCTAAATTGTCGTTGGCCTTCATCGCGAAACACAACAGCGGGGTTACCGGTTTAAAGGCCTTTTGCAGGGCCTTAAACTGGCTGACAAAAGCCCCGGCGCTGTAGATGTAGCAGGGCGTCCCGACCTCCTTGATGATTCTGGAGACGGCCACGCCTTCGCAGGTGAGCTCATTTTTCTTGTATTTGAAATAGGGTGTTGTCATGATCTTAATTTTTTCGAGCCGAGCGTTTCGAAAGAATTGAATGCTTCGGGTCGATGATTTTCTTCGTAATTTTTGAGTTCAATAACGGATGAATGGTTTTCAGTTGTTGATCGGTCATGCTCAGAATCGGTGTTTGTGTTTTAAGCTTTATTTGGATCAATTTTCCGATCAGGGTATGCGCATCCTTGAAGGCGACTCCGTTCTCGACAAGATAATCGGAAAGGTCGGTCGCGTAAAGCGATTCATCCTTTAGTTGGGCCGCCAGGTTTTCCGGTTTGAATTCGACATGCTGCAGGAGCTCGGCCAGAATTGTCAAGGATTCCTGAACGACCGCGAAGGAATCAAATAACGGCTCTTTGTCGTGCTGTAGATCACGGTTATATGATAACGGGAGCCCTTTGAGCATCACCAGCACATTCAGAAGATTGCCGTACAGGCGTCCGGTATAGCCGCGCATGAGTTCCAGGACATCCGGATTTTTCTTCTGCGGCATCAGCGAGCTGCCGGTACAGAAGGCGTCATCGATATCGATGAAGTTAAATTCCGTGCTCGACCAGAGGATCATATCCTCGCAGAGGCGTGACAAATGCATGCCGATGATCGATAGGCCGCTGAGGATCTCAACGACAAAATCACGGTCCGAAACCGTGGCTAACGTATTGTCCGGCGCATCCACCGGCTTTGTCAGACCGTCTTTGGCCGGGAGTTTGTAGTGGCTGGCAGCGATCATCGTGCCGGCCAGAGCCCCGGAACCCAAGGTTAGTTCAATGGAATTATAGGCATTCAACAGTCGTACTTCGTCACGTTCGAGCATGGTGGCATAAGCCTCCAAGACATTTTTGACGGCGACCGGCATCGCATGCTGCAAATGTGTATATCCAGGCATGATCAGCGCGCTGTTCTTCTTGGCAAGGCTGTAGAGTGATTCAATGGCGCCCATCAGAACGCGTTCGGTTTTGAGCAGGTGGATCAGGCAGAACAGTTTGGTGTCGAACAAAACCTGGTCATTGCGCGAACGGCAGGTGTGCAGCTTCAAGGCGGTCTTTCCCACTTTCGGGTCCTTTTCAAGCGCATGCTGGATATAGGAATGGATATCCTCAAATGTCGGGTTCGGTCGAAAGGTCCCGTTGTGAATTGATGTCAGAATACGATTGAGGCCGACGGTCAATTTTTTGTGCTCGGCGGCCGTTAGCAGACGGGCTTTCTTCAGGACATCAATATGCTTGAGCGAGCCGATACAGTCGTATTCAGCTAGGATCCAATCAAAATGAATCGACCCGGAATATTCTTCCACCAGTTCATGTGTTTTTTTGCTGAAACGTCCGCCCCAGAGTTTGCTCATGATGGTTCCTCGTTCATGCTTTCGCAGTAAAGTTATTCTTTAAACGGCATGGCCCACAGCGCGTTAAAACCCTCGGCCTTGGACTGATCGAATTGATCCCCTGCGCTATAGGTGGCCATGGCTTTTTTATAACGTGAATTTTTGGATTTGCGCCCCACTACCATGCAGCTGCCTTTAAAAAGTTTTACGCGCACGGTGCCGCTGGTGCGGGTCTGGATTTGATCAAACAGCACATCAAGTTGTTTCTTCATCGGGGTTTCCCACAATCCATTGTAGGTCAGCTCGGCGTATTTATGCGAGGCGCGTGCCTTATATTGCATGGTCTCACGGTCTAGGATCAGGGCTTCAAGCTCAGAAAGCGCGGCATGCAGGATTGTGCCGGCCGGGTTTTCGTACACTTCTCGGGATTTGATCCCGACCAGGCGGTTTTCGATCATATCCACGCGTCCGACACCGTGATGACCTCCGATGGCATTGAGTTTTTCGATCAGGGCAACTGGCTTAAGAATGCGTCCGTTGATCTTTTTCGGGAGGCCTTGAACAAATTCAATCTCTATATATTCCGGTTTATTCGGCGCGAGCATCGGGTTCTGCGTCAGAGTGAAGATGTCCTCGGGCGGTTCTGCCCACGGGTCTTCCAGGATGCCGCATTCGATGGCCTTTCCGTAGACATTCGTGTCAATACTGTACGGGCTTTTTTTGGTGACCTTCACCGGAATATTTTTTGACTTGGCGTATTCCATTTCCTCTTCGCGCGTCTTGAATTCCCAGGTGCGTACCGGCGCAATGATTTCCATTTCAGGAGCCATGAGGCGAAAGGTCGTTTCAAAGCGGACCTGATCATTGCCTTTTCCCGTGCATCCGTGCACGAGCCCTTGAGCGTTTTCTTTTTTCGCGATCAGCACTTGATGCTTGGCGATCAAAGGACGCGATAAGGCGCAGGCCAAAACATATTTCCCCTGGTACAAGGCCCCGGCTTTGAGGGCCGGAAAAACATATTCGTTGATGAATTCTTCCTGCAGGTTTAAACAGTAAGCCTTTTTAGCGCCGGACTTCAAGGCCTTTTTCTTGACGACAGAAAAGTCATCTCCCTGCCCGACATCGGCAACAAAGGCAATGGTTTCAAATCCACGGTCTTTGAGCCATGGAATAATGCAGGAGGTGTCTAATCCTCCGGAATAGGCGAGGACAACTTTTTTCATGAATCACCTCGGTTATTTTGCTGGTCCCATAAGAGAAAAATCAAGATCGCTTTTTCCGCATGCATGCGGTTTTCTGCCTGGTCGAAAACAACAGAATGATTGCCGTCAATGACATCAGCGGTGACCTCTTCCCCGCGGTGCGCGGGCAAACAGTGCATGAAAATGAATTCTTCATGGGCAAGTTTCACAAGCGTATGATTAATTTGAAAATTTTTAAAATCTTCCAAACGCTTCTTGGTTTCTTCCTCCTGCCCCATGCTCGTCCAAACATCCGCGTAAATGACATGGGCCCCTTTAGCCGCCTTTGTGGGGCTGTTGGTCAGCGTGATGGATGTGCCGTTTTCCTTGGCATAGACGCGCGCGGTTTTCAGGACCTTGGCGTTGGGCTCATAGCCCTTCGGTGTTGCGATTTTCATGTGAATGCCGAGCTTGGCACAGATGAGCATCAACGAATGGCAGACATTATTACCGTCGCCGATAAAACTCAGCGTTAAATGATCCAGGTGATCGAAGCGTTCCTGAATGGTTAGGATGTCCGCAAAGGCTTGACATGGATGGTACATATCGGAAAGTCCGTTGATGACCGGCACCGTGGCGAATTTTGCAAGGTCAATGATGTCCTGATGCGCGAAGGTGCGTGCCACGATACAGTCTAAGTAGCGCGAAAGTGTTTTGGCCACGTCTTCGGTTGTTTCACGCTGCCCGAGATTGATGTCATCGGGCCCTAAATAAATGCAATGCCCTCCCAGCTGGAAGGTTCCGACCTCAAAAGACACACGGGTTCGATTGGATGGTTTTTGGAAGACCAGGCCGATGGTTTTACCGGTGATGTGGTCGGTTTTGAGCCCCTTGTCCTTTTTGAGCTTTAAGGCAAGGTCCAAAATTTCTTCGATTTCCGCTTTCGTCAGGTCATTGATTGTGATCAAGTCGCGTTTTTTCATAGGTTCTCTGTCGCTTTCGAGATAGCATCTTCCATAATGGAGAGGCCCTTGTCCATCTGCTTTTCGGTGATGGTCAAGGCCGGAAGGATGCGTAAAATGGTTCCCTGGGTGCAGTTAATGAGCAATCCTTGTTCAAAGCATGTTTGAACAATATCCGCTCCTGGAATAGTCAGCTCAATCCCGATCATCAGTCCTAGTCCGCGCACATCCTTGATGCATGAAAATTTTTCTTTCCAGGAGGCGATGCGTTTCATCGCCAGTCGGCTCAACTGGCGGGCATTTTTTAAAATTTTTTGTGATTCGATGGCCTTGAAGACCCCTAAAGCTGCTTTGCAGACCAGCGGGCTTCCGGCGAATGTTGAGGCGTGCATGCCGGGTTTAAATGTATCGGCAAGGTGGTCTTTGACAACCATGGCGCCGATCGGAAGTCCGCCACCGAGAGCTTTCGCAAGGGTCATGATATCCGGCGTGACACTGTAATGTTTAAAGGCGAACATCTCTCCCGTGCGCCCTAAACCTGTCTGAACCTCGTCGAAGATCAGCAGTATATCATGCTGATCGCAAAAGGAGCGCAGTTGGTGAACATATTCCTTGGAGGCAACGTTGACCCCTCCTTCTCCTTGGACAAGCTCAAGCATCACTGCAATGGTCTTGGGAGCAACGGCTGCTTTGACGGCTTCGAAATCATTGAACGGGACATGCACAAAGCCTTCCGGCAAAGGGGCAAATCCGGCTTGATATTTTTCCTGACCCGTCGCGGCAAGGGCGCCTAAGGTGCGTCCGTGAAAAGAATTTTTCATGGTAATAATTTCATAACGTTCGCCTTTACCAAATGCGCGCGCGAATTTGATGGCCGCCTCTGCCGCCTCTGCCCCGCTATTGCAGAAAAAGACTTTCCCCGGAAAGGCGTGATGAATAATTTCTTTGGCTAATTTGGCCTGGTTGGGGTGATAGACGTTGTTGGGAACATGAATGAGCTTTCCGATCTGATCACGCACGCCAGCCATGACTTTCGGATTGCAATGCCCGACGTTATTGACCCCCCACCCCGGAAAAAAATCCAGGTAGGTCTTGCCATGGATATCCGTGAGAATAGACCCCTTGCCCTTCACAAAAACCACCGGGATCCGTGTGTATGTATTTAAAATAAAATTTTGATAGTCTTTAAGGATTTGATCTTTTGTCATTTTTTAAACTTTTGCTGGTTCGGTTTCTTTTAGAATTTGTGTTCCAATCCCTTGATCGGTAAAAATTTCAAGCAGCAATGCATGACGCAGGCGGGCGTTAACAATGTGCGTTTTGTGCACTCCGCCATGAAGCGCTTCAATGCAGGAATTGACCTTCGGGATCATGCCTCCGGAGATCACGCCGGAACGGATCAGATTTTCGACGTCCTTGATCGTTAAGGTGGAGATCAAAGATTCCGGATCGTTGGCATCGCGCAAGACGCCGGTCACATTGGTCAGAAAAACTAATTTTTCCGCTTCGAGAGATCCGGCGATTGCGCTGGCCACCTCATCGGCGTTCACATTGTGCGGTTGATTCTCAACGCTGATCCCCATGGGGGACAAAACTGTGATATGCCCATTCTGCAGGTGCTCTTCAATAGCTTGGCGGTCGACCTTGGTAATCGTGCCAACAAATCCCAGGTCCTGATCGGCGAGCTTTTTTTCCACGTGAATGATGTTTTCATGGCCTTTAAGGCCGGTGACATCTCCGTGAGCGGAGCGGAGTTCATCCACAATCCGTTTATTGAGCTTATCCAGCTCCTCTCCGACGATTTCCAGGGTCTCTTTGTCCGTCACGCGTATGCCGTTGTGAAATTTGGCGTCGATCCCTTTTTCCTTCAAACGGCCGCTGATATGAGGCCCTCCCCCGTGGACCAGAATGGTCCGGATGCCGACATAACTTAAGAACACAATGTCTTCCAGCACGTTCTTTCGTATGGTTTCATCCTCGAGAATGCTGCCACCGTATTTGATCACAAAGACCTTGCGGCGAAACTCGTGAATATAGGGAATCGCTTCAACTAAAACACTGGCTTTTCGTATGAACGTTTCCATCAGGTATATTTTCCGTTGATGCGGATATATTCTTCCGTTAGATTGCAGGTATAAACAATCGCGCTGGCTTTTCCGAGTTGCAGATCCGCTTCAATGCGTACAATGTTATTGCTGCTTTTAACACTGATATTGAGCATCTGCTCATCCACTTTGATCCCGAGAGATCCGATCGCCGCCGCGATACGTCCCCAGTTGGGGTTGGCCTGATCGTAATCCGCTGTTTTCACAAGATTCGAATTGGCAATGGCTTTAGCAGCTCTTAAGGCCACTTTTTCACTTGGAGCGCCATTGAGAAAAATTTCAATGAATTTTGAAGCCCCCTCGCCATCTAAAACGATTTTTTTGGCGAGATCAAGGCAGATGGCGGTCAGCGCCTCACAAAAGAGGGCAAAGTTTTTGTCATCCTTGGTGATGTGTTTATTACCGGCAGCGCCGTTGGCCAGGATGGAGACCATGTCGTTGGTGCTCATGCATCCATCTACGGTGATGCAGTTAAAAGATTTGTCCGTGGCAATTTTAAGGGCCTTCTTCAGCATGAGCTGATCGATGGACGCATCGGTTGTAAGAAACGCCAGCATCGTCGCCATATTCGGTTCAATCATGCCGGAACCTTTCGCGCACCCGCCGATGGTGACCGTTGTTTCATCGAGTTCGATCGAAATCGCGATCTCTTTAGTTGTCAGGTCGGTGGTCATGATCCCCAAGGCAGCCGCGGTTCCGTTGACGCGGCGGCTTCCTAAACTATGCACTAAAAGGGGCGTTTTTTCCGCTATTTTTTTAAACGGGAAAGGTTGTCCGATAATACCGGTGGAGGCCACAATCACATCCGAGGTTTTGATCTTGAGCAGCTTTGCGGTGATTTCGGCCATACGTTTAGCATAGATGAGGCCGAAGCTTCCCGTAAAGCAATTTGCGTTTCCGCTGTTGCACAGGACCGCCTGGGCCGTGCCGTCCTTGAGATGGCTTTTGGATATGATGAGCGGCGCAGCCTTGACAGAGTTCCGGGTATACACACCGGCGGCGGCACAGGGAAGCTTGCTGTAAATTAAGGAAAGATCCGGACGTCCAGAACGCTTGATTCCACAGCAAATACTATTGGCTAAGAACCCTTTGGGCTGAGTTACGCCTGCCTTAATAATTTTCATAATAGCCTCTCGTGTTTATGGAAGTCCTGTGGTCTCAGGAAACCCAAAGAGAATGTTCATATTCTGAATAGCCTGTCCGGCAGCGCCTTTGATCAGATTATCAATCGCCACGGTTATAATCAGTTGTTGCTTTTTTTTGCTAAAGGTCAGGCCGATATCACAAAAATTTGTTCCGACCACGTTCTTGATCTCAGGGATCTCTCCGGGTTTGAGGACGCGGACGAACGGTTCTGTTTTATAGAATTTCTTATACATGCCGTGGATCTTGGCGGACGACAGGTCCCCCTTGACCGCAACATAAATGGTTTCATAAATTCCGGTTGTGATCGGCAACAGGTGTGCCGTGAACGTGACATCGATATTCTGGCCGGCGACAATCGATAGACACTGGTTGATTTCTGGTGTGTGCTGATGGCTGAAAATTTTGTAGGCCTTCAGATTTTCATTGACCTCAGCAAACATCATCGCCGGCAAAGCCTTTTTGCCTGCTCCGCTCACGCCGGATTTCGCATCAATGATGATTGAACCGACGGAAGCTGTTTGCAAGCCCACCAACGGTGACAGGCCTAAGATGGCGGCCGTCGGATAGCACCCGGGGTTTGCGATCAATTTTGCCGTCGCGATTTTGGCGCGAAACAATTCCGGAAGACCATAGACGGCCTTTGACAGCCGGCGAGGGTCGCTATGTTTTTTGCCATACCATTTCTTATAGGCAGCGGCAGAATGAAGCCGATAATCGCCGCTCAGATCAATGACGGAAAGGCCTTTTGATAACAGTTGGGGCGCAACCTCCATCGATACAGTATGGGGGACAGCCAGGAACACGACATCACACAGATCCGCGGCCTTCTTTGCCTGAAACGGTTCGCAATAGAGTTTGGTCTTACCATTCAATTGAGGCCAAATGTCCGTGAGCTTTCCCTCGGTCGTGTTGGCGCTGACATACGTCAGGCGGATATTGGGGTGGCTCAAAAGGAGTTTAATTGTTGCAAGGCCTGAATAGCCGCTGACTCCAACGATGCCGGCACGAATATATTTATTCATGATGTTTTCCTGAAATATAAAGTATATACATATTTATAAATGAATAATTTATATGGCTCTTCACCGTTTCCTGTGGGTAAATCACAGGGGTTGATCTTTGATAAATGACGTTATGACCTTGAGTTTTAAATACTCAAGATTCCGAATTCCAAACGAACGTCTTTGAATGACACGGATTTTGTTGATCAAGC
>JBBRHV010000040.1:0-18641 GCA_038222225.1 Candidatus Omnitrophota bacterium
GCTGGTTCCTGCCTCACGCGCACGCGACAACAACTTATCGTCGATCTTCAAACCATTATTGATCGTCACATCGCTTAAATACGGAAAAATTTTATCATCATTTTTCCCATTTAAATATCCCGTGGCACGGATGCCCGCCTCTTTTAATATTTTGGCAGCCTCGATTACCGAATCAATGCCCGCACCTCCAGCGTTAGAGACCTCATCCGCCAACCCGGCCACCATCTCCACCCCGGCAATTTGCTTAGTGTGCCACTGGATCTGGCCATAGGCGCTGACCATCGCTTTTTCAAACAATTTAGGATTCCCTTTTGTTTGCTCCTGGATTTTGTGAAACATACCGATCAACCCATACCCTGAGATCGGCTGATCAAAACCGAAATATTTGTACGCATGTAAAAACTCATCAAAAAATGTGAAATTCATTTCCGCATCACCATTCTCATGTACAGCCTTGACTTCGGGAACCACACTCAACGCCAGGGTATTCATCCCATGATCTCGGATGTCCTTGAGTTGACGCTCGACTTCAGCCCAACGCTGATTTTTGGTCTCATCATACCAATCAAATTGCGGCGGAATTGCATAGAAAACCCCTATCGGAATATCCAACGATGCGAGAGTAAACGGCAAAACCGTTAATGAAACATCCAGCTCTTTAACGGCCTCACCCACCCGAACCGAAACCTTACCCTCATAAACACCAGAAGCCACATCCTTAGGCACATCAACTGTGATCCAAAAATAGCGTGTCATACCCGGTTTTAAAATAGCTTTATAGCTATCACGCAAAAGTTCACCGCGCACCGTATAGACATTGGCACCGCCACCGAGTTTCAGTTTGTACTGAACATACTGGACTTTGATCGCGTCATTTGAAATGCGGTTTCCGTTTGCATCCACCAGATCGGTGAGACTCAATTCAACAACATCCTTGTCACGACTCAACGGATATACGCCAATCACAAACGGCTCTCTCTCTTCCTGTGCCGCAAAAATTTGAATTTGATCCGTCACTTCATTTTGAACCGGCGGTTGACCGGGGTACAGGACTTGATCATAATCTTTTACAAAGGGAATGAAGCCAAGACCCTGATATTCTTTAACCAGTCCATCATCCACCGGATCAAACTGTGGAATGCGCTCAATATAAAGCCCGTCCACAAATTCTTTGCGCTGTTGATCCAGCTGCTTTAAATACTCCTGAACTTTGTCATCCTGCTCAAGCGGCGCGGTAATGATCGCACTGATCGTACACGTATAGGCCATATTAGGTTCGCATCTTAATGTCAGCTGTCTGTCTTCGACATTGGCAACAAAACGCTTCCAGACAAAACGCTTCTGAACATATTCTTCAAATACATCCTGTCCCGGATAATCCTCATGATTCATGTGTTTGTAATAATAATCACGAAAAAATTCCTCCGGTGACATTTTATCTTCCCCAACGAGTTTGTCCTCGGCATAGAAACGGCGATCTCGATAGTTCTGGTAATACTCCCAGGCCCCCGGATCTTCCAGCATCACATACACCACTTGTTCTCCATTCTCCACATCAACCTTAAACGGCGTTGCCGTACGGATCCAATCACGGAACAAGGCATCCGGATAATTCCCTCTGTCCTGAGCATCCATCTGCCCCAGATAAGACCAACCATAACCAGCGTCTTCGGTATACTGAGTCTGATCGGTGATCTGAACAAATCCAGGCCAGACTTGCGACTGGGATGTTCCCATATCAAAACGCTTCATCCCTTTGATCTCTGATCCGGCTGCCTGCTCCAGGCGAATATTGTCAAAATAGATATCTGTAGGTTGAGCAGGCTTGATCAAAAAAACGATAAATTCTGTAATTTGACTTATATCCATCTGCCGTTTACGGTCATTAGTTCTAAGCCCCGTAATATTAAAAACAAATCTATTTTTGCCTGGCCTAAACGCGAATTCTCCATCATATCGATTCACATAGCCATCCCCTCCGGGCGCATCTTTGATCAAGATCCCAAACTTTACTACATCACCAATGGGATTAAAAACATCCATGACAAATATACCAAAATTGGACCAGTCCTTAGGAAAACGTTTGGCACTTAATCCGGGAAAATCACCCTTGGGGTAAGTGGCTTTTAGACAGTGATTGTTGCTGGAAGACGGAGTACTGAGAACGGAGGACGGAGAATTCCGGCCATCGGAGTTAGGATTTCCGTTATCCGTTCCAAAATTACCACATTCTCCTCCTTTTACTATTTCAGTAGACACCCCTCCCCACGACACAGGGTCAGACCCTTCAAAATCACTAAACAGACCGGATTCTTTATTATAGGAAGATGGAGAATGGAGAACAGAGGACGGACTTTCTTTCGGCACATCATTGTCCGCCTTTTTACCGCAGCCGAACACTAACAGAAAACACAATAGAAAAGAAAATGGAGAATGGAGAATGGAAGATGGACGCGTAAAAACTGAAAATGGAATATGGAAAAGAGACAAAGGATGACGAAAGGCAGAGAATGAAAAAACGCCAACGGAAAAGAAGGATGAAACGCTTCTGACTTTAGATTTTCGCCGCTCCATATTCCCTCTTCCATTTTCTATTTTCCAAAACCCTCTACCCCGCCTTATAACAACTGCGTAGGTTCTAACCTACGCAGTTGTAGGCTAGAGATTCCTGTAAACATTCAAATATTCCGCTGCCATGCGCTGGGTGGAAAAATGCAGTTCCACGGTCTCGCGGGCGTTGGTTGTTAATTCTGACAATGATAACGGAGCATCTGGGGGCTGTCCACCTACGGTGGACTGTCCCCTTCCGGCCTCAATAATTTTATAAATTGCTCCAGCCAATCCCTCAACATCCTGCGGCTCAACGAGCAGTCCATTAAATCCATCCTTAATCACATCCGGAATGCCGCCGACACGGGTGGCCACCACCGGAAGTTCCATGGCCATGCCTTCCAACAACGTCATGGGAAGACCCTCACTTAATGATGGCAAAACCAGCACATTCATTTGGTCATAGAATTTCTTGATATCTTTCTGTGCCGGCAAGAAACGCACTTTTCCTTTCAGGATCTTGGTGCGGTGGACGATTTCGAGTAACCTGGCTCTCAGTGGTCCATCTCCTATTATTAATAATCGTAAGGATAACGGAGAACGGATAACAGAAGACGGAAACTGCCCGCCTTTTGTTTTTTGTTTTCCGTTCTCGGCGCTCCGTTTTCCGCTCTCCAGTAGTTTAGCAAACGCTCGCAATAAGTATATATGCCCTTTCTCGACACTTAGCCGACCGACGATACCAATTGTAAAGGAAGACGGGGTTCGGCTCTCCATCGATTGCGAAGTGAACGCTTCGCAATCGATTCCATTCAAAATCACCGACACTTTGGGTGTTTTAAACAAATGTCTTTGCTCTTCCGAAACCAAAACAATCTCATCAAAAAACCGCTTTAAAATATATGTATCCACAAACTCATAAATCCAAACCTTCAGGCTTTTAACAATATAACCATGTACCGTAGAAATTTTCTTCACACCAAGTTTCTTCCCGGCTAAAAACGCAAAAAGATCAGCTTTATACCCATGACTGTGCAAAACATCAATACGATTCGCCACTAAATATTCTCGTATTTCCTTAATCGCATTTCTATCAATCTTACCCCCACAATAGAACTCCTTAACCGGAATGCCTTCCTCCTCACATCTCTTGGCCAACGCGTTTTCCTGCCCGGCTTTCTCTGATTTGATCACACCCACCACAACATCCACGCCCTGACGAATCTGTTCTTTGGCAAGACTCACGATGACCGCTTCGGCTCCGTAAAACCACCCGGAACTGCGCAAGTGTAAAATTTTTATTTTTGCTCTATCTTCCATTCTTAATAATCTCTTTTTTAAACTATTGTCTAGTTTAAATAATGTAATAATTGTCTATAAATAATTGACATCTACCACACTAAATAAACTATTGGGCAAGTCCACAGACCTGATTTTTCAGCCAATCCACTCGTCTGCTAGTCCGCTAGTTTGCCAATCCGCTAATCTGCTTTCCTAACGAATAACTCGTACTGCGCCCGCCTGCGGGATCTTTCCGGAGAATATCTTTTTCAAGAAGATCCTGAATATCACGCAAAGCCGTATCCTGAGAGCATTTCGTTATTTTTGCCCATTTCGAAGAAGTTAATTTGCCTTCAAACCCGTCAAATAATTTATTAATGATCTCCTTCTGCCGCTCATTAATCCCACCAGCCTGACAGGATTCCCAAAATCGCGCCTTTTTTAAGACGCCTGACAACGTATCTTCGGTTATATATAATGCCCTATCAAAACACATCAAAAACCACTCAAGCCATGAGGTGATATCAATGCCATCTTTAACTGTGTACGTATTTTTCTGAGTCTTTTCAAGAATATCATAATACGCGCTTCGTTCTTGACGAATTTGAACTGACATGCTGTAAAAACGATCACGACTGCCATCAGCCCGTGCTAACTGCATGTCAGCAATGGCCCGAGCAACACGGCCATTACCGTCATCAAAGGGATGGAGTGTTACAAACCACAAATGGGCAATCCCCGCCTTAAGCACAGCATCCAGATCTTTGGCAGAATTAAACCAACACAAAAACTTATCCATTTCCATCGGTAAGCGTACCGCTTCAGGGGCCTCATAATGCACCTTCTGACGACCTATTGCACCAGAAACAACACGCATAGGCCCTTGGGCATCACTGCGCCAAGCACCAACAGTAATTTTATACATTCCGCTTCTGCCTGAAGGAAACAAACTAGCATTCCATCCAAAAAGTCTGTCCTGAGTAAGCGGTTTGTCAAAATTCTGTACGGCATCCACCATCATTTCAACAATGCCGTCAACATGACGATCCGAAGATACTAACCCGCCAATATCCATGCCAAGCCTGCGGGCAATCGATGAACGAACCTCGGCTACATCAAGAATTTCACCCTCGATTTCGCTGCTTTTAACAATATCAAGTGTCAAAGTCTGCAATATCGCCTCAGACCTTAGTGGAAATCCCAGCATTTCCATACGGCCAATTAGCCGTCCTTGATGATTTCTCACATTTCCCAATAGAGGAATAATCTTTTCAGAATCCCATGTAAACTTTGGCCAAATTTTTAATTGATGTATATATTTCATATTCTCCGCATCCTATGCGTAGAATATACCATGTATTCTCCGCATAGACAATAGAAAAGGGTGCCACTTTTATTTTTCCCATATATTAACTTAACGCTGAAAACCGTATTATCAAAAGTTTTAGCCTTTGATCTATTTTCCTATCCTACAAATTCTTATATATATTCAAATACTCACTCGCCATGCGTTGCCTGGAAAAATGCAATTCCACGGTTTGGCGGGCGTTGGTTGTTAATTCTGACAATGATAACGGAGCATCTGGGGGCTGTCCACCTACGGTGGACTGTCCCCTTCCGCTTCCGTCAATAATTCTATAAATTGCCTCTGCCAGCTGCTCAACATTCTGCGGATCAACGAGAAGCCCGTTAAATCCATCCTTGATCACATCCGGAATCGCCCCAACTTTTGTTGCAACAACCGGTAATCCTGCTGACATCGCCTCCAAAAGCACCATCGGCAATCCTTCTTCCAGCGAAGGCATTACAAGCATATCCAATGCCGCATAGACAGCCGGCATGTCTTTTTGTTCTCCTGCGATCTGAACAAACGGAGAAAGCCCGGATCGCTGTATTTCATTTTCAATAACCCCACGATCAGGTCCATCCCCGATAAAAACACATTTAACGTTCTTTGATCCATCGACAACTTTCTTGAACGCTTTTAAAAAGATCCTGTGCCCTTTTTGGGGGACAAGACGCCCCACAATCCCGATCAAAATATCATCCCGACCAACAGTCCAGTCGCCACGTTTTGTTTCTCTGCCACTTTTGTCCTGAAATACTTCCATAGAGATCCCATTGGGGATCACTCTGATTTTTTTTCGGTTAAAGACAAACGGCCTCACAGTTTTGGCAATCGGTTCCGAAACACAGACAACCCGATCAAAAAAATTATATAACATCCCCTCCAGCCTCTCATAGAGCCATAACTTCCAGTCTATTGTATCCCACAGATGATTGGTCGCGACCCTGCCGAGTTTCAAACCACGGCTCGCGATCAAACCAAAAACCGTCGCCTTATAATCATGACAATGCAGGATGTCAATTTTGTGATCAATAATATATGCCCGGATCGACCTGACGGCCCCGCGATCAAAAACTCCTCGACAATCCACGCTTCCTGCAAGCAAACCCTCTTCCATCGCCTTATTAACCAATTCAGTATGCGGATTCTTGGTGTTGTTAAGACAGAGGATATGCTGTTCAGAGCAAGATCCATTTAACTGCCGGATTAAATTCAGGATCACGCTCTCCGCCCCATAAAACCCGCCGGAACTGCGTAAGTGAAGGATCCTGATGTTTTTTTTCTGATCAGTCTGTGTCATATTATCTATTTTTCTGTTTTCCTGTGTCCGTTTTAAATTATCCGGTGCACGAAGTGCACACAATAATTATTAGTTATTAGTTGTTCACTGTTAGTTATCATTACGCTTTACGCTGATTCTAAACACCGGGGCGATAAACACCCCCACGACTCCTCCCAATGCCGCCATCAAAACATCCGTAATATCCACATAGCGTCCGACACAGGCCGCCTGAGTCAGTTCAACGAAAGACGCAAACACCAACGAAAAAAGCATCGCGGTCAAAACAGTCTTCCAGGACGCAAACCAACGTCCTGCCCCGCTCATCAATACAGCGATCAATATCCCGACCGGCACAAAGAGCCCGGCCTCCTTAGCCAGATCCGTGATCTTGCTAACGGAGGGCTCGATCAAATGCAGACGAAACGGGATGATATTGCTTCCATAGCTCAACTTATCCGCCACACTGCGGTGACTGGGCTCAAACTGATACGGAGCCCATGCCATCAGGCAGATCCCAAATACATAAAAAATCAACAAAAGGCTGATCAATTTCTTTCGCCGCGCATCAAACACCACTTCACTCTGCCCCTCGGCTGCTTTTAAACGAGTGAACCTGACCCCGGCCCAAACCACGCTGGCAGCCAGAACCGCCAGGACAAGACTGAAAGCATCCGTTGTCTGCGACTGAACAAAGACCTGTGCTCCTTCAACGCACGCCGCGAACACAAAACAGCACCATACGGCATTCACCCAGCTTAAGCGTTTACGTCTCAGATCGACCAACGCCGTTAAAACAGCGATCGGCATATAGCTTAAAAATTCCAGCATCAGTACAGGCGAAAACATCCCGCCCGAATAGAAATGATAGAGCGGGTCCAAAATGATCCGCGGCGCGGCACCTGCCGTTGCCAGGAACTGTCCGTACACACGCGCGGATGAAACCGAAATATCAAACGGCACCAGCGCCGCAAGCGCATACGCGCACATATACATGAAGCGCAGCGCGATCAGGGTGTTTGTAGAACTTGAGTCTTTTTCATCCTCCACAAATCCAAGAAGCGCCGCCGGCCTTAAGCTGTAACGGCGCATCGCGAAAACAACTGTCCAGTAACCGAACAGATACCCGGAAGTATTAAGAATAATATCCAGGATATCCGCCTGACGGCCAAAAAATATCTGCAAAAATTCCATGCATACGCTAAGCCCTAATCCCAACACGATCCAGGGGCTGATATAGCGCGACTTAAGTCCGCCAAAGGCAAACGGGATCAGCATCCCCAAAGGAAGATAGAACACAATATTGACCGCCATATCTTTAAGGATATTCAAAGAACGGAAATTCCGCGCAAAAGGAGCCCAAAACATACCGAACCATTTCGCGTAGATCATGACTTCACCCTCAGGTTCAGCATACGTCAGGCTGGCATAAATAATAAATGCCAAGCACAGCCCTGCCAATATACGAAAAAAAACCGCGGCTTTTTTATCCTGTTGTTCCATGCGCCCTCACCAGACTCCCCACTGCTTCCCGCACGATTTTCTCAAATTTTTCCATCCCGAACATCTCTTCAGCTAACTTACGGGAATTGATTCCCATGCGAATCCGTTCTTCGGAATAATCAATCAAATACTGGATCTTTGCGACCCACTCCTTTTCCCCACTCTCATAGGGCATCAAATATCCATTATGTCCATCAATAATAAACTCTCTCAATCCACCCACATCCCGGGCGATCACCGGCAACCCTGTCGCGCAGGCTTCCGTTGCCACAACTCCAAGGTACTCTTTCCGCGTAGGAAACACAAAAATATCGGCCCATTGAAAGATGGGAATGAGTCCCTCATGTCGCACGTTGGCCCGCAGCTCAACCCCCTCAGGAAGATTGCCAGAAGACAGCATCGAATCGTTTGATATCACCGTAAGCAAACATGTTTCCTGAAAATGGCTCTCGAAAATTTTCAGAAGAAAATCCCCACCCTTGCGCCTAAAATCATTCCCCACAAAAAGCAAATGAACCTTCTCATTAACGCCCTGTTCGCGAGGATGCCAATAATTGAGATCGCAGGGACAATACGAAACAGCCATCCGCTCATTCGAAACGCGATAACAGTGCTCTAATCCGTCCGCACACCATCGCGTCATTGGAAGAAAATAATCAATGTTCTTAAACAGCCCCCGATAAAGGACCGCTGCCACGACACCTTTGATGGCCGAACGCATTCGGCCCAGAAAACTTCCTGACGTGCGCCCCAACAACTCATGCACCAATTCGGGCACGGCATCCAAAGCCAACATCGTAGGGTGCATCTTGACTTGATCCAATAATCCAAAGGCAATATCATAGCCATTAATGAACAACAAGTCATACTCGCCTTGACAGCAATCCTTATATTTCCTTTTCGCAATATCTGCCAGTCTTAAAAAACTACTGAAACGCGCCAGACCAGAAGCTGGATACCGCACATAATCATCACCAGTAATATAAAAAAAACTCAACTCATAATCATCTAACCGCTTAAAAACTTCTAAATAACGGTCAGATAATGTTTTGTTTCCCAAGATCCCTGAAAATATGGCAAGAATTCGTTTTTTAGACACGTTAAACCTTCATGCGCTGGATGATTGTCCTGGCTTGATTTTTATAAAATCCAGTGTTAAACCGGCTCATTCCGATAAAATGCAATACCGATGAACCTTCATAATTCACCTTTTTCCCGGCATAATGTAACGCATACTTAGGGTACGGCAAAATACACGCATCCGGTGAATTGGCGATCAAAAAACACAATGTGACCTGCTCCGTACCCCAATCATGCCAACGGGCCCCAAATATTTTTTCCATTTCTCGGGAAAACTTTTCCACATCAAAGCGGGAAAAAGACCCCTTTGCAAATCCGTTAAACCCTCCGCTGCCTCTCAAATATTTTAATTTCTCCCATCCGGGGATCCGGTCCATATTCGTATCAAATGTTTCCTGCGTTCCCCGCGATGAACTCAAGGGGACTTTGCCATATCCGGCCATCTCTTCTTTCCATATCTCAGGCATAGACTGAACCGTTTGATTTTCTCTGATCCCCATAATGAAACTGCGATTTTCCCGAAAGCACTCTTCAACTTCCGAAACCTCGAACTGCGTGATCATATCCGCATCCAAAACGATCACATAATGATCGGTCATATAATCAGCGACACACAATAACCGTTCCCAACACCCGCCCTTAGGGCAATGCTTGTTTGAAACATCAGCTGCAGATCTGACCTCTAGCCCTGCAATCTGGCCTTTTAATATAGAAACATCTTTTGCTGTCAATGATCCATCGTTAAGAACCACAAATCTACCATGTTGGAAAAATATCCGGAAAGATTTAGCAGAGACAAGATACATCCACAGATCACGGTGCGAAACCAAACTGACAATCACACAGCCATCATCTTTCCCGGAAATTGGCGGGCTCTTTAAAACACCTTTTGCCACAGAATCAAAACGAAACCGGTGATATCGATTATAACTGCCCCAACGCAGCCAAAGCCATAACCGGTGTAATCGGTCATTTGTAGTCATCACCCAAAACCTCCAAGATCATGTTTCTGAAATATTCACCATATTTTTTTGACGAAAATTTGGATTCAACAAGTTCCCGGCTTTTGCGCCCCATGCGCTCACGCACTTCTTTATCAGACAGCACCTTCTCAAGACATTGCGCCAGGCCGTCGACATCTTCGGATTCAAACAATAATCCATTTTCCCCCTCATGGACAAGTCCAGGGATTCCTCCAACACGAGATCCGATAATTGGCTTTCCGCAGGACATCGCCTCTAAGATCACACACCCCATTCCTTCCTCCCTTGAAGGGAGCACAAAACAGGTGCAATTTAAAAAATACGGTTTTAATTCATCATAAAAAACCGGTTTGATAAACTCAACCCGTTCATGCCAGGAGCCCAAACGCTCTTTTGCCTCTTCTGCAAGTTTATGGCCAATACAACATAACCTCATCTCGGGAAACTTATCAGCAATACTCTCGAAAGCCTTAACAAGAATATCAATCCCTTTGCGATAAAACGGGAATCCCGCGCAAAGAATATAATTTCTATCACTTTTTTGACCCTTTGCAAAAAAATGAGTTGGAACATATTCATGGAAACAAAAGACCTTTCTTTCCGGAAACCGTCTTGCGACCTGCGGAAAAGAAAGCTCTGTCAAAACTCTGATTCCATCAGCAAAAAATAAGGAAAAATCACTCAATGCCCGATAGACCCAAACACGACTTTTACCAAAAAATTTGAATTCCTCAAGCTGGACCGCTCCGCCAATATTAAAACTATTGATTTCAATAATTAATTTTGCCCTTGAAAAACCTTTAATAATAACACCCAATACCCCTGTAAACATTGGTTCAAAACATACAATAATATCAATTTTTTTTCGAATGACCCATCCCCACTTTAAAATATGCCAAGTCAAACATATTTTTCTAATGAAACCCTCCTTTCGAGTAATAAGCCCACGAAATACAAAATCTCCCACATTGAATTCCTTATATTTTTCATCACAGGACCAACTGTAAATCTCTCCCTCAAAATACTCTGACAACATCTCAAACCGATCCTTAAAGTTTGGCAAATCCGGCCGATATGTTGGGCCTGGAAATAAATATAAAATTCTAATCTTTTTCTTATCTGTCGGCATATTCATAAAATAACTCCTCATAGCTCTTCATCATGCGATTAAAAGAAAATGGAAAGGGGAAAGCGGAAGACGGATCCCTTGAATCATCCGCACTCCATGCCCCCTCCTCCGTTATCCCTAAAATTGCGTCAGCTAACCCCTCAGGATTGTCCGGCTCAACCAATATCCCGCATCCCATCTCCTTAACCACATCCCGGTTGCCATCTACATCCGTGGCCACCACTTGCTTGCCTGCGGCAAAGGCCTCGATCAGGCTGATAGGCAATCCCTCAAAATGTGAAGGCAGGCAGTAGATGTCGATCATATTCATCAATTCCGGAATATCGGTTCTCATTCCTAAAAAGAGAATGGAGAAGGGAGAACGGAGAACGGAGGAAACCCCATCCTCTTTAAAATCAACAAAATCCAAACCCAAATCCCTGCACAATTGTTTTGAATGCTCAAATTCCGGTCCATCGCCGGCTAGTAATAATTTTAAGGAAAACGGATGATGGATAACGGATGATGGATGGTTTTCGTTTTTTTGATCTTTGGATTCCTGTCCTTCCGTGCTCAGTTCTCCATTCTCCGATTTCCTCTTCATCAGCGCAAATGCGCGTAGCAACAGCGAATGATTTTTTTGCTTACGGAAATTCGCAAAAGTGCCGATCACAATATCATTCTCCCCTATCCCCAGCTCCTTGCGCTTTTCCGCTCTCTGTTTTCCGCTATCCGCCATCCTGAATTTACTAACGTCAACACCGTTAAGTATCTTCACAATCTTCCGCTCCGGCACACCTAACTCATCCCGAAAAGATTCACATACTCCTTCAGAAATGCCTAATGCCACATCCACAAATTTCATGCAGAACTTTTGGATCTTCAGAATCCTTGAATTCATATTAGGCTCATACTCTAATCGCGTATGTTCAGTGTGGATAAGCCGGGCTCGATTAAATACTTTGAAGGATAATAATCCTTGAAGTAATGCGCTGGTATGATGAGTGTTGACAATATCAATCTTGTGTTCGCGAACAATTCTATTCAAAAAATTCACGATCTCAATCTTTGGCCTGATTCGCCCGTCTTCATGCACGCAATAAAACGGGATTCCTAACTCCTTAATTTTTGCTTCATATACGCCACTAAAAAACACACACACCATCGGATTAAATTTTGTCTTATCCAGATGCGTGACCAGCTCCACCACCAGCTTCTCCGATCCCCCCGTGTCGAAATTAGGTAAAACAAAGAGAATGTTTATTTTAGTATTCATAAAGGTTCCCAAGAGCCCAAGCTTGGGCGCTTGGGCTCTTGAATTAGTTGATTGCTTTCATCAAACCCTATGCGGTTTAAAGATTTATCACACCCAAAATCATCAGCGGCCGCTTTTTTCCCTGAGACACTATCCCATCCGAAAAAATGACCTTATCTTTCATATCAATCCCTTTAAACTGCTGCGCCCCTTTTGTCTTGCCTCCCACTTCACAGATCACCTGTGTATCACCGCATTGGCATAAAAAGTCCGGGGTCTTAGCCCCTCTGCGATTTTTTAGATAGAAAATCTCACGGCCGCGCATCTTCATAGCCTCCACAAAAAAATCTTCCCTGAGCCCCCCCAAACATATATCACGATCGCTGTATAACAATCGATAAGGCAGCGCCATCAGTATCTTGGGCTCTTTCATAATATTGGTTCCTTTTGGAAAAATTCGATGAATGATAAAAGATTTTTCTAAAAGATCAATATATTGCTCTGCCTTAAATTTTGTAATACTGATATTTTGAGAAAGAGACGTATAGTTAATGCCGTCAACAGCCGACTTTCCGATAAATGAAACAACTTTGGAAATTTTGTCCAATTCATCCATACCAAAATTCGAAACTCTTGCAATATCCTTATAAATGACTGTTGCCAATACATTCTCAAGCACACTTACAGGATTAGGTTCCTGAAGCGCAAAAGGCATAATGCCTCCCTCCATATATTTCTGAAAATCAGGAAAAAATCTTAACCACTCTTTATCAAATGTATTATCAATAATATCCTTAAAACTGACAGTCTCCCTGGAAATGTCCTTTGTAAAATAAAGAAATTCCCTGAATGAGAAAGGATACATGATCCGTAAAAGAACCCTGCGCGAAAGATCATATGCGGACTCGCGCATTGATAAAGCAACAGAGCTTGTAAAAATAATCTTGACATCTAGAAAATCATAAATCTTTTTTAAAACTCCTTCAAACCCAGGATAGAAATGAACTTCATCCAGCAAAAAAATTTTCACCCCAAGGTCTTGATGGAGTTTCTGAAAGACCTCAAAAAGATCCCCTTCCAGCGTATCCAGTGAAATATAAAAGCTTTGATCACAAATGAAATTTAATTGTTTAAGCAAAATAGTCTTACCGGAACCCCTGGCTCCTATAATACCTGTAAAATGTCTTGCCTGATTTTTTGTATCGTCAACCATTTGATCAAAAATAAATCGTTTTTTTGTGAAAACCTTTACGTTTTCAAGAGATAAGTTGTTCAATTCAATAATATTTGATATATTCATTTGCCTTCCTCCTTACAAGGAAAGTATACCATAATAATACATTTCATAAAGTAATTTTACAAAATGATGTACATTCTGCTAAATAATTAACTAAAATGTCTCAATACCCCAAATCGCAAATTTCAAGTCCCAGGTTCCCAAGTCCCAATTTTCAAGTCCCAAGTCTCAAGTCACAAATCTCAAGTCCCAAGTCGCAAGTCAACAATTATTGATCTGTTTTTCTATGCCCCGCAATCTTTCCATCATCTGATCGAACGCAGGCGGCGCCTCAAAAAACATTTGTTGCATCTGACGATAATCATTCTTCAACTGGCTCACCTGATCATCACGGGGTAATAATCGCAAGGTCCCGGGCACCGCTTCTTCGTAATGCGCCCAATTCGCCCTAAAAAATAATGTTTTATGATCCGCAACATGTTTAAGCAATGAAATGTTTTCCAACGCCCTTTTATAGATAGAAGAATTGACAATCGCGTAGATGTCGTAATAATGCCGTGACATTCGCAGAGGCACATTTTTTTCAGACGGATAATGATAAATCATATGCAAAATCGTCGCCTTTTCCCAAAAAGTCCTTTCCGCGGCCAAAACACGCACCGGAGACCCTTCCATGGATAGCTCGCCTGAAACACCAGCGACGTAGGGAACGATGGTCACGGTTTCAACCGGCCAATGGTCACCGCGGGCGCCGAACTCAATCTTGACTGATGATCTCACATAGCTTTCACCATTAATCATCATGGCGTGCGGAAAAACGAACAAAACCGTTTGTCCGTCAGCATCTTCCGGATCCAGCTCAAGCCCCCATTCTCCTCCATCGGAAAGCACCGCCGTAATGGCCTGCCTTAAACCGGGAACAATAACTTCATCGATCTTCGTCTTGCAAGCCAATCGCAATTCGTTAAGTCTCTTCTGATTCTCTTTAGTGCTTTGATCCTTATCCGGCTCAATCGCATGAGTCTTCGACAAAAAAGGCCTCTCTATTGAGATATCAATATCTTCCGAAAAACGCTTTATAACGTTATAACATTTGGAAAGAGACGTGCCCCCCTTAAAGGTCAAATGAGAACCCACCTCCGGCAATGAAAAAAGGATTTTCAAAATCCAGCAGACCCAAAAATCTTTCTCAACCAGTTGCGGCATAATGTTTAAATTGGCCGCGGCCACTTCAAAATACGCGCGTTTATCTTTATGCGGTAATACTGCGAATGTATTCATAAAGCCAGTCCACTGTTCCTTTGTTCTGGGGATAAAACGCCCTTATCCCTGGAGTTGTCTAACTATTGATCCTATCCATGCAGGAGCATAACGCAGATCACGCATAAGCTGAAATTTATCATTTTGGCTTAATCTTTTTTTAAGCAGCCCTATTATTTTATCGTCTGTGTGCGCCTTCCCTAAATACCGTAACGCCTGAATAACCAGACCGCTGACATTTCCGGCCGTTGCCATATTTTTGGGTGTTGTTCTTTTCAAAACGATCTGCTGATTTTTTATCTGCACGACTCGATTTGCGCCATCTGTTAAAAAAACAATTCTTGCCGGCACCTGATCAGTCAGACCAAGCAGATTAGCGGCATATGCTCCGGAGGGCTGAATTTTTAGATTATCCCTTCCCGCCAATGCCTGAGCTATGCGCTCATAACTCGCGGGGAGATATCCCAACGCAGGATGTGTTGCCGGGTAGTCATAGAGACCGCGCGCCAGTCTACGAATGATTCCCGCATCTGCCAACCGCTCCAGCGCTTTAGCCACGGCCGTAGGGTTCCCGAAATCAAGAAAATGACTTTTTGTAAAAACAAAACCTTTCCCCTTACCGTGTATCCTCTTTTTTATTTTATTTACAATGCTTTGCATCATAATCTCGGCTTTCAAGTGTCGCAAAAAGTATATATTTTTTACGACATAATGTCAAGCTTCCAAGTCGCAAGTCCCAGGTCGCAAGTCCCAAAGACTCTTGGGCTCTTGGGACTTAGGACTTGGGTCCTTGAGTTCTTTATTGCTGTAGTTTTTCTTTTGTCCACTGATGGAGCCCCGCGGACTGAAGTCCCCGGTTCCTTTGTCCTCGAAATTCCGCAGGGCGGAATCCCGACCGGAACGCCTTCCACCCCCCATCTGAAGATGGGGGGTTCCGGCATCGGGATAAAATCGAGCAGTAACTTTTACCATTTCATCGGCGTCACTTTTGCGAACACTGCGGTATTCATACTGAACCATATTCTTGCGAATAATGATCTTCCGCAGCTGCTTTGCTTTTTCAGCAGCATCGTTAAAAGGTATTTGTTTAACAAGATCACACACATCAAGATGATCTTGCGATATAGACCGGACGCCATTCTCATGAACACAAATGGCATCAGCTGAAGAAATAGCGCATTGAACCGCCAACGTCGCCGCGGCATTCCAATTAGACGCATGAAAAGCAGCAATCATCTGATCATAATTATCAGACGCCTTTTTAAAATAGGCTGCCGCGGCAGACTTATCCTCTCTCCTGACTTTCTTTTCTTTAGACGCCATATTAAACCTCCAGCGGTTCTTTACCGTAAAGGACAGAATAAGACTGCATTAACGTAGAAACCGGCGGCTGATTCTTCCGCAGTAATTTCCGGAATTCCACCGCTGATTTCACATAAAAATCCAAATGAACACCAAAGAACGATTTAAACCTCTCTTCAATATTTGAATTAAAGACTTCAAAAACACGACCCACATTCGTTGATTTTCCTACGACCACCGCCACATCAACATCGCTTCCTTTTTGCGCGGTTCCCTTTTGAACACTGCCGTAAAGAATCATCGAAACAACCTTCTCTTTTAAACCGGCCTTTTGGATCTCTTCCAAAATCAGATCCCGAATCTCGTCTTTATAATTATTCTCGACCGCAAACATCGGACGCAGAACCTTCTGGACAATGCGGTCTTCTTCATTCAACGCATAAATGTGCTGCCGCCCGATAATCTCCCGGCTGAGTATATTACGCGTATACAGATCCTTCAGGGACTCATGTGTTGACGGCACAGAAAACCCTGCCAATCTGGCGATTTCACGCCCAGTCGCCTTCAATCCATCACGGGAAGCAAAAACACGCAAAATAGCCAGCTTCGATGGTGAATCAATGATCTCATTAATTTGGAAAGGAGAAAACATACGCCTCACTTAATAGCTGTAATGTATTCCTAACATATGTTAGGCTTAACTTACATAAAAGTATAGCACACAAAACACTTCCGTCAACTCTTATACCGTTATCAGGTTCCCAAGTTCCCAAGTTGCAAGTTGCAAGTTGCAAGTCCCAAGCTACAAGTCACAAGTTGCAAGTCGCAAGTCACAGGTTGCAAGTCGCAAGTCCCTTGGGCACTTGGGTTCTTGGCTTCCTGAGCTCCTGGGCCCTTGCGCTCCTGTGCTCCTGGGCACTTGTGCCGTTCAAGATCTTACAAATTTCAATAATGCGTCGTAATGATGTTCATCCGCGTCACGCAGAGCGCTAATATACAAATCCCGGATTTCACTCGTCACCGAAAGTCTGCTTCCGCCCCAAGTGAAAGGTTCTTTCTGAAGTACCTCTCCCACTAAAATATCTGTCACCAAACGGGCGTGCCGCCCATTGCCGTTTGTAAAAATATGAATCCACACCAGCCTATGATGAAACCTCACCGCAATTTCATCCTCTGAAAAAATGCGATTATGCATCCAATAACGCGTATCATCAAAAAGTTTTCGCAATTCCGCAGAAACATCTCTCCAATGGACACCGATATTTTTATCTGAACAGCGCAATCTGCCGACCCACTTCCAGACCTTGGAGAACATCTTCTGATGAAGCTTTCTAATAAAATGTTCTGTCAGAACATCTTCTTTTCTTCGATGAGAAAGCCAATCCATTGCCACATTAATATTTTCTTGTTCCCAACGGTCAAGCTCTGCCCGACTTGTAATATGACTGATCTTCAGACCTTCAAATTCATCAGACGTTAGTGAAGTTGCGCCGGAAGGTGTTTCAAAATTTCTTATCATCCCAAAAATCCTTTGGAGCATCGATCATGATCTTTTCGATCATATCCTTCAAGGCCTTTTCTTTTTCTTTCGAAGATAATCCTTGTAATTCCAGGGCCATCGTGTCATCCAAGCGTTTAAGGCGCTGTTTCACGATTTTTTCAGCCTGATCTCTGACCATCTGCTCTAATGTGGTACCCGCGACAAATCCATAAACAAACCGCATCCCCATGCCGCGCGCAATTTTCTTCAAAGATGAGAGCTTAAGGTTGCCGTCTTTTTCCGCGTTTTCAAGGCGTGAAATCCGCGACTGATCAAAACTGGTTTTTGCGGCCATCTGCTTGGTTGTCATCCCTAACGCCTCTCGAATAGTTTTAATCCACCCGTTCTCAGGCATTCCAAACTCGTCAAACTTTCGCAACATACTCAGTTTTTGATCAATCTGCTCTCTCATTAATTTTTTGCCCCAATAGTCCATTTGAATGTCCTTTTCAGCATTAAAAATAACTTACTTAATGCTAAATATAGCATATTTTTTGTAAATGTTAATGCTGTTTACAGCATTAAAAAGTTGCAAGCCGCAAGTCTCAGGTCTCAGGTCTCAGGTCTCAGGTCTCAGGTCACAATTCCCAGGTCGCAAGTCCCCTGGGCTCTTGTGCTCTTGGTTTCTTGGGCTCATGGATTCTTGGGCCCTTGGGACTTAACCTCCTGTTCCGCAATCCTCTCCAGCACCACCGAAAAGGCGATCAAGTAATACAACACAAAATTATACCCCTGTGACAAAAAGAAACCGCTAGCACAGTATCCCACCAAACTCACAAACGTCGCGTCCGCCAAGAGAACGATTTCTCTCCCTTCCCCACCCCCCCCACTTCCGTGTGGTATTATTTTACATTTAACTCTGTTTAAAGCCATAAAATTTTGTCCAATCAAAATTAAAAATATAAGTAAACCCGC
>JBBRHV010000041.1:0-18554 GCA_038222225.1 Candidatus Omnitrophota bacterium
CAGCTACCGTCTCAAAGAACATAAACAGCGAAAGGAGGCTCAAATTCAATCATCCCCGGCCTAGCAGGCTGTGGATAGCTCTTAGGCGGTGGTACACTTTTCGTGCTGATTTTTGGTACATTTTTAAACGCTGATTGACACCTGGCGCCCGCGTAAAATTTTTCCATTACTTTGATAGCGCCCTGCCCTTTATCATCATAACATTGGGAATCCTGTGCGCAAAAATTTGGAGAAAGGGCCCTTGGGGAAAAGGCGCGGTAATCGCATACACATTGATTGTTTTGGCTTTTTTTTGTTACTGGTATCCCCTGTTGACCGGATTCCCAATAAGTGAGCAGTATTTTCGTCATCATCTTTGGTTTAAAACATGGATTTAGCCTGCATATGAAATATGAAAAATTTTTACCTTTTCCTGTTTATCTTAAAATTTATAATATATACTTAACATAGCTTTTTAAATTAAGGCTGACCACAAACAGGAGGCGCACGGTGAAACACAAGAAACATTCTACGTTTTTCTATCTGTCTTTTATAATCATACTGTTTTTCTCTTTTATTCTCTATAACACAACTCTAAGCTATGCCTCAGCACAAACTAAACCGTCTGCGTCGCCTTCGGCTTCGCCGTCTGCGCGACCTTCGGCTTCACCGTCTGCCTCGCCTTCGGCGTCACCGTCGCCGTCACCATCAGCTTCGCCTTCGGCGTCACCGTCACCATCGCCGTCACCATCAGCTTCGCCATCACCGTCACCATCACCTTCACCGTCAGTATCGCCTTCGCCATGTCCAAGCCCGACTGCGATTTGTGAAAGCCCTTCACCTTCGCCTTCAGGATCTCCATCTCCCAGTGCCTGTTCCGGCCTAATAGGTGGCACCACTTGCCCCTCTCCTTCTCCATCGGCATCAACATGTTCAACATGTATTGAATGTTCGGACCTGTTTTCGGATGAAGAGATTGAAGAATATGAAGACCTCTACTTTCCTGATGATGACGAAGAAGATGAAGAAACAACAAATCAAATAGCTGCATCTCCTGTTGAAGGAGATGCTTCTGCTCAAAACGCAACGACTCCAACTGCATCCGTCATCGGGGACCCGGGAACCGGAAATCAAGACTTTCCACGTTGTCCTAACGGCTGTTCCGGACCAGTCAATGCACCCTCTTCGCCAGTGACACCACCTACACCGCCAACCGCCGATCAAACAGCCTGCTGCAATGCCCATGATTCGTGTTTCGCCGTAGGAGGCACAGATGCGGACCGCGAAACATGTAACACAGCCTTTGAAAATTGCCTTGGTGGCCTTCCTGAGCAACAAGGTCCTTTCGATAAATGTTGGCGAAAAATGTTTGTATTCAAGAAAGCAAAAAAGGCCTTCCGTTATCATGACGAGGCCTGCACCTGTGACATTTCCACTATGACTTCAAGCAACTGCATCGAGGCACCAATCATCACTCAAGCCTGCGGCGGTTTCTGCGGTTCAACTTGTACAGTCGAATATCCTACTGGAGTAGGAGGAATAAGCACGACACAAGATCATACGTGTATACCGGGACCTGGGACATCTCCAAGCCCTAGTCCAAATCCGTAAAAAAATCTAAATCTGAAAAACCAATAAAAAGGCAACCTTTAAGGTTGCCTTTTTATTGTTAATGAGATCGTTCGAAAAAACGCTATTACTCCTTTTATAGATATTTGTCATTTAACTCCTCATAGTATATACTTTACATGTATAAACAATCTCAAAGGTAAACTGCTCGAAAGAGTAGGGCACAAAGCCGTGAGCCTACCTCCATCCTACAGGATGTGATATGGCCGTCTGGTTACCGTAACTCAATATTTCCTAATGAGTTATCGTTATTCACAACGAAGCCCTTCGACTTTTTTGATGGGTTTTTTTATTGTATAGTCAAAAAAAAGAAAGCAACTGTATGAACATTGCATTTCAACATAATCTTCACAAAAAGCCCTCTTTTAACCATTGCTCAAAATCTATGATTTTAGCTTTTATGATCTTTTTTTTACTGCCCAATATACCCTCTTCATTTGCCCAGTATAAACAAAGTCCTTTTCCAGCCCAAATCACATCTCCCAGAGATGGAAGTGCCCTGGATGAACCAAAAATAAAATTTGAATGGACAGATGTTCAAGAGGCCGATTCTTATTGGATCTTCGTAGGAACGCGTTTAGGCAAAGATGACATTTTTTCTAAAAATATGGGAAAAGAGACCGAAACTCTTATTTCCGATATCCCCCAGTACGGTCAAATACTCTATGTCCGATTATGGACAAAATTTGGGATATTGTGGCTTTATCAGGACTATCGCTATTTTACAGAAAATACCGGCTCCAAACCCGCTGAAATCACCAACCCTGCAAATGGAACTCTATTAAAACAGACACCCTTTACTGTTCAGATAGATCAAGGCCGGAGATCGGAAGAATCCTGGCTCTCCGTTGGAAGCCACCCAGGACAGCGCGACATCTCAAATTTTCAAATCCCCAACGGACAATCTTCTGTCTCGCTCGATATTCCAAATATTCCTTTCGTCTATTTACGATTATGGTCAAAATTCAATGAAAAATGGTTCTTTAACGATTATGCCTATTCCACCGAATTTAAAATCCCTCTTCTTCAAAATAATCCGCAGCAATGGATGACAGCGCCGCTCGAGACCATTCTAAAAAACTCCAATGTCATATTCAAATGGCCTGAAATCAAAGGGGCCTCAAAATATGAACTTAAAATCGGTACCTCACAAAACAAAAACGACCTCATGCACAAGATGGTCAATGCTCCAGCTCCGATCCATTTTCAAATTCCAGATCATAACCTTTCAGCCATTTATGTTCGGCTTCGAGCCAAAATCAACGGACAATGGGAACAGCAGGACTATATCTATTTAACCCCTCGCGCAAAAATTGAAACAGCCAAATTAACGTCGCCTCAACCAGGCTCAATGCTGTCTGAGTCCTCTTTAGACTTTCAATGGACTGAAGGCAATGATGTCGAAGCATACCGTCTGTCTATAGGAATACGACCTGGAGACCAGACAATCTATTCTGAAGAACCCGGACTGCATACTTACGCCACTATTGAGTCCATTCCGCACGACGGCAATGTTGTCTTTGCCCGTTTGGAATCAAAAATTAACGGCCAGTGGTATTATGAAGATTACTCCTTTGGGACTGAAAACCCGAACCTCTCTCCCGCCTTGATAGACGTTCCTCCTCCGGGATCAATGCTCACACAATCAGAGATGAAATTCTCCTGGAGCCGCGGCGAAGGAATCCCATCCTATCATATTGACGTCGGAAGCAGCAAAGGAGGAAAGGATGTTTTTTCAAAATCTGTAGGAAACAACACCTCCGTCATCATCACCAATATCCCTCTCAACGAGAAGTCTCTCTTTGTACGCCTATGGTCAAAAATAGATACCCTTTGGGAGTATGTCGACTATGAATATAACACAGCCAAACCCATCTTCAGCCCGGCGAGGATTACCCGTGTCATCAATTACACGGAAACCTGGGATACCTCTATGCATTTTGAATGGGAGGACCAAGAAGGGTTCCTAAACTACAAACTTCAAGTCGGAACTCAGCTTGGGCACTGGGATCTCTTCGATCAGGAACTCGGCGGTCAATCCTATGCTGAAGTTCCACATGTAAATGCAGACGCAATCGATACCATCTATGTCCGGCTCTGGTCTGGCGTGGATACAACATGGATGTTTGAAGATTATCTCTTTAAAGTTGGCAGCGATTATTCCGCATTTCACCCCTGATCATTAAGAAACTCCGCTTCATGGCCTTTGCTATTTCGCGAAAAAATCAGACGCCTGAAGAAAACGACTCTTTTGCATTTCTGCCAACCAGGCACTTTTAAGTTCAGGAGATTGTTCCATACGGGAATCTCCCCACTGCTGGCCCTTAAACATGGACTGTGCTTCCCAATCCGTGTTGATATAGCAGATGGCCTGAGCATCAGTCGACTCGATCAAACGGAAGAACTTTTTCAACCAATCAAGTTTGCTGCGCACAGTCATCGTGGCAAACGGAGTCGTTTCTGCAAACATGAGCGGTTTTCCATGCTGCTTTGCCAAGGCGGCAAAATCCTCGGTCGGCTTAAACTGATTGACCGTAAAAAAAGAACTCGCGAACCAATCCACATATTCATCGCCGGGATACCACGCCATGATCTCGAACCTAGAATTCGGAGGGATCGACGAATGCCAAACAAAGACAACATTCTCAACCTTTAAAGAACGAAACGTATCAACGATCCTGCGGAACGCGTCCTTGTATGCGGACGGCTCGTATTGATTCTCCGTAAAATCAAACTCATAGCCGATCCGTAAAAAGACCGGCCGTCCCGTCGACTGAACCCACCGGGCAAGCCGGGCAATCTGTTCATCATATTCGCCGCGGTTGATCCCTTCCAGCGCCCCCACCATATACAGCCCGATCTGAAGGGCCGAATCCGGATATCTCTTTAAAAGATATGCGGCATGATGAACCCCGGAGCCATAATCCGAGGGGCTCTCCAGCCCTCCCAATTCCTGAATCGATGTATAAAGCATAACCCCCGCCGGAACGACCCCGAAATTCTTGACATAGGCATCGATGGAGGCTTTGTCCTGCCCGATAAAAACCCATGTTTGGCCGTCCGGCGGACGAAAAGCGTTCTGCTGCTCCATAGCTGTCTCAGCAAAACCAGCCGCGCTCATACAAAGAAAAAAAATGAGAAAAAATATAAGCAAACGCATCCCGTCCTCCTTTTCAATGAGAAAAGATCTATCCGCCGGCCAATCTCTATTTGGCCATTATCTCTGGCGTTTCCGGTTCAAAATACAGCTGCTCGAAACCTGCCAATAATGTCCGGAGTTTATTGACCGTTTCAAGATCGGTCGTCTGTTTGGCCTTCATAGCTGTAACAAGCATTTCATGCAGCAACGTCAATTCTTTAACATATTTATCATACCCCTCGGCTCCCGGAGCGACCGGTTTCAAACGCTGAGTCATGTAATAATCCACAACCACATCAGAAAAAGACTTTGCGTAATCCTCTTTATTATTGACCCAGCGGACGATCTGATTGTAATTCTTCTCGCCGGCCTGTGACAGATCCTGGATCATTTTGATGGATTTCTCAATGGTCGTAATGTGCTCCTCCATTTGATGGATCCGCATCTCATCGTCATAAATCCCGCAGGGAACTTGACAATGCGCGCACAGATTAGGAACCATCCCCAATAAAAAGGCCACAATAATCAAAATACTTCTTTTCATCTCCCGCCTCCTTGTTCGATCAAACAGATTTTTTTTCAGATGTAGAAATCATAACAACAAACCCGACCAAGGCAAACACTCCGCTGACCAGATAGACTTGCTTATTCGCACGCGCCACATTGCGCCGGAAAACAACTTGCGCGTTTATGATGATCGGCTTAAAGGACCTCTCATCGTTGAGATCGCACATCAACATATATTCCCCGGCCTGCTCGACCTCAAAACTTCCCAAAGCAATGCTTGTACTTTTTGAGCTCGAATCATCATCCGAATCGCTCTGCGCACCTAACTTCTTCCAAATACGATTGCCCCGTTGATCCAACAACTCAAATTCATATTTAACGCCTTGATGCCCGATTGAAGAACCGCCCCCCCTCTGTTTAATGCTGAGAACAACCCCGACCGGGTTCATTTCCGGGGAAAAAGCTATCGGACCAACGGTATGGGTTGCCTTTGCCGTGCCTTTGCTCACGCTAAACCCGACGAGCGAAAAAGTCGAACCATCAAATTCCTGGATCGTATACGCGCCCATCTTTTCACCCGAAAGAAATCCGACATACATGGCATAACCGACCAAAACAAAAATCCCCGCTAAAAAAAGACTGATACCAATGCCTCGTATTTGTGTTTTTACCATGATTCCTCCTTTCTGACTTAAACCGTCATTTTCCAGCAGCGGTGAATCCCGCGGTTGCGGTAATCTTCGGGAATTGTTTTGGGCGTCAGCTCAACAAGCGTTTTAACCGGAAGGCCTTCGAGTTTTGGCTCAAAACGCTGATGGTTGGTCGAGAAAAAAACCGTACCGCCCTTGGACATGATACGAAGAACATCACGGATCAGCTGGGGATGATCCCGATTGACATCAAAAGACTTGGCCTTCACCTTATCCTGAAAAAAAGACGGCGGATCAACAAACGCCAAAGAAAAACGCTGCACATCCCGGTAGGCTTTCACTAAAAATTTTCCCACATCAGAATGCACCAGGGTATGCTGCTTGCCCCAAAGCCCGTTCAATTCGAGATTATCCTGTGCCCATTTCAAATGCGTTGCCGAGCGGTCCACCGTCACCGTCGTGGCTGCTCCGCCTAAAGCCGCGGCGCAGGTAAAAGCTCCGGTATAAGCAAAAAGGTTCAGAAATTTCTGCCCCTGCACAAGATCTTTAATGATCACCCGGGTGTCCCGATGATCTGAATATAATCCCGTATCCAAAAAATCATCCAGATTCACCCAAAACTTCAGATCCCGTTCCTGGACCGTAAAACGCGTTCCTTGAGACGCCATCTTTGTGTAACGGGGCTCATCCTCGGTCTTGGTGCGACGGCGTTTCACATGGATCTTTTCCGGCGGAACATTGAGAACCGCCCCCACCGCCGCGGCCATCTGCGGCAGCCATTCGGGCCCGGTCTGCAGGCGCACATATTCACCGACAACCAGATGGCCCGCATACCAATCCACCACCGCACGCACCTCGGGAATATCCCAGTCATACAGACGGAAACAATCGATCTTCTGACGGGCAAAACGTTTGCGCATGTGGTCGTAGCGTTTGCGGACCCGGTTAGAGAGGATCTCCGCGTGATTTTCAGCCTTATCTGGAGTGACAAAATTTTTCATTGAATATATAGTATTAAAATTACGATTAAATTGCAATAGTCATGGAAAAACTTTACAGAAAGCCACCCTTAAGCTTGAGTTCCTGTGACATCACCTCAAAACCCCAAAGATTACATCTTCCCCTGATTTTTTTTCTGGAAATAGGTCAGATCTGAATGGATGAGAGAATAAAGCCGATTCAACAACCACGCATAAATAAAGGCAGGCCCCAAGGAAATAAAAAAAACAAAACACATTTTCGAAAAAACTCCTTCCATATTGGTAAGGACGTCCTCAAACGGCGCCATCCATATGCAGAAAGGAATAAAAATATATTGAATCAAGATATTGAGTAAGGATTTCTCAGCGATCGGGCTATAGGCAGACGTAAAGAACGCTGTGCAGACAAACAAAGCGTCAATCATGCAAGTCAAAAACGTCGTTCTATTTTGGTAGAATGGTCCCATCATTTTTTTTCTACTGTATTGTAAATAGCCCTTGTTCTTTCTGCAACACATAAGAAATAAATCGTAGCAACCTCATAAAAAAAGAAACTGCAAAATCAGTCAAGCAACTCTTGCCGCCGAGCTTTCACTCTCGGGTCAGAGAGAAAATCATCAAAATTCGTATGAACACAATCAATATGCCCTTTCGGAGTAATTTCAATGATGCGGTTAGCTGCCGTCTGAACCAGCTGATGATCATGCGAAGAAAAAAGAAGGGTCCCCTTAAACCGCTGCAGACCCTCGTTGAGCGCGGTGATCGACTCCAGATCTAAATGGTTGGTCGGCTCATCCAGGATGACTGCATTGGGCTGACTCAACATCATACGGGAAAGCATGCAGCGGACCCTCTCCCCTCCGGATAAAACGGTGACCGATTTAAACGATTCTTCACCTGAAAACAGCATGCGCCCCAAAAATCCGCGCACAAAATTCTCATCCGTATTGTCTGAATACTGCCGAAGCCAGTCAATAAGCTGAATGTCTTTTTGAAAATATTGAGTATTGTCTCTCGGATAATAGGCCTTCTTTGTAGAAAACCCCCATTTGAAACTGCCTGCATCCGCTTTAAGCTCCCCCATCAAAACCTGGAACAAAACTGTTTTGGCAAGATCATTAGGCCCGACAAAAGCGATCTTATCCCCTTTTTCGACTGTAATGGAAAAATTATGAAACATGACCTTTCCATCAACCGCCTTAGACAGACCGTCGACCGAAAGAAGGTCATTACCGGCTTCGCGTTCCTGCTCAAAATTAATATAGGGATATTTTCGGGAAGACGGTTTGATCTCCTCAAACGTCAATTTTTCCAGAATTTTTTTGCGACTGGTGGCTTGACGGGACTTCGAGGCGTTAGCGCTGAAACGCGCGATAAAATCCTGAAGCTCTTTACGCTTCTCATCCGCCTTCTTATTGGCGTCATTGCGCTGTCTTAACGCAAGCTGACTGGCCTCCTGCCAGAACGTGAAATTCCCCGTATAGATCTGGATCTTTCCGAAATCAATGTCCGCAATATGCGTACAGACTTTGTCCAGAAAATGCCGGTCATGCGAAACCACAATCGCGATATTCTCAAATTCACATAAAAACTCTTCCAGCCAGATACAGGTCTCAACATCCAAGTGATTGGTCGGCTCATCCAGCAAAAGAATATCAGGATTGCCAAACAAGGCCTGCGCCAAAAGCACACGAACCTTCTGCCCCGCCTCCAGCTGCTTCATCGGAAGGTCATACGCTTCTTGAGGAATTCCCAGTTCATGGAGAAGGCGCTCGGCATCCGCCTCCACGTTCCATCCGTCAAGATCGGCAAACTCCCCCTCCAGTTCAGAGGCGCGCACGCCATCCTCTTCTGAAAAATCTTCTTTGGCATAAAGCTCATCTTTTTCTGCCATAATCGCGTAAAGGCGCTCATGTCCCATGACCACCGTCATACGCGCCGTGTATTCATCAAAGGCAAACTGATCCTGTTTCAAGATCGAAACCCTCTTGCCCGGGGACACCACAACTTCCCCTGAGGTGGTCTCAATTTCTCTGGAAAGGATCTTTAGAAACGTGGATTTGCCGGACCCATTGGCTCCAATAAGCCCATAACAATTGCCCGGAGAAAAAACAATGTTTACACCGGAAAAAAGTTTGCGTTGACCGTATTGAAGGGATACACTCTGTGCTGAAATCATAATCACTCCTGCTTTAAAAATCCTACCTGACGAATGCCTAAAAACAGGCACATGAGCATACACAATCTTGCCCAAATTGTAAAGACTATTTAAAAATTTGCTCCGTATTCCTTCTTTTAACTAACATTTTAGAGCAAAACCGCCCCTAAGGCAATCCCAGATAAACACAAAAACCGGAAAATGTTAACGGAACTACGGCCGATCTTGGGAAAGGCCTCGCCTCTTTTTTCGGGCCTTTTCCCAGAAAAAATATAAAATCATCCCTAAAAATGTCCAAAAAGAGATCCAAAGGGCCAGCATAAAGGCATTGTCCTGAATAAAAAAACGCACCGTATGCTTTCCCTTAGGGACCGCCACCATCCGGAACGTGTAGTAAGCCGGATAGATCTCAACCGGGACCCCATCAACGGTCGCCCTCCAGTTGGGGTGGAACATGTCCGTCAATATCAGCATGCCATCCTTGCTCACTTCTGTTTCAATCACAACCTGATTAGGTTCATACACAGTGATCTCCGCCGCCCCTTCTCCCGTCCCTTTCATAGATTCAAGCGGAAATCCGTTCAAATCCTCCTGAAGAATAGCCGCCGATGTTCTTAATTCCTGAAGCTCGGCCTTCTTAAGATAGACCTCCATCTCCTCTTTATCATTAAAACCCTTCAGTTGAAAAACCACAAAGGCGCGTGGAAACACATTCTCATTTCTATAAAGCGCGTATTTAACGCCGTTCCAAACCAGCCGGAAATGATCGGTCTCAAAATCGCTCGGCGCAATAAACCACTTGACCCCGGCCAGGCTTAAAAGCGTCTGATTATGAACCCAACCAAGCCCGAAGGCATAAGCGGCATCCGTGGTATAACCCGTCGGAGTATTGGTCATCCATCCGAAAAAATCATAATATCTGGACGGATAGATATTCGCCACACCATAAACACTGCTGACCCCCTCTGCATAAAATCTCACCTTGCCGTAAAAATTATACCGGGTGTCCAGGTCCGCGCTTCGGAAGTGTCCCTTCGCGGAGTCCTCTTTCATGATCTTCAAAACAATGTTCTTAGAAGGCGTCGGTTCATCGGCAAACAATCCCAAATATATAAGCGGATACGTATCCTTCCAGACCGTCTGGACAAACGGAAACCCCTTTTCCCGAATGTTCTTGTAACAATAATTATAAAAAAAATCCGCTTCATACAAAACGCCGTAATAAATCAGGGTCCCGGCCAGCAAGACATTCAGCATTCCCTTAAAAACCTTGCTGCGCGAAAAGAGATGAACCGCCACAAACGCAAGAACGCCGAAGCCCTCAACCATAATAATCAGGGCCCTGCTGGCAGCCACCTGATAAAGAAAGACAAAAAAACCCGTTATCAAAACCGTGAGCGCGGCAATGGATATCTTCCGCTTTCGGCTTGCGGTCAACGGGGCATTGATAAACGCCTGAACCGCGTATGTGGCGAAAAAAAGAACCACAAATCCAATCAATGCCGCCGAGCGGTAAAGGTCAAACGCATTGATCAGTTTCCCGATGACCGGAACGGCCCTCCACGCCGTTTGGGTAAAACTTAGTACAACATGAAAAACAAAAAATCCCGCGGAGGCAAAAAAAATCGTTTTTAATTTCTTGTCGGTCAGAAAAAAAACTGAAATGAACGCCAAAACAAAACAAAACAGAAACAAAGGCGTGAAAGGAAACAGCTGCAGCACTTCATTGAGCCTCAACCAGAATTTTGTCCAATCCAAATGAACAAAATCAAACATCGCCTTGGCATAAAAGAGCCTCTGGCTGATCAGAACATCTTGGGCTTGCGGCAACAGCGAAGGCAGCGCCAACACAAACCCCAACCCCCAGGACAGCATTCCCGCTAAGCAATATTTCCGCGAAATTCCCTGCCAGAAAAAACATCCCATCACAACCATATGAAACAAAAAAATAACGGCAATGGCATGAATGATCCCGGTCAACGACGTGACAGCAACGGCCAGCACCCCGAAAAAAATATATTTATATTTGGACGTGTCTTCATACTTCTGACAAATATAAAAAATCACCGGCGCCAAAGCCATCGGATAGCCCTCGGAGACGTTCCATTTGTAAAGCCAAATCATATACAGAAATGTTCCGAACAAAGAAACAAGCCGTGAGCACCGATAAAGGCGCATCAACAAATAAAAAAACACCGTCCCCATCAGCATAAAAAAAAGCTCAACTAAAAAGAGTGAAAAAATCGAAGAGCATCCCAAAAGCATAAAAACCCGAAAAAGCGAAAGAGGAAAAGGCACGTTGGAAGTATCACTGATTCCGCACATCATGGATGTATCCCACAGAGGGAATTGGCCTGTTTCTAAAAAAGCCTTCTTATAAAAAATGCTGGAAAGATAAAGATAAGCCGAATACGGCCGGTACATGACAAAATAAAGAACCTTGATATGAACAGCAACAAGAGTAACGGCGGAAAGAAAAACAGCCGAGACAATAAACACCACCCGGCTCTTTATTTTTTGTAAAAACCTTTTGAACATAATTGGCATGCGGATAGAAAATATTTTCTGTACAGCTTAGGGTTAAACAAGGTCATTATACCATGCTCCCCGCCCCCTTACCTTCCCTTTTATTCATTCGTCTTTAAGGGCGCGCCTTGACGGAATAGAGCCCAAACGAAAAGCCCTTCCGCAACGGAAATAGCTTTTCCCTCTTCCAATTGATGAGCGGGGACTCCAGGATCGGCTCACACATAAGCCCGTTTTGTTGACAAATATCCTCAAGCTGTTCGGGAGCAATCAGCGGACTTCGAAGGAGATATCCGCCCCCGACAGCATCCTGAATCCCGGTCGCCGGAGTTAGGCTCTTCACCTGCGGAGACTCGACTCGAGGCCGCATCAACACCAACTGAAGAATATCGCTCTCTCGGGAAAAATTGTAGACCGAAATGTCTTTCGTCCAGCCCCCAGGAGGGATATCGGGTTCAAAATAAAAGAGATCCCCTTTCAGGCCTCTTTGCCTGATCGCTTCGGCAAAGCTCAGCAGGCCCAAATCACGTCGATGATTGATAATGTACGAATGGAAATAAGAAAATTCCCCGCAAAGAACAAAAATGATGCCGGCCGCAAAAATCACCCTGAGTCCTTGCCGGATCCATCCGGCAGAGACCTTTTGGACAAAAATAACTATCTGCTCCATCCCCAATCCCACATATAAATACGTCGGCACAACATACAACAGGGATCTCCGGGCAAAAACATATCCCCTGCTTGATGTGAACAACAGCGGCGGCAGATAGATCAACAGGCTCAGCAGCAATAACAGCAGATAGCGCGAGTCGCGCCGGTTCTGCCAAGCCCGGATGGCCCCCAAAACAAACGGCAGCAGCAAAAGACGATTCAGAAAATGCGCATGGACATTATTGCTGAGCGGGGGCTCGATCATTTGCGCCCCCCCTGAAATCCGGTCTAAAAAGTATCCGGCATTCTTAGCCAAAGATGAAAACCCGGAAATATTTTCCTGGTCAAAAAACAGCTCGCGCAACGGCTCCCGATAACAATTCCAATCAACGGCCGCCACTTTCAGAAAAACTCCCGGCAGGAGCATGAGGAAAAACCCCATCAGAAAAAAAAGAAATTTTTTCGGTTTGCGCTCTGCCTTATAAAACCCGAAAAAAATACAAAAGACCAAAAACAGACTCCGCAACGGCCCATAACCATACCAGGTCAGGCCGGTCAGGATCCCCATGCCCAAAAATGGCAAAGCCTTCTTCCAGACGCAGGATTCATAGAGGAAAAAACTCCACGCAATCGTTACCGCAACCCCGAAAGAAATATAACTCCCGGAGCGGGCGATTTCCTGAAACACAGCTGAAAAGCCGAACATGAAAACAGCAAAGAAGGCTACCCGCTCGCCCCAGGTCTTTCGGAGCCAACAATAAAAAAAAATCAGTCCGGCCAAAGATCCCGTTATCGTAAAAAGATAAATATTCCTCAAGGTTAATCCGCCCAGAAGAGTCGAAAAAACAAAAAGCGGCCCCAAATACCATAGCGTACGCCAACCGCCCTCACAATCCCCTGTCTGCAAACCAACGGTTCTTATAACAAAATCTCCGGGGGAGTGAAGGAACAGCTGATAATTTTCCGTTAAAAAAGAAATCCCCGTAATCGAATGGTACTTAACAAGTGAGATGCTTTCCTCAATATTGCTCAGAGAAAAAATACAAAGAAAAACGAATAAGGAAATCAGCGCGGCCCGGCTTAAGACCTCTCGCGCGTTCCCGTTTGAAATATCTCTGACCGAAAAAAGGTAAACGCCCCAATTTTTTATTCTTCGAAAAATTTTTTTGAGCAAAACCAACATGAACAGCTCCGCTACCCTATTGAAGATACTAAAACAACCCCCGCTTTATTTTATGATTATTTAGTGTAGCACCGAAAAAGACCCTCTAACAGACATTGCATGAAAATGTCTTTTCAAAGAAAAACCCCGGCCCCCTGATCAACAGGGAACCGGAGTTTTCTCTTGATATTATTCTAATTAAAAATACACCGGAACGCGGACTTCAACCGTGAAATCCGGGGAATCCGCCGTGACACCAATACCCGCGCTGACATCCACGGAAGCGCGCTCACTGAGCGCCCAGTTCACACCTGTCTTAAAATTCGCGGCATTAACGAAAGACCCCACAACCGGCTCACCGCCGCGTTTCATTTTTTGAGTAATGCTCTGGTCAAACGAAAAATTGACCGCCGTCTGATAACTCAACGCAATGGCCAGCCCTAAGCTATAACCGATGGTATCACCCGGTTCAACGCTTCCGTAATTAGAAAAACTTCGTTCAAAACTGTGTGCGTAACTTAAACTCCCAAAAATAACGGCCGGATCGCTGGATTTGGCTGCTACCAATGACCCGTGTGCAGCCCAATGCCCTGATCCTAAACCGACACTGTTATTATAAATCGACTCGCCGGTATTTGATTTGACACCCAAGGATGCGATGAGATCCGGTTTCCATCCCTCTTCCCACCCGATCTGACGGGAAAAACTAAGATCAATATCTCCCAGGCCGCCTTTGCTGCGCGTCTCCTCGGCAGTCTGATCAGTATTCGTGATCCGGTCAAACTCATAGCGTAACGGAATGCGCAGGTCTCCCTGAAAATTCTCCGCCAATCCATATTTAAAAGCCATTGTTTGAATAAACATGTCTCGCTGAATTTTTTGCGTAGAAACCGGCCCGATGGTCAATACATCTAGGATGGTCACACCCTGAATATTGATCCTATTCGTCGAAAAGTGAGCATAGGTAAAACTCGGTTCGAAAATGCGTCTCCCTTTTGGAAGAAGCACACTCCCCTTCTGCTGCATGGTACGCTCAATGGATTCCGGCCGCTCCACGCCTTCTCCTGCCTCGACATCTTCCCTGTCTTCCGCACCTTCTTTTACTGTTTTTTTGTCCGCTGCTTTTGCCAAACGGTATGCAGGCTCTAACGCCGGCTTTTTTACAAACCCACCCTGGATCTCCGTATCCGGATTGATCCCCGTCCCGGCGACCTGCGCATCAAGCAGCTCATCGGAGGCGATATTTGCTTTACGGGCCTCCACTTGGTCCTCATAAACTTCCCAAACAATGCGGTGGATCGCATCTTCAACGGTCTCACCCGAAGCGGATCCCTGATCAACTTTGGATAGGAATATGCCTGATGAAGAGGCCTTTGCGACCTGCTCATCATAAACTCGCTGAACCTCGTCCTTGACCAACTGTTCGATCAAAGGAACTTGCTCGACCTGCAGCTCCTTTTTGATTTGAGCCCGCATATCACGAATGAGTTTTTGCTGACTCCTTTGCGTCCACATCATGAGTCCGGCAATCATCGCGACAACCAGAAACGATATCACACTTATCGGATTTGCTTTTTTAGGCATAGCCCCCTCTTTTCAGCCAGTTGAGTTATTTTAATATTCTGAGGGAAATACAGCGGTCCTCACCACCACCTGGTTCATAAATTTATTTAAATACTTATAATCCGTGACCAGAAGATCCTCTTCCTGGATCTGCAAAGCATATTGCTGATTCTTTCTATGGGACGGATTTTTAATGACCAGCCCGATTCCGCCTGCCCAAATCTGTTCAAATTTTCCGACCTTCATGGACATATTGCCCGCTGCCGGGTCCGCAATGAAAACCCTGTCACCCACCACCCCTCTTACGACGACAAAGTGGCTGTAATTCCGGAATTTAATAGGCACCAGGACCGGAACCCCCAAACTTTTCAAAAATTCAAAATCCATTTGATAACCGGTCACTTCATATCCACGCGCTTCGGCAAATGTCTTCAGATCAAATAAAGAAAATCCTTTGCGCTGCTTGACCTTTTCGATCGGAACCGTCGTAAGCAATTCCTCGATAATTTCCTCTTCACTCACCTGATCGCCAAGATAAAAATTTAATAACGTCGAAAGACCGGCGGCGCCGCAGCTGAAATCCAGGCTCTGCGAAATAACATTGCTGCGCTTGATCGTGCGCAAAGGCTTGATATCTTTTGTTAGACGGATGCCTGCCGCCGTAAACGTCGCGGCATGAGCGCTATTTATTGGAATGAAGGCAAGAATTCCAGCCAGGAAAAAAATATGGAATATGCGCGAATTCATTATAAATTATTCTATATACTCACAGTTGTCTCTGCAACATCAATTATTGGAATTGATATGTTGCAAAACTGCTGAGATCTAAGTTGTTAGACAAGTTCATGGTTCCCACATTGGAATTGATCAAGACCGTCAAATTGAGTTGAACCGGAATAACGCTGCCTGCGGAATTTATGTTGATCAACGCTTCCAAATTTTGCTGAGCCGTATCTGTGACATTCAGATAATTTTGTGAACCCGGGCTGCTTGCTGTAAAAATAGGCGTACCCGCTGCAACGGACGTCGCAGACTGGTCACTGACAGCAACGGAAAATTTTCCGTTATTCTGCCCGGCAACCACATCAAATCTCACCCCAGGAGCTGTCGGCGCTGTCGGTGCGGTGGGCATTGTCGGCACATTCGGTGTTACTGTGTTTTCTGATAGTTTAGCGGCACTACTGACATCGGGCGCAGCAAGAACTGTTACATCCGACACCATTGGACGGCGCGGAAGCTGTGACCGCACTTGTGGCATCCGGAAAACTGCCGTCACAACAGGTGTCTGTGGAATATTATTCAAATCAGACGTTGCGGTCGAAACGGCCAACAAAGACATATCGACAACAGTGCTATCCGGCACGACTGACATCGTCGCTTCTGGGATAGTGGCCAAAGCCAAATTCACCTCCGGCACTGTGGGCGTCTCCGGCACACTCGGCACTTCCGGCAAACTTGAAGCATTCGGCGCCTTTGGCGCCGTCGGAGCATTAGGCACAGTAGCCATTGTCGGGACCTTGGGCGTTTTGATCTCCACGATCTGAACCTTTGATCCAGCACTATTCACAACAATCGGGCTGCTTAAGCCGGCTGTCATATCAGAAACGCCTCCTTTGGAGACTGTATCTGACGTGCTTGTAAAAGAACCTAAAAAGCTGTCAAAATCAAGATTCAACCCGCCGGCATGGATTTGATCCAGCTCGTAATCGCTTAAAATGCGCGATTCCCCGGCGAAAGACAAAGCTGAGAATGAAAATGGCAGAAGAATTAAAAACGCTATGATTTTAACAGATTTTTTCATGGCCTTTTTCACGGCTTACAAAGTCCGCGCTCCTTACTTTAGAGGTGCGACAGGGGGAGAGAAAAATTTCTCTCCCCCCGAGGGCGCCTTACAACAAACAGATTACATCCCGTTAATAACCGTTGCCACGTTGGCCTGTGTCAAATTACCGGACACAGTGTTTGCGTTTGCCACGTTGGCCTGGATAGCAGTCGCAGAAGCAACAGCATTCAGGTTGCTGACAACAGTCAGATTTTGCTGAGACGTATTTGTAATAAGAAGTTTATTCTTAACCGTCCCATGCTTTGTCTCTGCTTTTTCAACTTCTGTTGACAACGTCGAATTATCGACAAGCGCCTGTGTATCAATTTCTGAATGATCCACACTCGCCGTCTTCTCATTTGTGTCCACATCATCATAGGTCACAGATTTATCTTTGCTAACCACCAAAGATCCCTCTGAACTTTGATCTTTATCGATGAGCTTAGCACTGGCTTCATCGTAGGTCGTTCCTTCAACATAACTTTTATCTTTATTTTCAGTATCATTCTTTGAGCTTGATTCAGCATAAGAGGCATCCAAACTAGCCGCAACATTAGAAGAAGCCTCTAAACTGGCCGCTTCATCTTTGCTGGATGAACCTGACTTGCTGTAACCAGCGGTCAACGATGCGTCTTTGCTGGCATCTGCCGAGAAAGCCTCATCAGAACTAGCGTCAAATGTCCCGCTAGCTGTTGTAGAACGAGAAGCCTCTGAAGCCTCCGCTCCTTCCGCACCAAATGAGCCGGATTCGCTCTGGCTGGCGCTCAAAGAAGCATCTTTGCTGGCACCTGCTGAGAGAGCTTCATCAGAACTAGCGTCAAATGTCCCGCTAGCTGTTGTAGAACGAGAAGCCTCTGAAGCCTCTGCTCCTTCCGCACCAAATGAGCCGGATTTGCTGTATTCAGCACCAAAAGATGCATCTGTGCTATCATCGCTCGTGCTGGAAGAATCATAGCTTCCATTGATGTTTTTATCAATGACCAAAGCCCCGCTTTTTTCCTCTGAAGCACTTCCTGCAAAAGAAGCGTTTTCAGTGGTGCCGTCCTGTGTAGCAGAACTGGCAGACTCAGTCGTTGATGTGGCTGCTGAAGCTGTTCCTGATTCATCCGCTGAAGCTTCGACGGTTGTTTCAGTTGTTGACGAAACCTCTGCTTCACCTTCAGCAGGGCCGGACAATACAACTGAAGACCCTGTCGCAGCTGAGCTGTTTTCTTGTGTTGATGTCTCCGATGATGCATATTCCCCTTCAAGAGACGCATTCTTCGAAGAAGAAGCATTAGCATCTAACCCGAAGCTTGCTGACGCATCCGCAGTCGTACTATCGGAACTGCTGGAAGAATCGGCATAGCTTCCGTTGGCCGAACCGCTTTCTGCTTGCTCACCGCCAACGCTGCCGGAAGCACTATCTGATTGTGCTGCACGGTCATCATAATTTGCCGTTGCCCCGACACTCTTTGAGTCGCTGGCAGACACTGATTCTGAATCGGAATAGCTAGAATCCAGATTAGCACTTTCCGAATGATCTGCGTTAACACTACCAGAAGCACTATCTGATTGTGCTGCACGGTCATCATAATTTGCCGTTACCCCAACACTCTTGGAGTCGCTGGCTGTCAATGATTGCGATTCTGAATAGCTGGTATCCAGATTTGCACCTTCAGCATGCTCGCCGTTCACACTACCGGAAGCGCTGCTTGAATTTGCTGCGCGATCATCATAATTTGCCGTTACCCCAACACTCTTGGAGTCGCTGGCTGTCAATGATTGCGATTCTGAATAGCTGGTATC
>JBBRHV010000042.1:0-18534 GCA_038222225.1 Candidatus Omnitrophota bacterium
ACCAGGATGCTTTTTTCGTGATTTTGGCGAGGGGGATGAATAATCCCCCTGTTTTTTTAGTAGCGAATCTTTATGATGAATATACAGAAGATACCACAACATGTTGCTATTATTATGGACGGAAATGGCCGTTGGGCAAAGCGGCGGAAGATGCCACGCACTCAAGGGCATTTAGAGGGCGTGAGACGTGTTGCTGAAATTTTGGATGTGGCCATTGAGTTTGGAATTAAGGTTTTGACGTTGTATACGTTTTCGCAGGACAATTGGAAACGTCCTGAAGCAGAAGTCTCCATGCTGATGCAGACGATTTGTAAGGCGCTGGATATAAAATCTCAGGAATTGATGAGGTTAAAAGTTCAGTTGTGTTTTCTTGGGAAACGCGAAGGCGTTCCGGCGCAAGTGTTAAAACAGTTTGAGCGTACCGCGCAGTTGACCGCAGTAAATACAGGGCTCATTTTAAATTTGGCTTTTAATTACAGCTCGCGTACTGAGATTTTAGATGCCGTTCGTCAGATCGCTCAAAAGGTAAAGGCGGGCGCGCTAAATACGGAGGATCTGAACGAAGCGATGTTCAGCCAGATGCTGTATACAAAGGGATTGCCTGATCCTGATCTTTTGATCCGGACATCAGGAGAACAGAGGATCAGTAATTTTTTGCTTTGGCAGCTGTCATACGCGGAGTTGTATTTTTCGGATTTGTGCTGGCCAGATTTTACGGGAGAAGAATTCCGCAAGGCGATAGCGGAATATCAACGCCGTGAGCGCCGTTTCGGGGATATTAATGGCGATTAGTTAAGCTGGAGGACGAGTGATGTCTAGAGACCGTTTGTTGAGTTCGATTGTCAGCATTGCTATTATTCTAGCCGGGATTTTTTTTGATTGGGTTTTCATGGTCGTTATTATTGGTTTGACGATCGGCGGGCTGTATGAATTTTTTTACATGATTAAGAAGAAGGGGATCCCGATTTACAGTTATATCGGTATTTTTATCGGGGTGATGATTCCGCTGACAATTTATCATCAGTTTGAGCTTACGAAAAATTGGGAGTTGCTGTTTATTGTTTTGATGTTTCTGATGGTGCTGCTGTTGCAGTTTGCCCGCAAAGAAAACACCAATGCGATTGTAGGGGTTTCGACCACGATGTTTGGGGTGTTTTATGTTTCATGGCTGTTTAGTTTTTTGGTTAAGATCCGTTTTTTGTTGCCGGATATGGCAGGGATTAAAATGTTGGGGTTTATTTTGCTGGTTACAAAATCCGGCGATATTGGGGCATTATTAATCGGAAGCTGGTTGGGAAAACATCCGCTTTTGCCGCGGATCAGCCCGAATAAATCCGTTGAGGGCGCTGTTGGGAGCGCAATTTTCAGCACGGTTATGGCGATCTTGTGTTTTTCTTTTCTGCCGCCTGAAGCAAAATTTCCGCTTTGGCAGGTTGCGATGATGGGTTTGTTTTTCGGAGGGATTGGTCAGCTGGGAGACCTCTCGGAGTCTTTGATCAAGCGGGATTGCAATGTGAAGGATTCCGGAAAGCTGCTTCCCGGCATGGGAGGCGTTCTGGATATTATCGATAGCTTGTTGTTTTCGGCGCCGGCATTTTATTTGTATATGTCAGCAGTCTTAAGAGGTTAATGTATGCAGAAGCGCAATGTTTTAATTTTGGGATCGACGGGCTCGATCGGGGTGAATACGCTAGAAGTGATCGCGCGGTTTCCGGACCGGTTTCAGGTTGTGGGTTTGACGGGTTTTGATCGGGATGATCTTATTTTAGAGCAGGCAGAGCGGTTTCATCCGAGTTATATTGGCGTATCTGCCGGGAAGATCAGGGATATTGAGGCAAAGCTCTTTGGAAAAAAAATTAAAGTTGTAGATGCTCAAACACAACTGGCCTATTTGTCTTCTTTGCCTGAGGTTGACATGGTGGTGATCGGTGTGACCGGACGGGTTGCGCTTGAACCATTTTTGGCGGCAGTTCGCAGCGGTAAGACCGTTGCTCCGGCGAACAAAGAGGCGTTGGTGATGATCGGGGATTTGATCATGGAGGAGGCCCGCAAAAATGGGGCAACAGTGATTCCGGTGGATTCAGAGCAGAGCGCCATCTTCCAATGCCTTGAGGGACAAGGGCGAGAATATTTGAAAAAGGTTTTTTTGACCGCTTCAGGTGGCGCGCTTAAAAATGTGCCGTTTGAACACTTTGATGATGTGAGCGTGGAGGAGATTTTGGATCATCCGCGATGGAAGATGGGGAAGAAGATCACAGTGGATTCGGCAACGTTGATGAATAAGGGTTTTGAGGTAATTGAGGCGATGCGTTTATTTGGTTTGAAGGCGGATCAGATCGATGTGGTGATTCATCCGCAGGCGATCATTCATTCCATGGTGGAATTTTGCGATGGTTCGGTGTTGGCACAGCTGGGAGTGACGGATATGCGTATTCCGATTCAGTATGCCTTGACCTATCCGGAACGATTGACATCGGGTCTGAAGGGACTGAATTTTGTGGAGTTGAAGGAGTTGACATTTGAACAGCCGGATATGAAGAAATTTCCTTCCTTGGCATTGGCCCTGGAAGCGGCAAAAGCAGGCGGTACGTTGCCGGCAGTGCTTAACGCGGCGGATGAAGTGGCGGTGGATGCTTTTTTGAAGGGGAGGATCCGTTTTAACCAGATTTATCAAGTGGTATCGGAGGTTGTTTGGGGCCACCGGAGTGTTTTGTATTCAACGGTGGATGAAGTTTTAACTGCAGATCAGTGGGCAAGGGATTGTGCGTGTGAGCTCATTGAGCAGCAGGCAAACGTATAATTAACAGCCATGAATAAAGGTGTTTGTCATGAGTACATTGATTTTTTTGTCTGTTTTAAGTATTTTGATTATTGTCCATGAATGGGGTCATTTTTATGCGGCCCGTCGTTTGGGAGTTGATGTTGAACGGTTTTCGATCGGTTTCGGCCCGAAGCTGTTTTCCTGGACGTCTAAAGGGACAGAGTTTATGGTCTCAGCGATTCCGTTGGGGGGCTACGTGAAGATGGCCGGGGATGAGCGGGATCAGTGCAAGGGAGGAAAGAATGAGTTTTTCTCTCATCGGCCGTTGCATCGGGCTGTGATTGTCGCCATGGGTCCGATTATCAATTTTGTCTTTGCCTATGTGTGTTTTTATATGCTCTGTGTTTCAGGATTGCCCGTTTTGGGAACAACGATCGGCAAGATCATGCAAGGTTTTCCGGCAGAGGCGGCTGGGCTGAAATCCGGAGATCAGGTCCTTCGTATCAATGGAGTGGACATAAAATCGTGGGAAGAGCTTCAAGCCGTTGTATCGCGGGCAAAAGAAAAAGAATTAACATTTGATGTTTTGCGTGATGAGAAGCCCCAATCTTTGGTGGTAACGGCCCGGGAAGAAAGTTTGAAAAATGTTTTTGGGGATGATGAGAAACGCTTTATTGTCGGAATAGAGCCCGGGGAAGAGGTTTCTTTTTTGCGTTATGGGCCGATCGCAGCGTTGGCAAAAGCGGCGGGTAAGCTGTGGGAAGTGGTATCAATGACGCTTTCAGCGTTGTATCATGTGATCACCGGGGCGATGCCGGCGAAAGATGCGTTGGCGGGGCCAATCCGTATTTTTGATGTGATCGCCGATGCGGCTTCGATGGGCTTGGCTTATGTGGTGCTTGTGATGGCCGTGATCAGCGCAAGTTTAGCGCTCTTTAATTTGTTTCCGATCCCGGTTCTAGATGGAGGCCATTTATTTTTAATTGTTTTGGAGGCGTTACGGGGCAAGCCGTTGTCGTTAAAAATTGAAGAGAAGTTTAATCAAGTCGGGTTTACCCTTTTAATGTGTTTGATGGTGTTTGTTGTTTACAATGATGTGGTCGCGGTGGGATGGGTTGATAAAGTAAAAAGTTTTTTTCAAAATTTTTCAAATTCATAAGAGATAAAGGAGGGGCCGTATGGTTAGAGAAGAGATCCGAAGCCGGGTAAGCCGGCATTTGATTCAGCATACGGATTTTATAAAAGTCAAAGACAAGATGCATGAGGATGAACTGCGTGTCTTCGTGGATCATGCAATCAGTGAAATGTGCTATGAAGAGCATATTGACTTGGCGACGGAAGAGCGTATCGCTTTGGTACGCGAGTTCGTGATGGCGACTGTCAGCTTGGGGCCTTTGCGGCCATTGATGGAGGATGACACGATTGCTGAAGTCATGGTGAACGCTCCGGACAAAATTTATATACAGCGATTGGGAAAGATCACACTTTCTGATGTGAAATTCGACAGCATTCAGCACGTGAATCACACGGTACAAAAAATTCTTGCGGCGTCAGGCACCAATCAACGGGTGGATGAGTCTTCGCCTTATGCGGATTTTTCCTTGCCGGATGGTTCGCGGGTCAATGTTATTATGCCGCCGTGTACATTGGCAGGCCCAATTTTAACGATCCGGAAGTTTTCGAAAGAGATTAATTCTTTGGAGGATTTGATTAAACTGAAGATGCTTGATGAAAGAATGGCCGCATTTTTGATCACGGCTATTCAGGCAAAACTCAACATTGTTTTTTGCGGTTCCACTGGGACGGGTAAAACAACGGCGCTGAATGTTCTTTCAAGGAATATTTCTGAAGAGGAGCGGATCATTACGATCGAGGATACGCCGGAGTTACGTTTGAAACAGGATCATGTTGTAACGCTGCAAACAAAGCCGGCGAATATTGAGGGCCGTGGAGAGATCACGATCCAGGATTTGTTCGTCAATTCATTACGCATGCGTCCAGACCGCATTATTATTGGTGAGGTGCGTTCACACGAGATGATGGATTTGATTCAGTCTATCGCATCCGGTCACTCCGGCGCATTGGCGGTCGTGCATGCAGATTCCCCGGAAGATGGCGTTGATCGTATGGTGACAATGATCATGATGGCCGGGCTTAAATTGAGCTTGCCGGAAATCCGCAAACAGATCGGACGGGCGATCGATCTGCTTGTTCATATCGAACTTTTTAAGGATGGGGTTCGTCGGATTGCAAATATTACCGATGTTTACTATGACCTTGAGAAAAAAGATGCTGTGATGCGGGATATTTTTCGCTTTGTACAAGATCGGATGGAAGACGAGGGCACAAAAGTTATTGGGCATTGGGAATTTGACAAGATCCCGCCGTCTTTTCTTAAAAAGTTTGATCGGCATAATATATCTTTACCGCAAGATTTTTCTGAGAAGGGGACAAAGTAATGTATTGGACGCAATATTTTATCCCGACGCTAAAGGAAAATCCCGTAGGAGCGGAGGCGGTCAGTCATCAGCTGTCGTTAAGAGCGGGACTGGTCAATATGCTGACAGCCGGGGTTTATTCTTATCTTCCGTTGGGTTTGCGTGTTCTCAAGCGTATTGAGTCGGTTATTCGCGATGAGATGAACAATGCCGGGGCGCATGAGGTTTTTTTGCCCTGTCTGCATCCCATTGAGATTTGGGAGAAGACCGGGCGAGTCGAAACCATGAAAGATGTGATGATCCGTTTTGAGGATCAGCGCGGGCGAAAGATGTGTTTAGGGCCGACGCATGAGGAGATTGTGACATACGTGGCGCAGCAATATATTCATTCCTACCGGCAGCTGCCGGTGAACCTGTATCAGATTCAGACAAAATTCCGTGATGAATTGCGTCCGCGGTTCGGGATCGTGAGGGCGGCAGAATTCATTATGAAGGATGCCTATAGTTTTGACCGTGATGAGCAGGGGCTTAAGAAAAGCTATGACTTGATGTATGAGGCATACAAACGGATCTTCAAACGCTGCGGCTTGGACGTGGTGATCGTTGAGGCTGATTCCGGAGCGATGGGCGGGAGTGTTTCGCATGAATTCATGGTTGAGAGTCCCATCGGAGAAGATGCGATTGCGGTATGCCCGGTCTGTAACGATCGGGGGGGGATCGGTGCTGATTTTAAAGAAGGAGACTCGCAATGTTCCAAGTGCAAGCATCCTCTGCAGAAGAGGGCGGCGCTTGAGATCGGGCATGTCTTTCAACTCGGGACAAAATACAGCCAGTCGCTGAATGCCCTTTTCTTGGATGAGGACGGAAAACAAAAGCCTATGATCATGGGATGTTACGGCATCGGTGTCAGCCGTTTGATCGCGGCTGTGATTGAGTGTTCGCATGACGAAAAGGGAATTATCTGGCCGCTTGAGGTCGCGCCCTTTCAGGTTGAGGTTCTGCCGTTGCAGGCAAGTGATGCAACGGTTCTGGATCTGGCGAAAAAGTTTTATGGCGAGTTTGTAAAGCATGGCGTAGAGGTGCTTTTAGATGATCGCGATGAGAGCGCGGGACGCAAATTCAATGACGCGGACTTGATCGGGATTCCGTATTCGTTGATCATCGGCAAACGAGGGCTGGCGGAGGGCGTGATTGAGGTCAAAGACCGGCGGGGAAAGAACTCGGAAAAGATTTCCATTGATCAGGCGGTTGAATTTTGTCTGAAGGCGTTAGGACGGAGAACGTAACGTGGTCATGGAAGATTTAGTTCAGCGCATGGAACAGGAAGTCGGGCCGTTTTTATTAGAGGCGGGGCTGGTGTTGTTTGATTGCAAGATCACGCTTTATCGAGACATAAAAAAAGCGGAGCTGCTGATTGATAAGCCGCAAGGAGGCATTTTATTGGATGAATGCGCGGAATTCAATCGGACGATTTCGCAGCATTTGGATTTGGATGAGCATTGGAAGGACTTTGACATCAGCGTGGCTTCTCCGGGTGTGGATTTTCCGATGCGCAATGCGAAAGATTTCAAACGGGTTACCGGATGCCTGGTACGGGTTCATATGAAAGCGGGAGTTGAGGGGCCATTGCAGTATGAAGGGCAACTGAAGGATGTTGCAGGCGATCAAATTATTTTGCAGATTGATTCCGATGAAAAAAAGATCGGGGTTCAAAATATTCAAAAAGGTGTTCAACTGATTTAAGGAAGGAAAGACGTATGGATAATTTAGAATTGTTGGCAATACTCGATCAATTAGAACGAGATAAGGGCATTGATAAAGAAGTTTTAATCCAGGCCGTTGAGGCGGCGATCGCTTCGGCTGCTCGAAAAGTGTGGACCGTTGAGAGCGAAGAGGAGGTCCGCGTCGTTTTGGATCGCAAGACCGGCCGTTTGACGGCCTTTGCCGATGGGCAAGAGATCCGTTCCAGTGAATTTGGGCGTATTGCCGCGCAGACCGCCAAACAGGTGGTCATTCAAAAGATCCGCGAAGCTGAAAAAGATGTTGTGTTCAATGAATACAAAGCCCGTGAGGGGCAGATCGTCAGCGGAAGCGTTTATCGTTTTGAGCGCGGGAATTTGATCGTTGATTTAGGGAAGACGGAAGGGTTTATTCCTCGCAGTGAGCAGTCTCCCAAAGAAGAATTCAAACAAGGTGACCGGATTAAAGTCTTGGTTAAAGAGGTCGCGCGCGAGACGCGGGGTCCGCAGATTGTTCTTTCACGGGCGGAACCAATATTGGTCAAGCGTTTATTCGAGCTGGAAGTGCCGGAAATCTATGAGGGCATTGTTGAGATTAAATCGATTGCTCGAACCGTAGGAGACCGGACTAAGATTGCAGTTTCTTCAAAGGATGAAAAAGTGGATTGTGTCGGGGCCTGTGTGGGATTAAGGGGGGCCCGTGTTAAAAATATTGTTTTGGAACTGCAGGGCGAGAAAATTGACATTGTCCGTTATTCGGACGATATCAAGGAATATATACAGGCGGCTCTTTCTCCGGCGGAATTATCGCAGATCCAGTTGAATTATGATGAAAAGAAGGCGAATTTGATTGTGGTGGATGATCAGCTTTCTTTGGCGATCGGGAAAAGGGGACAGAATGTTCGTTTGGCGAGTGAATTGGTGGGTTGGGAATTGAATATATTCACGGCGGAAAAGTGGGCCGCGCATCAACATGAGATTGATGGTGACGGGCCTTCCTCGGACGCCGATGAAGGCAAATCTGATTCAGTGAAGGAGGCGGCCAAGTTTTTCACGGATAATACGAATGAGCAGGCACCTGCCGGGAAGTCGGAGTCAGATCTTAGCCAATTATCGGGCGTCGGGGAAAAGAGTGTTACGGCACTTGTTGAAGCTGGATTCGTTTCGCTTGAACAATTGGCGGCAGCTTCGGTTGATGATTTGACAGCAATCAAGGGTTTGGGTACAATGAAGGCCGAATCCATTATTTCTCAGGCAAAGGAATTGATAGACGGGAAAGAGAAATAGAACATGTCTCTCTTAATAAGTAGAGAGATAATCTTATATCAAGATGGTTTTTTAAAGAAAGAGTCCCATGAAAGTTTCAGAACTTGCAAAAGAATTTAAGACAACGACGGAAAAAGTTTTAGACAAACTGCGTACGTTGCATTTAAAGGCTAAAGATGGAGATCAGGAGTTGAGCAAGGCGGCTGTGACCGTCTTAAAAACTGAACTCATCAAAGATTTGAAAGAAGATGCCCAAAAGGCAGAATCAGCCAGCCGCCCTGCGCGTCGACGGATTTCTGATATTGTTTTAAGCGGTAAGGATCTTGACGGGGTTCTTCCGGGGAAGTCGAAGAAAAAGGGTAAGGATGATGAAAAGGGGCAGGCGGAAGAAGAAGTGAAAAAAGAGATCATGGCCGAAAAGACGGTTTCAGAGGAAAAGACGGATGCGCCATTGTCTGTTGAGGCGCCTGTTGCGGTCGATGCGGAAACGCCGATTGATAAAAAAGATGGTGAGCCGGCGAAGGAGGTTGAGGAGCCGGTGGCTGAAGAAGAGCTGCTTTCTCCTGAGATGAAAGCTGCGGCGGAAGCTGATGCATTGATTGAGGCATCCAAGGAATCGGCCAAACCGCGTGTTCCCGGGAAAGCCAAACACGAAAAGGGACGCAAAGAGGCAATTGCTGGAGCCGCGACTGAAGAAGAGGATATTATCCGCCCGAAATTCGTTAAGGGGAAGGTGGTCGTAAAAGCAAAGGCGGCGATTGAGCCGTTTATTCCGTTAAAGCCGTTTAACAAGAAGAAGAAACGAGGCAAGGGCTTTGAAGGGTCGGAGACAAAGGCGCAGCCGGGCCTTACGACGGCTGAACGGCAGTCTGTTCTGGAAACGTCAGAATTTGCTCCTGGTGAGCTGAAGCCGCTCGAGATTCAGATTCCTGCGACCGTTAAGGATTTTGCTAATGCGATCGATCAAAAGACGGGTATTGTACTTCAACGATTGATTCAGATGAATGTTTTTGCGAATATTAATCAAAATCTCGGCGAGGATGTGATCGAACGTTTGGCAAAAGTGTTCGGCTATGAATATGTGAAGGTTAAAACTCAGGAAGAACAGCTTTTGGAAGAGCATCGCGAAGAGGAGGATGATCCGAAACTGCTGACTCCTCGGGCCCCGGTCGTCACCTTTATGGGGCATGTTGACCATGGGAAGACGTCCTTGCTGGATCGGATCCGCAAGAGTCAGGTGGTTGACAGTGAGCATGGCGGTATTACGCAGCATATTGGCGCATACTCGGTCGCTGTTTCCCGGGGGACAATTACATTCCTGGATACACCGGGTCACGAGGCATTTACTGCCATGCGGGCTCGCGGCGCGCATATTACGGATATTGTGGTTTTAGTTGTTGCGGCGGATGAAGGGATTATGCCTCAAACAGAGGAGGCGATCGCCCACGCGCGTGCTGCAGACGTTCCTATTGTTGTTGCGATGAATAAGATGGATCGAGAAGGGGCAGATCCGGATCGTGTGAAAAAGCAGTTGAGCGAACACGGGTTGCTGCCGGAAGATTGGGGAGGAAAAACCATCACGGTTCCTGTCTCTGCGGCGACCGGAGAAGGCGTTGATCAGCTTCTTGAAATGATTTTGCTCGAGGCTGAAATGGTTGAGCTGAAAGTCAATAAGGATAAAAAGGCTTCTGGAATCGTTGTGGAGGCTCATATGAGCGGTGGCCGGGGTTCGGTTTCTACTTTAATCATTCAGGCGGGCACGCTTCGTTTGAATGATTTTCTTGTGTTGGGATCATGCATGGGAAAAGTCAAGGCCATGTTTGATGATCATGGGCGTCCCATGGAAACTGCGGGACCTTCGACGCCGGTTGAGATTTTAGGCATTGAGGGTGTTCCGGAAGCGGGCTCCATGTTTTATGTTGTTGAAGACGAACGGACAGCCCGTGATATTGCCAATAAACGGCAGGAACAGGTCAAGGGGAACCGTTTGAGTTCTCAAAAGAGAGTGACGCTGGAAGACCTTTATACGCAAATTCAGGCTGGAAATATCCGTGAACTGAATGTGATTTTAAAAGCCGATGTCCAGGGTTCTCTGGAGGCCTTGAGAGATTCTTTAGCAAAGATTCCTTCGGAAGAGGTTAAGGTCAAGTTTATCCATATGGGAGTCGGGGATGTGAATGCGTCTGATGTGATCTTGGCGGTGGCGTCCAATGCGATTATCATTGCATTTCATGTCGGAGTCGATACTCGCGCAGCTCAGGAATTAGAGAAGACGCCGGTCGATGTTCGGCAGTACCGTATTATTTATGATGCGGTGAACGATGTCCGGCGTTCGTTGGAAGGGCTCTTGGCGCCAAAAATCAACCGGAAGTTCTTAGGCCGGGTTGAGGTGCGCCAGGTTTTTAAACTGAGCAAGTCCGATATGGTTGCCGGCTGTTTTGTTGTTAAGGGCAAAGCGACGCGAAAAATGAAAGTGGATGTCGTTCGTGATGGGGATGTTGTTCATACGGGAGAAATCGGAACATTGAAGCGTTTTAAGGATGATGTTCGTGAGGTCAGCGAAGGGTATGAGTGCGGATTGACCTTGAATAAATACGACAAGCTGATGGAAGGTGATATTCTAGAGCTGTATGAAATCGAGCAGGTTGCACGAACGCTATAATTTCTTGGGATCAGCATGACATCACATCAGAAAAAAAAGGTTTTTAGCGGGATGAGACCCACCGGGCGTTTGCACCTGGGGCATTTGGTGGGGGCGCTTCAGAACTGGGTTAAACTTCAGGATGAATATGATTGTATATTTTCCGTCGCAGATTGGCATGCGTTGATGGGAGACTACGAACATTCATACTGCATGGCGGAGTATGGCTCTGAAATGATTTTGGATTGGCTGGCCTGCGGAATTGATCCGGAGCGGTCGATTTTATTCATTCAGTCGCAGGTTCCGGCGCATCTTGAATTGCAGATGTTTTTCAGCTGTTTGACTCCGTTAGGATGGTTGGAACGCAATCCAACGTACAAAGAACAGCTGCGGGAAATTACAACCCGGGATATCCAGACATATGCCTTTTTAGGATATCCGGTTCTTCAGGCGGCGGATATTTTATTATATAAGGCCCAGGCTGTTCCCGTTGGGGAAGATCAGCTGCCGCACATTGAACTGACCAGAGAGATTGCCCGCCGATTTAATTTTTTATATCAAGCCGATATTTTTAGGGATTGTGAAGCGATCCTTACTCCGACGCCGCGCCTTTTGGGTATTGATGGGCGCAAGATGAGTAAAAGTTATGACAATGCGATCAATCTTTCTGATTCTCCGGAGGTGATCCGTGAGAAGACCAGCAAGATGTTTACTGATTCCAAGCGGGTGCGTTTAAATGATCCGGGGCATCCCGAGGAATGCAATCTTTACAGTTATTATCAGGTGTTTGTTCCTCAAAAAGCAGCTGAGGTTTATGATTGGTGCACTGGCGCGAAAAAGGGATGCACCGAATGCAAGAGAACCCTGGCGGAGTGCGTGATTGAAATTCTGCATCCGATTCAAGAACGGCGTCAGGCGTATGCGAAGAAGCCGGATTTGGTTAAAGAGATCTTAGAAGCCGGGCGGAAAGAGGCCCAGGCAATGGCCGATGAGACGATGCAGCAGGTCAGGAAGGCAGTGTTCAAGCATGAATTATAAATTGAAATTGGATGTCTTTGAAGGCCCGCTTGATCTATTGCTTTATCTGATCAAGAAGAGCGATTTAGACGTCTGTGATATTCCGATCGCGCAAGTCACGGATCAATATCTTGAGTATATTGAAATGATGAAGATGCTTGATCTTGAGATCGTCGGCGACTTTCTGGTTATGGCGGCAACGCTCATTCAGATCAAGTCCCGCATGCTTTTGCCTCCCGATCCAAGTCAGGAAGAGGAAAAGGAAGAGGAAGACCCCCGGGATGAGCTGATCAGGCGTTTGCAGGAATATAAGGTTTTTAAGGAAATTGCCGAGCAGCTGAAACAGAAAGAACAGGAGCGGCAGAAATTATTTCCGCGTAAGGTTGATCAGGAGTACGCTCAGGGGCTGAAAGAGGATGCCAAGGAAGTTTTATTTGAAGCTAATCTTTTTGATCTGATCAATGCCTTTTCAAAGGCGCTGGACCGTTTTAAGGAAGATTCCGTGTATGAAGTTGAGAAAGAGGAATTCACTGTTGAAGATCGAATCCATCATATTCTGCATTCGCTTTTGAAGCGCCCGCGTGTTTTTCTGACGGATCTTTTTATTGAATCAAGAAATAAAATGGAAGTGATCGTCTCCTTTATGGCGGTGCTGGAGCTGATCCGTCTCAAGGAGATTAAGGTTCTGCAGAAGCGCCTGTTCTCCGAGATAGAGATCGTGCGTAATATCGAAAACGTTCTTCCGCCGGAGGATCGTGATCAATAGTCGATCCGGTGTAACGAATTCCAAAAATAGAAGCCTTTCCGATGAGTCTTGATGAACGAAAAAAATTAATTCTGAATAGTGAAACCGAAGAAGATCAGGTTTTAAGCCTTTCTTTGCGGCCTTCCAGTCTGAGTGAATTTGTCGGACAAAAAGATTTGGTGGAGAACCTGAAAGTCGCGATCCAGGCCGCCAAGCAGCGGGGGGAGCCGCTTGAGCACATGCTTTTTTCCGGCCCGCCGGGGCTGGGGAAAACATCATTATCCTATATTATTTCCCATGAAATGGGTGCCCGGATTACGATTACCTCGGGACCAGCGATTGAGAGGGCCGGGGACCTGATCGGCATTTTGACCAACATGGAGCAGGGAGACATTCTGTTCATTGATGAGATCCATCGGCTCTCGAAGATCGTTGAAGAGTTCCTTTATCCGGCCATGGAGAGCTTTAAGATCGATTTTGTCGTTGATAAGGGACCGTATGCCCGGACAATTAATTTTAATTTGAAGCCGTTTACCCTGATTGGGGCGACAACCCGTAGCGGTCTTTTGGCCTCGCCCTTGCGCGATCGTTTTGGTATTTTTCATCACCTGGATTTTTATGAGGCTGAGGATTTGGCTGAGATTGTTAAGCGTTCGGCTTGCAAGCTGGGATTGGTGATTACAGAAGAGGCCTGCAACATGATTGCCAGCCGGGCGCGCGGGACACCGCGTATTGCAAACCGTTTGTTGAGACGGGTGAGGGATTTTGCTCAGGTTAAGACGCAGACCGGAAAAATTGAAATTGATATCGTACTGCAGGCGATGGATTCTTTGGGGATCGATTCGCTGGGCCTGGATGATTCAGACCGGCGTTTATTGAAAGTGATCGCTGATTACTATAACGGCGGTCCGGTCGGTATTGAAGCATTAGCCGCCACGCTCAACGAAGAAACAGATACGCTTGTCGATGTGGTGGAGCCCTATCTTTTGAAATCGGGGCTTTTGAAACGCACCTCACGGGGGAGGGAATTGACGAGAACGGGAGCGGATCATATCCAGTTTTGTCCTGCCAAAAATCAACGGGATTTATTTTAATCGTATCGGTGGGCTTGCAGAATTTAAGATCAGGCTCATGTGATACGTTTTTTTATGGGGACGACGCATGTCGGAGATGGGGAAGTTCTTAATTCTGATCGGAGCGATGATTGTTTTTGTCGGGGTTGCCCTGACACTGATCGGGAAGGTCCCGTGGCTGGGTCGTTTACCGGGAGACCTCTTGATCAAGCGCAAAGAGATTGTTATTTATATCCCGATTGTGACATGTGTGTTGTTAAGCATCCTTTTAAGCATTCTACTGGTTTTTTTAAAACGATGAAATTATCCGACTTTGATTATTCACTGCCTGAACATCTGATCGCCCAGGAGCCGTTGCATGAGCGGGATCAGGCGCGGTTGATGGTGGTTCACCGTAGAAAGAAAACGATTGTTCATGATGTTTTCGAGAACCTTGGCCGCTATCTTCCGGCGGAGAGTGTGCTGGTTTTGAATAACAGCCGGGTGATCCCGGCCCGTTTATTAGGCCAGAAAACCCGTTCCGGAGGGCAGGTTGAAATTTTTCTTCTAAAAAAGGGCGGGGATTCCCAGATGTTCGAGGCCTTGCTGCGGCCGATGCGAAAAATTAAGCAAGGCGATCGTATCGAATTTTCCGGAACTGATCTGACGGCGGAGATTTTTGATAAGGAAAAACGGATTGTCCGGTTTAACAAGAAAGATGTCTTGAGCTATTTGACCGACGCCGGGCATATTCCGCTTCCGCCGTATATCAAGCGCGCCGACCGGCCGGAAGACCGGACCTACTATCAAACGGTTTATGCGAAACATTCTGGTTCGGTTGCGGCGCCGACAGCAGGACTGCATTTCACAAAGCCATTGCTTCAGAAATTAAAAACAGACGGCCATCAGATCATGGAAGTGATGCTGCATGTCAATTACGCGACGTTTAAGCCGATCGAGGAAGAGGATATTACTCAGCACCGGATGCATCAGGAACAGTATTCGGTATCAGAAAAAGTGTGGGGTTCTATTGACCAGGCAAGATCAAGTGGCAAGAAAATTGTCGCAATCGGAACCACCAGCTGTCGAACCCTGGAGACGATTGCCACGACTGGGATACTGAAAGGAACAACGGACCTCTACATTTATCCGGGCTGTCGTTTTAAACTAACGGATGCTTTGGTCACGAACTTTCATCTTCCGCGTAGTTCGCTGTTGATGCTGGTTTATGCTTTTGGAGGAATGGATTTCATGCGGCAGGCTTACCAGGAGGCGATTGATCAAGAATATCGATTCTACAGCTATGGTGACGCGATGGTGATTTTGTAATTTAAAAGGAGAGGCTTTGAGTAAATCTCATTTTAATGTTGAGAAAACATGTCAGAAAACAAAGGCGCGCTTGGGCCGGTTAAAGACCGCTCACGGCGAACTGGCGACTCCTTTTTTTATGCCCGTCGGGACAAATGCCACTGTTAAGGGAATGTGCTCCGCCGATTTGGAGCAGATGGGCTCGCAGATTGTTTTATCCAACACGTATCATTTGTATTTGCGCCCGGGATTGGATGTGCTTCAGAAGTCCGGAGGACTGCATGGGTTTATGGATTGGAAGGGCCCGATTTTGACCGACAGCGGCGGGTTTCAGGTGTTCAGCCTTTCAAAATTGCGTAAAATTACTGATGAGGGCGTTCGTTTTCAGTCGCATCTTGATGGTTCGTCGCACATGTTTACGCCTGAAAAGGTTATGGATGTCCAGAAGGTTTTGGGTTCTGATCTGATGATGCCTCTAGACGTGTGCGCTCCATTTCCATGCAGCCGCAAGGAGGCGGAGCGTTCCGTTGAGAAAACGACCCTTTGGGCTGGAAGGACGTTACAGTATTACCGAAAAAATGAGCAGGCTCAGCAGATGTTATTCGGCATTGTTCAAGGGTCTGTCTATGACGACCTGCGCCGGCGTTCTGCCGAAGAGATTACCGGATTGGGATTTGATGCCTATGCCATCGGTGGGGTGAGTGTTGGTGAACCGGTGACAGAAATGTTTCACGCGATTGAACGTGTGGAGCCCTTCCTACCCGGGGATAAACCGCGTTATGTCATGGGCATCGGAATGCCGGATCAAATTGTGAACGCTGTTTCCTGCGGGATCGACATGTTTGATACATGTATTCCGACACGCTACGGGCGTCATGGAAGCGCGTTTAGCCGGCGAGGGAGGTTTATTATTACGAATGTCGGCTATGCCGCTGATCAGAATCCCGTGGATGAAAGCTGTGACTGTTTTGTCTGCCGCCGTTATTCGAAGGCCTATATTCGGCACTTGATTCGAACGAATGAAATTCTGGGTTTGCGTCTTTTATCCTACCACAATGTTTATTTTTATATTAAACTGATGGCTGAAATCCGGGCCGCATTGGCCGAAGGGTGTTTTGAAGAATTCAGGAAGGAATTCCTTGGGAAATATCAGTCTCAATCGAGTGAAGAGGCGGAAGAGTAAAAATGATCCGATTTGACATTATCACGATTTTTCCGAATATGTTTCCGGCGGTGATGAATGATTCCATTTTAAAGCGTGCGCAAGAGCAGCGGAAGGTCGATATTCGTATTCATGACTTGCGTCAATTCGCAATCGGGCGCTATCGTCAGGTCGATGACCGTCCCTTCGGGGGAGGGCCGGGCATGGTGATGATGGCGGAACCGTTGTTTAAGGCGGTCAAAAAAATCAAGGGCCGCCGAAAGGCCAAGGTGATTTTAATGTGCGCCGGAGGAAAGTCGTTTACGCAGCAAAGGGCCAAACAGTTTTCCAAAGAGCGGAGCCTTATTTTGATCTGCGGCCATTACGAAGGTGTGGATGAGCGTGTCCGCCAGGAGCTGGTTGATGAAAGCATATCCATCGGGGATTATGTTTTAACGGGCGGGGAGCTTCCTGCCATGGTGGTTGTGGATGCCGTCTCCCGGTTGATTCCGGGAGTTTTGGGAAAAAAAGAGTCTATTGAAGAGGAGTCCTTTGAAAATGGGCTGCTGGAATATCCTCATTATACCCGGCCTGCGGATTTTAAAGGCCTGAAAGTACCGGACGTTCTGCTTTCGGGTCATCATAAGGACATCAAGGCCTGGCGAAAGTCAGAGTCCCTAAAGCGGACGCGAAAGGTTCGTCCGGATCTCTTAGACTAATATAATCTTTTTATTTGACAGAATATCGATTTTACGCTAAAATTCGACTTCATTGCTAAGGTTAAAAGAATGCTATCCACACGTGTGTGTGGCGGGAGGATGATATGTTGAATTCAGCAGAAAAATTAAAAATGATACGCGAGCGGCAAATGCGCTCGGATCTTCCTAAATTGGAGATTGGTGATACCATCAAAATGAAGCTTCGGGTTCAAGAAGCGGACAAGGTTCGGGTTCATCCTTATGAAGGTACTGTGATTCGAAAGACCGGCGGTGATGTGAGTGCGACTTTTACAACGCGGAAGGTTTCTTATGGGGAAGGTGTTGAACGGACATTCCCGACTCATTCACCGATTATTGAAAGCATAGAAGTTGTTTCGAAGGGGATGGTTAACCGGGCACGTTTGTATTATTTGAGAGACCGGGTTGGCAAGAAAGCGCGTGTTAAAAGGCAAGTTTCCGCGATTTAAAAAAGTCGCATTCAACACTGCAGGATTATGCTAAAGCCGGGTCAAGAACCCGGCTTTTTTACTATGGACGATGCTCTTAAATACGAAAAACAGGCGAGAGTACGCGGGCATGAATTGATCATAGGAATTGATGAGGCAGGGCGTGGCCCTTTGGCCGGTCCGGTTGTCGCGGCGGCTGTTGCGTTAATCGACGAGAGGTTTGTTTCTGTCATCCGTGATTCAAAAAAAATGTCTGAACGGCAGCGCGAACGGGCGTATGAGGAGATATCGCAAAAGGCCTATATCGGCATAGGGATTATTAATGAATCTGTGATTGATGCGAAAAATATTTTAGAAGCGACGTTTTTGGCCATGAATAATGCCGTTAGGCAATTGTTTGAAATTCATCAAGACCAGCTGAACAGTTTTATTTGCACTCCCCGAAAGGTTTGTCTTTTGGTGGATGGAAATCAATTCAAGCCGGAATTTCAATATCCCTATGAGACAATTGTTGGCGGTGATTCTTTGAGTCTTTCAGTGGCCTGTGCGTCGATTATTGCAAAAGTGACACGGGATCGTATTTTAAAAATTTATGACCGGATTTTTCCGGAGTACGGATTCCTTCAGCACAAAGGGTATCCTACGGCTTCCCACCGGAAGGCCTTGGAACAGTTTGGAATTTCCCCTATTCATCGCCGGAGCTATAGGCCAGTTCAACAGATATCTCATCCTCCCAAAATTTGACATGAATGATTCAAGAAAACGTTTTGGCGCAACCGGTGAAGATGTGGCGGTTGAGTATTTGTGCGGGAAGGGCTATCGGATTTTGCAGCGCAATTATCAGCTGGCGTTTGGGGAAATCGATGTTGTGGCCTACCGGGATGATTGTGTGTGCTTCATTGAGGTTAAGACCCGCGAGAATAAGCTTTATGGGGATCCGTTTGAGGCAGTTGATGAGCATAAACAGAAGACGATCCGGAAGATGGCGGAATGTTATCTGGCCTTCAAAAATCTTGAAGATCATGATGTGCGGTTTGATGTGATCTCCGTGATTAGAACGGCTAACGAAAGGTTTGTTATTGATCATTTGGAAGATGCTTTTTAGGTATGCTAATTTAATATGGGTCTACACCGTTTCTAGTGGGTAAATAAGACCCATTTGTTTGAGTTAAGTTTATTGTTTAAAAGCATTTACAGTATTTATTGTTCTCTGAAAACTTGACACGTTTACCTGAAGTTGTAAAATCAGATCATGAAAACA
>JBBRHV010000043.1:0-18383 GCA_038222225.1 Candidatus Omnitrophota bacterium
CCGTGAGCAGCATATCCGTCGGGAGAAAGCGACCTCAAATATCTGCACCAATGTGTCGTTGTGCGCGATACAGGCTGCGATGTATTTGAATTTATTGGGCCGTCAGGGGATGCGCGATCTGGCAAAATTAATTTTTGATAAAACGGAATATGCCAAGGACCTGATCGGACAGATTCCCGGGGTTGAGGTCAAGCGTTCAGCGCCGACGTTTAATGAATTTACGGTTTCGTTGCCTCAGCCTGCCGAAGCGGTTGTCGAGGCCATGATTCTCCGCGGAATTGCGGCGGGATTTCCGCTTTCAAAGTATTATCCGAAAATGACACAGTTTATGACGGTTGCGATCACTGAAAAGAGAACCCGCCATGAGATCGAGCGGTATGTACAACAGTTAAAAGACGTTTTAGGAAAGATGTGACGATGGAACTTATTTTTGAGAAAAGTGTTCACGGCCGTTGCGGTTATTCATTGCCCAACGGGGATGCCCCGGCGGCAGCGCCGATGAAGCAGAATTATCTTCGCTCTCAGCCGCCGCCTTTGGCGGAGGTTAGTGAGCTGGATGTGGTGAGGCATTTTACGGCGTTATCCCGGCGGAATTTCTCGCTGGACGGCAATTTTTATCCGTTGGGGTCCTGCACGATGAAATACAATCCCCGTTTTACCGAACAGCTGGCAGCCATGCCCGGGCTGGCGGATCTGCATCCGCTTTTGCCGCAACTGGCAAGCGGAGACCGGCTGGTCCAAGGGGCGTTGGCGATTTTGTATGAGATGGAACGGCTTTTGTGCGAGATCACTGGGTTTAGCGGATTCACGCTGCAGCCGCTGGCCGGAGCTCATGGTGAGCTGACCGGTGTGATGATGATCGCCGCGTATCACAAGCAGAACAAAAACCGTAAGAAATATATTATCGTACCCGATTCCGCGCATGGAACCAATCCGGCGTCCGCGGCGATTGCCGGATATGAAACAATTACGATTTCTTCGACGGAAAATGGTGTTTTGGACCTGGCTGCGCTTGAGCGTGTTTTGACCGATGAAGTGGCAGGCCTGATGCTCACCTGTCCCAACACGCTGGGACTGTTCAATCGGGATATTGATAAAATCGCTGAAATGGTTCATAAGGTCGACGGGCTGATGTATTACGATGGCGCGAACTTAAACGCCATTTTAGGGCGTTGTCGGCCGGGAGATTTGGGATTTGATGTGATGCATGTCAACCTTCATAAAACATTTTCTACGCCTCACGGCGGAGGCGGGCCTGGCGCTGGTCCCGTCGGAGTGAATGAAAAACTGCTGCCGTATTTGCCGATTTCGCGTGTTGTCCGCCGGGAGGATGGGACATATCGCCTGAATTATGACTGTCCGGATTCGATCGGCTACATTGCCTCGTTTTACGGGAACTTCGCGGTGGTGGTGCGGGCGTATGCTTATATTTTGATGTTGGGTCGGGAAGGATTAAAGCAGGTGAGCGACCATGCGGTCTTGAATGCGAATTATGTGATGGCCCGTTTGAAAAACGCTTTTGATCTTCCGTTTGACCGGACATGCATGCATGAGTGTGTTTTTTCCGCCTCTCAGCAGGCCAAGAACGGTGTTCATGCGATCGACGTAGCGAAATATCTGATCGATCAGGGCATCCATCCGATGACGGTGTATTTTCCCCTGGTTGTCCGTGAAGCGATGATGATCGAACCGACGGAAACGGAATCCAAACAAACGATCGACCGGTTTATTCAATGTATGCTGGATGCGGCGGAGCTGGCTGACCGCACCCCTCAAGTCTTCCACGCGTTTCCTCAGACCATGCCGATTTCCCGTCCGGATGAGGTTAAAGCGGCCAAGGACTTGAATGTGAATTTCTTTAACCGCCGTGCATAATGTTACGGCGGGGGTATTTTAAAAACCATTTCAGCAAATTCCTATGATTTTCAAAGACATATCTTTCGAATCTTCGGTTGATCATATCGTGTACGATGATGTTCTTTTGCAGTGCTGTGAGCAGGGGCTTCTCAGCGAATCATTCCGCCTTTGGGAATCTCAACGGGTGTGTATCGTTTTGGGCCGGGTTGGAAAGCTGGAGGAGGACTTGCAGATCGACAATGTCATCCGTGATCAGATTCCGGTTTTTCGGCGCAGCTCCGGCGGCGGCACCGTGATTCAAGGTCCGGGGTGTCTAAATTTCACCTTTGTTTTGTCGAAAGAAAAAAGACCGCAGATCGCGGATCTTCATGCCTCTTATCAGGCGATCCTGCAGCCGGTCATTCAACTTTTGCGGTCCGCTGGCGTTGATACTCAATTTTGCCCGGTTTCCGACCTTGCTTTGGGCGGCGGGGTGCGTAAGTTTTCCGGTAATGCTCAGCGCAGGGCGAGGGGCTTCATTCTTCATCATGGCACGCTTCTTTATAATATGAATTTAAAACTGTTTGAGCGCTATCTGAGAATGCCCTTTAAGATGCCGGAGTACCGGCAGAGCAGAACTCATGCTGAGTTTGTGACGAATCTTCCATTGGACGGCCAGCAGTTGCGGCGGTTGTTTATGACGAATTTTGTCTTTGATGCTGTTGAGCATCATCTTCAGCCTTTTGAACAGGAGATGCTTGAAAAAGAACGGCAGAAAGACAAGTGGATTGTCTGCAGTGGATCGGTCTGAGCATAACTGATATTCCTAATTGACAGATTAAACCCCGCTAGTATAATACAATTAGATTTCAAGAGGAAAGCACGTAAATCCTTATTTCCAAAGGAGATAGTTATGAAGAGGTTCGCACGGATTGGGTTATGGGTCGTAATTCTTAGTATGGTTGGAACACAGGTTGTTTCTGCGCAGCTCATTAACTATGGGCGCCGCAATCAAATTGTTGACGGGAATCCCGAACCTGCGAAAGTCAATGATGAAACGATCCCGAAATGGGCCAAAGAGCTTCCTAAAGTTGTCAATAGCAGTGAACGTCGTTATGACATTAATCGCGATGGTTTGTTGCAGTCTGCGGAAGTCAAAGTGATGCTACGGGATGTTATGGAGGCGGTTGAGACTAAAGGGAGTGTCGCTGTTTATTCCGATATCCTCAAAGATTACGATAAAAATAAAGATCGATATATCACTCCTGCTGAGTTAGATAAAATACGTGAAGACACGCGGGGTTAATTGATCGTTGCTGTATCGCAGAGTGAATCTATTATTCTTGCCACATGGAGTCTTATGCGGTTTTTATTATATAGTATTGTAGTTTCAATTGTTTTATATTGTGTTTTCTTGCCGTCTTATGCCGTTGCAGAGCAGGCTGCGGTGCCTCTCGATGTTCCCGTCGCTGAAGATTCCTCATCAGAAGAATACCAGTCCTATGTTGCGTTTTTCCGTCAGGTCTTTGAGACCTTTTCAAAAGAATATTATCATGAAGTGACTGAGGCGGATTTTGAACGCTTTTTGGTCATGTTCAAGGAGAAAATTTATAGTCAGCTCAAGGGCGAAAACAAGAGCAATGATTTTGTCAAATGGCGCAGCGCCGCCTATCTGGTGGATTCTTTAAAAACCCAAGATGACATGTTTTCGTCTTTTATGCCGCCGCAGGTTGCGGCGGAATACGAGCAAGAGGTGTTAGGAAAGCGCATTGATCTGGGCATTAAAGGCCATCTGACGGATCAGGGGTATTTGATTGAATGGGTGGAGTCTCGTGCGGAGGCGTATGAACTGGGGCTGCGGGAAAACGACCTCATAAAAAAGATCGCTTCCAAAGATGTCCGCAAGCTTCAGCCGGAAGAGATTGAAGCGCTTTTGACGCCTCTTGAGGGGGAGGGGGTTGAACTCAAATATGCGAGTTATGCCGACGGAAAACAGTATACAATTGTGCCGGTCAGCAAAGAGTATTTTAAGCAGTTTGCCTTCTGGGTTCCGGTGGATGTTCCGGGTGTTTTTTGTATCCGTATTGAACGGTTCAATCAGATGACGGCCGACGATATAACCAAATATATGGCCCAGGTGATTCAGAAAAACGGGTATGGACTGATCATTGATTTAAGGGGCAATCCCGGAGGGCCTCCGCTTGCCGCGCAGGCAATCTCATCGTTTTTTCTTCAGCCGAAAACAGAGTTTGCGTATTTCCAGCACAGAGGTCTGCCTAAGGCAGAGCTGATGGTCCCGGAGATCCCGTCTTTTTTTCATTATAACGGGGACATCGTGATTTTGATCGATGAAAAAAGTGGCAGTGCCTCGGAATTGTTTTCCGGGATTCTTCAAGGACGCCATCGCGCTGAACTGATGGGCGTCAACTCTGCGGGGCAGGTTTTTCTGAAGAGCATGTTTTTTATGGAGGACAACTCCATGTTGCTGTTGGTCACCGCCCGCGGACATCATCCCGACGGAACCGTGTTCAGCTTTGACGGTCTGCGGCCGGACCTTCCGTACCAAGGGTCGGCGGACAAAGCTGTGCATTATGCTGCGTTATATCTTCTTCAAAAACGCCAGAAGGAATTTGGCGGACATTTATAAATAGATTCGGTTGTGAGGATCGGCCATGTCGATTTTAGCTTGGGCTTTGCTGTGCCAGTTGGTTGTGTTTGTGCTGGGATTTATTGTGCTGTGGGGCATTTTAAACAATATGCTGGCCGATATGGCGGTCCGTTATATTGAGCTGTGGCGTACGAATGAAGAGGATGAGGAGCCGCCGGTGCGTTTGATTCATGTGATATCGCATCGTCCTTTAAAGCCGGCTTACCACGAGCGGATCCGGAAAGCCTTACGCAAAAATTTTCCTTCGGATCTTAAGATTGATTTTACTCAGGACGCCAAGATTCTCGGCGGAGTCGTGATCCGCATGGATGAAAAAGTGATGGACTGCAGTTTAAGGGACCGGATTCAAAGGGCGTTTGGATCTTCGGGCTGACAATAACAGAGATGATGGGTTTATGAAGACATTAGTGATCATTCCGGCGTTGAATGAAGAAGACAGTATTGTGTCGACGATCGAAGAAGTCCGGCAGCGGGGATTTCAGGATATTGTCGTGATTGATGACGGGTCTTGTGATGGGACAATGTTAAAGGCGTCCTCGGTCGGGGTTAAGGTCGTCGGGTTGCCGTTTAATCTGGGGATCGGGGCGGCTGTTCAAACGGGGTTGTGTTATGCCCGAAAATACGGTTATGACGCTGTTGTGCGGATTGATTCCGACGGCCAGCATGACCCTGATTTCATCAGAGATCTTTTGAGTGAGGTTGACCGGGGAGCGGATCTTGCCATCGGAAGCCGTTTTTTGCACCCCGATTCGCAGTACCGCTCGTCATTGATCCGCCGGATCGGGATCCATTTCTTTTCTTGGCTCATCAGTGCCCTTGTGGGAACGCAGATCAGCGATCCGACATCCGGATATCAGGCCTTCGGCAAGCGGGCGATCAAGTTGTTCTCATGTTCTTACCCGACCGATTTTCCTGAGCCTGAAGCGACGGTGATCGCTCAGCGCGCGGGATTTTTGATTCGCGAGATTCCGGTCAAGATGCGCCTTCGCGCCAGCGGTGTCTCGTCGATCCGTTATTTACGGACCCTGTATTACATGGTCAAGGTCACCCTGGCCATTCTCTTGGATATGTTGAAAGCCCGGGTCCGTGTTGAGCCGTAAGGATGTGAATTTCAAGAGAGACCGCGGCGTGTTCAGCCGCGCAATAAGCGCAGATCACCAACGGAGGGGCTTATGGAAGCTTGGCACATAACAGTCGTTCTTTTTTGCCTGTTGGCTTTTTTTATACTGGATCTGATCCGGCGGGAAAAGCTTTCGTTTAAATATGCTTTTGGCTGGCTGTGCGGATGCCTGCTGGGAGTGGCGCTGGCTGTTTTCCGGGATGTTTTGCAGAAACTTTCTGCGGCGCTTGGGTTTGTTCTGATGAGCAACTTTGTTTTTTTTGTGAGTGTTTTCGCGGGCATATTTTTAGGTCTTCTGCTGACGGTTTTTTTGTATCAGCAGCAGAAACGCAATGATATTCTGGCCCAACGGATCGCCCTGCTGCAGGAAGAGCTGGGATCGTTAAAGGCGCAACATAAAGAAAGATGAAATACATGAGCCTTCCGGAACAAAAGCATTGGGATGATTTTTGGGGACGGGAACAGACCACGCGGGTTGGGCGTATTTCCTATTCGAAGCAGCGCATTGTTTCGCTTCTGAAGCCATATTTTAAGGACGGAGAAGCCGCGCTTGATGCGGGCTGCGGAAGTGGTTTTTTTTCAGCGGTGTTCTGCGATTATGGGATGAAGACGGTGTCCGCGGATTATTCTCAGCAGGCCCTTGATTTGGCGAGTCATAACACCGACGGAAGATCGGAAATTCTTCAAGTGGATTTTCTGCAGCAGGATCTTTCGAAGCGCTGTTCTGGAAAGTTTGACTTGATTTTTTCAGACGGGCTTTTTGAACATTTTTCCGAGGAAGACAAGAACCGGATCTTAAAAAATTTTGTTTTGGTGCTCAGCGATGACGGCGTGCTGGTGACGGTGGTTCCCAACCGCTGGTCTCCTTGGCAGCTGATCCGCCCGTTTGTGATGCCCGGCATTTCGGAAAATCCTTTTGTGCTTTCCGACCTGGTCCGTTTGCATGAACGCAATGGTCTGACCGTTTTTGAGTCCGGCGGATTAAATGTTTTGCCGTTCCGTTTTTCTCCGGAGTTTCTGGCTCCTGCGGTCGGAATGCTGCTGTATGTGGTTGCCCGAAAAAGAGTGCAAGTTGTTTAAATTTTTATGGGATGAGGCTCGATGGAATGAGCCAGAGAACTGATGATGAATGAATTAATTTCACCGGTGGTCAGTGTTGTTATTCCTGTTTACAACGGTGAGGCCACCATCGCTCAGGTTTTGATCCGCGCGTTGGCGCAACAGGAGTGCCCGGCTTACGAAGTGATTGTGGTGGATGACGGCTCTACGGACCGGACGCGCGAGATTGTTCAGACCTTTCCGGCGGTTCGTTTGATTGAGCAGCCCAATGCCGGACCGGCTGCGGCGCGTAACCGTGGCGCTGAGGCTGCGCGCGGCCAGTATCTTTGTTTTACCGATTCCGATTGTTTGCCGCATTTGGATTGGATCGCCCGTTTGCTTTCCGGATTTGTCTCTGATGATGTTGCAGCAGTGATGGGAACCTACGGGATCGCCAATCCGGAGTCTTGGCTTGCTGTCTGTGTCCACGATGAAATTCAATACCGCCATCGGGTTCTTTTGCCTGAATATCCGCAAGTCTTTGGAAGTTATAATGTTTGCCTTCTGCGTCCAATCTTCTTGGAATTAAAGGGGTTTGATGCGCAATACTGCTATCCGAGCGGGGAAGACAATGACCTCAGTTACCGCTTGACCAAGAGGGGTTTTAGGATACATTTTGTTGACACGGCCAAGGTCGATCATTTTCATCCGGTTTCGGTGAAAAGATATTTGAGAGAGCAATTCCGCCATGGGTTTTGGCGGGCGAAAATGTATCGTGAACATTTTGATAAAACCCGGGGTGACGATTATACGTTTTGGAAGGATGGGTTAGAAATTATTTTGGTTTATGCTCTCTTCGCGTTGGGGGTCACGGCCCTCTTTGGTGTTCCGGTGGCTGGTCGGGTAATGGGGGTTTTTGCGTTTTTCTTTTTGGGGCTGGAAATTGTTTTTGCGGTCCGGATTCTTTCTCTGGGTTGGGCCAAGAAACTTCTTTTTTCCGCTGTTCTTTTTTTACGGGGATTTGCCCGCGGAATCGGGTTTTTGTGCGGAATTCTTCGGAATTAAATCAGGGTCAGGGGACCCCAAAGCCGCATATTTTTTTTCGGTTTGGGAATTATTTTCCGGCTTTCAAGAAAATGTTTTCTTTATAAATACGTCTTTTAGCTTTTCTCCTCGACAAAATTTTAAAATCCTCCATAAAATTATTCAAAAAAAGTCCTTTAACCATTTGAAAGCATTGATACTTATGTTATTATTTTAGTACGGGAAAGGATGCTTTCGCGCATGGATTCTTTTAGTTCCCGCTTATAATATATATAATAAATAAGTATTATAGAAAAGATACAAACACATGGCTTATTACTCAATTTTAGGATTTAGCAAAGAACCGTTTTCCACCAGCCCGGATCCGGGGTTCTTTTATCTGACCAAAGAACACGACATGGCCTTGACAAATATTCTGATCGAGCTTCATTTGAAGCGCGGGCTATCGGTGATTTTCGGTGATATCGGAACCGGCAAAACGTCTTTGTCGCGAATGCTGGTTCAGGAATTATCCAGGCGCGGAGGCATGCTGTTTCACATTATTTTAAACCCGGCCTTTAACGGTGAGGAGCAGTTCTTGCGTGCTCTGATCCAGAATTTCAGTGTGGAGTCTGTTTTAAAAATTGACCTGTCATCGGCTGATATTCTGGAATTGCGTGATGCGTTTGAAAAATTTTTGATCCAAAAAGCCGTGACTGAAAAACAGACCGTTATTTTGATCGTTGACGAAGCGCAAAAGCTGGACATGAATACGCTGGAAACGTTGCGGATCTTGTTGAATTTTGAAACCAATGAATACAAACTTCTTCAGCTGGTCCTGTTGGGCCAGGTTGAGCTGTATCCGAAGATCGTGAATATGCCGAATTTCATGGACCGGATCAGTTTTAAATATACGCTCAATCCTTTGGATGTGCATGAGACCAAAGAGTTGATCGAGTTTCGCATTAAGACCGCCGGTTATAACAGCCGGATGGATTTGTTTCTGAGTGAGGCGATCAGTGAGATTTACAGTTTTACCCGCGGATATCCGCGGCAGATCACAAAGCTGTGTCATCAGCTCCTCAAGGCGCTGATCCTGCAGAATAAGCAGGCGATTGACAGAGTTCTTGTCCAGGAGGTCATCGAAAGGGAGATGAAGTTTCATATGAGGGGCATGGGGAGCCTTCAGACCGAGACCTCTTGGGGCAATCAACCGCAGGGTGGAGTGCCGGGATCGCATATGGGTGATCCGCGGTATTAACATCTTGCATAAAAACGTGTAGTCCGCGGTAAAGAGACGTATCACATGGCCAGAGAAACCGCAGAACAAAAGTTGTTGAAGCTTATTGAGGCGACGAATGCCGAGCATCCGTCTGAGACCGCGAAGCCTGTTTCTGTCTCTTCTGTTGCTGAGGCACAGCGGGTTTTCGATTCGGTTCGCGGGGTCGGCGGTAGCGGCGCAATAGTGGCTCCTCAGTTTATTCAGTCTTTCCAAAACATTCTCGGTATGTTTTCTTCCGGAAAAATCGATTTGAAATCCTTCGGCCTGAAAGAGGCTAATATCGCTATGGTAGCGGTGATTGTTTTTATTGTGTTTGGGGTTGGATTAAGCGTGACGCAGAATATCCGGGTCTCTCAAAAGCCCGTTGAGTTTTTGAGCTTGAAGCCGGCATCGTTTTCATCCAAAGGCATTCTGCCCATGTTTGGCGAGATTGGGGAATATCTCTCGGCGGTATCCGTGCGCAATATTTTTCAGCCGTATGAAGAAAAAAAGATCGCTCAGAAAGAAATTTTTCCGGATGAAGTTTTAAATATTCAACAGGTTGTGGACAAGACCAAAGATTTGAGGCTGGTTGGAATTTCGTGGCTGGACACGGCAGATTCCGCGTCGGCCATGGTTGAAAATACCGGAAGCGGCGTCACCTATTTTTTGCGCCCTGGGGATCGGGTCAATGAGGTGGTGGTGACCTCGATCTATGCCGACAGTATTGTCGTTGAATTTCAGGGTGAACAACTGGAAATGAGGCTATGAAACATCAAGGGTTAAAGACAAGACGTATTGTGCTGGAGGTGGCCGTGATCGTCCTGTTGGCGGGCCTATTAACGGTTCTGCCGGCAGCCGATAGTTTGGCACAGCCTGCGCCTGGGCAGAGAGTTGCGCCGCAGCAAACCGGACAACAGCAAACCGGTCAGCAGCAAGCCGGTCAGCAGCAAGCTGGTCAGCAGCAAACCGGCCAGGACCAGGCGCTTCCCGGCGATGCGGCCAGGGATTTTATTAAGGACTCTAAGAAGGTTCCGGTCGGAGAAAATTTCATGCCTAAAAAGATTGTGATCAGTAAGACCGAAGAAGAATTGATGGCACGCTTGGATCGGGAGATCACGCTTGATGTGCGGGAGATGAATGTTGTCGATGTTTTGAAATTTTTGGCCCTGAAAGGGGATTTTAATCTAGTGACATCCAGTCAGGTTCAGGGGCGGGTCACCTTGTATCTGAAAAATGTCAAAATCAAGGATGCCCTCGATATCGCGCTCATTTCAAACGGACTGGCTTATCATGTCGAACGGGACATCATTCATGTCATTACTGATCAGGAATATGAATATATGTATGGCCGCCGATTTAACGAAAAAGATATTGTTGAAATCATCACGCTCAAGTATGCCAAACCATCCTATGTGCTGTCGGCGCTGGAGGGTGTGAAAAGCACATTGGGAAGGGTCATCATCGATGAGGATACCGGTTCGGTGGTTCTGATTGATACGCCGGAATCGATTGATAAGATGAAAATGATTATCGGCCAGATCGAGAACCCGCTGGAGACGATTGTCTATTCGCTGCAGTATGCCAAGGCCGTGGGTATTGTTGATCAGCTCAAGGCCAAAGTCGACGCCAATACCGTGGGTTCGGTGACCGCGGATGAGAGAACCAATTCGGTCATTGTGCGGGCTTATTCCGGGCGCAAAACCGAGGTTGAAAAATTGATCAAGGGCCTGGATGTGGCGACCAAAGAAGTTCTGGTTGATATGCGGGTCATTCAGGTCGTGTTTAAGCCGCAGATGGATTTCGGGATCGATTGGGATGCGGAATTTGCCAGCAAGGATGTAAAATTTTCTTCCTTCATGCTGGATGAAAACAATCTGGCCTCATCCGACAATTTGTTTTCCAAGTATGGACGCATCGGGATCGGTTTTATGGATGGCGACGGGTTTGAAGCGCGCATCCGGGCGCTCAAGCAGGTGAGTGACACTAAGATTTTGTCCAATCCGAAAATACTGGTCACCAATAATGAAGAGGCCAAGATCCATGTGGGGGATACGGTTCCTTATATTATTTCGACCACGTCGGGAACCGGTGAAAACGCGATCACATCGGAAGATGTCCGTTTTGTGGATGTGGGTTTGAAGCTCGGCGTGATCCCGACAATTAATGATGATGGTTTTATTACGATCGTCATGAAGCCCGAAATTTCAACGGTGACCGGAACAATCGCGTCAGCCGGAGGCGGGATCCCTAAAGTGAATAAGACGATGATTGAGACAACGGTCATGGTTAAGGACGGGATGACCGTTGTGATGGGAGGGCTTAAAAAAGACAATAAAGTCTCGGTGAACCGGGGAGTTCCCGTTTTGATGGATCTGCCGTTTCTAGGCAATTTTTTTCAATCAAGAAGCGAGTCGATCGAATCGACCGAGATCGTGATCTTTATTACTCCGCATATCATCAAGGGGGATGAAGACCAATATAATGAATACCGCGGACAAGTCAAAAAACATATGGGTTACAAGACGCCGGAGCAGGAATCTGCGGCGTCAAAACTGAAACTCAAGGAATAAAATGAAACGCGTTTTTTCAAATAAAGTTCCTCAGGTGTTGCTGACGACAGCCATCTTTGCGGTTGTTCTCGCCGGATGGAATGTTCCGCTTTTTGCCCAGATGAATGCCGCCGTGGAGAAGGGCGTGCAAGCGAGTGAGGAGGCTGTTCAGGAGTCTGAAGTGATGCTCATGGAATCGGATCTGGAGTTGGAGGATGCGCCTGAAGGTTCCCCTGCGGCCGGTGAGGCCAAAACGACTTATGAAAAGAGCGAGGGCGTTGTGCCGGCCGAGAAGGTTGTCGTTTCGCTGCCGGATGTACCGGTGGTTGATGTCCCGGTGGTTGATGTCCCGGCGGTTGTGGAAGCGCCGGAGGTGAAGGGAGCGGTGATCACGGAAGCCGAGATTTCAAAGACCAGCCGTGCGCTGCGTCAGGCCATTGAGCAGAACAAAAAGCTGTTGGAACAGAATCATCAATTTGAGGAGCAGTTGCGCATTTTGCGCGGCCAGAACCGTTTGGACCGCAATCGGACAGTGTCCCTCGAAGGCCAGATCGAGCAGCTCAATACACAAACCGAAGATGTGGGAAAGGTGAAAGAGCGTTATGACGAGCGGATCAACGAGTTGAGCGAACGCATGCAGAATCGCGAGAAAGAATTGAATACCCGTATTCAGGAGCTTGAGGATGAAATGAAAAAGCAGGAAGTGCTGGCTCAGGAACAGAAAAAATTTGTGAGCTATGAAGAATTGGGGATCACCAAAGACGAACTGGATTCCATGGAGGTTCCGGAGGATCGAATCGCACAAACGCTTTCGCCGGCTGCTTCAGGCCTGGATGTGGTCTCGATGCTTTCCGATATGGAAGAGACCCAAAAGCAGATCAAGGAAGATGAAGCGCGGGTGCATTACAATATGGGCAATATTTTTTTTCATCAGGGGGAGTATGAGCAGGCAGCCGCAGAGTATCAGAAAACGCTGGAGTTCAATCCGGAAGACGCCAACGCGCATTTCAATTTGGCGTTTGTCGCAGGGGATTACTTAAAAGATTTTCCTATGGCGATCAAGCATTATGAAAAGTATTTGTTTTTAAATCCCAATGCGGATGATCTGCCGCTGGTTAACGAAAAGGTGCTGGAGGCCAAGCTGTATGTCCGGTCTCAGGTGAAGGGGATGCGAGTTGAAAAGGATATAAAGAAAGATTTTGGTAAACAATATTCATGGTGAGGGAGTTGTGACCTAGGGGGCTAGGGCACATCGGCAGGATGTGTGAAACGTAAGTTGAACCAAAAAGGTTAAGGATAACGCAAACAACATGGCAGGGTTTGGTCGTAAACATTTAAAGGCTTTTTTCTTCGGGGCAAAGAAAACAGGGTACAGATCTCACGCAGCTGTTGGGTTGCGCGCAGGCTTTGTTCTGTGTGCTGCTGCCCTGTGGATGTTTGCTGCAAACCGTCCTGCGCCTTCCTTAGCCGGAGACCCGGCTGTTGATTCCAGCAGTTCTTCCTTATTAGATACTCAATCCGCAGAATCCGATCCGTGGAAAGACATGCCTGAGGAAGAGATCCATGTCTATGAGGATTATCCATCGGTGCCGGGGCTGCCCAAGGGTTCTGTCGAAATTGAATCTGAGCGCAAACAAACCGTCAAGAAATTCATCCGTCCGGATGGCTCGCAGCAGACGATTATCAAGGCCGGCCCGGTCCATTACCAAAAAGACGGCAAGTGGGAAGATATTGACACCCGTTGGCAGCCGGTTGAGGAGTCACAAGTCACAAGTCACAAGTCACAGGTCGCAACCCTCGACCCTCGACTCCTGAATCCCCTTCAGGTTTCAGTTGAAAAGTGGGACTACCAGATGGTGGATGCGGATTATCAGGCCTTTGTCAAAAAGACCTTTGGCTCAAAGAAAATTCTTGAACTTCAGAAAAACGGCCATACCTTTAGCGCCATGCCGCTGGATTTAAATCTGGTCAGCGCCAAAGGCGAGAGCCAACTCATCGCCCAACCGCAAGCGGTGGAAGGCCAGGTTGCCAACGGAGAAAAGGAGGTTTTCTCTGATGGCGGTTATATTGAATGGAAAGACGCCTACGGCCCGGGAAGAGATTTTCGTTATACTCCTACTGGAACCCGGTTCATAAAAATTTTGCGCATCGCGTCGTTGGATAAAGTGATTGACCCGAAAGACGAGGGAAGATGGACGGGGGAGGATGGACGAACAAATAACGAAAGCCTCATCGAATTAGGTTTAGAATTTACCACTGACCTCGATATTTATGTGGATGGTAAACTATGGGATGGAATGACTGAACTCAAATCCACCGATGTTTCGTTCCGCGACAAAGAAGGCGAACAGCAGTGGTGGTGGACAACGCCCACGGGTGAAGACGCGAAGAATGACCGGGTTAAAGGGTGGTTTATTATTTCCAAGGGAAAAGAGACAAGCTCCAAGTCCCAAGTCCCAAGTCCCAAGGATCCGGTGCTGAACGACGCAGCACAAGAAAAGATGACAACGTTCAGTGTCAAGGTTCAATTTCCGCTCGCCTGGCTCAAAGACGCCGCCTATCCGGTTGAGCTCGACCCGACCAATATCACTGCCGCGACTACCGATGGACATATTTATGGATCACACGCAGCTTCTTATAGTAATGCTCGCAACACATCGAGCGGTTATAGCACTGCTGGCACGTCTTTTACAGTTGGTCAGTCGGGGACTTCGCCGTATACGGTTTATCGAGGTTTTCTGGAGTTTAATACATCTGGGGTTTCCTCCCAGCCCAAGAAATTGGAATTGTATCTTAAGCCCTTAACGTGTTCAACGGCCGATGATCTTAAAATGGGGAAATATGTGTGGTCAACCCCCATCGGCGCCGGTAATCAAGAGGCGAATTATGACGGCGCTCTTGGATCCGTGACATCTGTTGTTACGTTCCGCACGGCCAATAAGGCGACTACCGCTACATGGTATACGTCCGAAGCCGCCCTTACCCCCAGCAATTATATTGTCACCAGCGGCACGACCATGCTAGTTTTGCTTAGCGGGAAAGATATAAGTAATACTGCGCCATCAGGTGCTGAATATTGGACAATTAATACCGCGGATTCGTCGGGCAATGAGCCTTATATCAGCCTGATCGACGCCCAGCCGTATTATTATTCCGTGGGGACAAACTCCTCTGACATTAAAACTGCCGCTTATTTGAGTGTAATAGCTGGAGCCGCCGTCACGGATGCTTGCCAGGACAACAAAATCGGTGTTGGCGATATCATTGTTGCTGGCGGCATCAACTACCACATTGTTGCCCGGTCAAGTGGTTGTGGCTATACCGTCAGAGATGATAATTTCCGTATGCCGGCTGATATTTCTGACGTTTTGATTACCTCTATCAAGCGGGCGTACAATTCGATCACATCCGCGATTTCCGGGACACCGCAGAATTTGGTCACAAACGGCGTCCAGATGAATTTGGTCCTCTACAACGACGGCGCGTTTGTTGAATCTCCGAGCGTGACCGGTTATACCACTGACGCAACACGCTATGTCGCGATTTATTCCGCTACTACCACGGAGGCCGGTGCCACCCAGCGCCATACCGGTGTAGAAGGGACCGGTGTGCGCATCGTCCCGACCACGTGTCCTGCGACCGCTTTTGTTTATATTCAAAACGATTATACCCGTCTCACCGGTATTGAGATTTCAGGGGCTTCTGCATCATGTAGTAGTGGGGATATTAGCGGAGTTTTTGTTGGTTCTACCGCAACTTATCAGCGTTTAGATAAAATGATCATTCATTATATTTCGGCATCAGGTCAGTATGAGGTTACGGGCTGCCGTTACAATATGACGGGAGGGAGAACGGGGTATATAAGTAATTCAATTATTTATGCGATTACCTCCACGGGGAGCTTGTTTAAGGCTTCTGGGATATCAAACTATGCTGGAACTTTGTATAGTTATGCGAATACAATTTATAGCATTGCTGGCACGAATTATATGGGTTATGGTCAATATAATGGGGGGGCTTCTACGACTACGATTGTTACAAATACTTATGCCGGATCTGTCTCTGGCTTCAGTGGTGGCTCTTGTTTTTATAATTCAGCCGGGGGGACATTGACCCAGAGCTACAATGTGTCTTCCGACGCAACTGCCTCGGGTACCGGCAGTAAAACCAACAAGAACAGTTATTCGGATTATTTTTACAGCACGAGTGGGACGGAGAATCTTCACTCGCGCCATAACAGCAATACGCTTTGGGGCGGGTACGGGGCTGATCTGGATTCAGATGCCAACCTGCCGGTTATAGATGATATTGATTCGATTGATTCCCGCGACGCGACCAGCCCCGACATTGGCGCGGACGAAGTTGCCAACGAAGTGGCCAATGCCCCGACAACGCCGTATTGCGAGGGCGCGACCACCCCGGTCACTAAAGTGTCGGATTCAACACCGGAATTTTCCGCGATCTATGATGATGTCAACACCGCGGATCTGGCCAATTATTATGAAATTGAGGTGGACACCGCATCCGGTTTTAATGGAAGCAGGGTGTGGGATACCGGAAAAACCGCAATGTCAAATCTCAGTGAAAATAGCCGCTCCACGGATGTTTCGTGGGCCGGGGCTGCCCTTTCCAACGGAACGGCATATTATTGGCGGATACGATTCTGGGATACTGGCACCGCTCAGGCTGGCGATTGGAGCGCGACTCAGCAATTTACAATGAACTACGCGCCGTCGGCTCCGCAAACGCCGTATTGCGAAGGTCAGGCAACGCCCGTGACCAATGTGACTGATTCAACCCCGGAATTTTCCGCGGTTTACGATGATCCGGATGCCACGGATTACGCCTATTATTATCAAATTCAGGTGAATACCGCTTCTAACTTTTCTGGCACCACCATGTGGGATTCGACCAAAACCTTGCTGGGCAGCCCATTGGCCGAAAACAGCCGCATGCCGGATGTCTCTTATGCCGGTTCAGCAATGAGCAGTAACGCGACGTATTATTGGCGCATCATGTTTTGGGACACCGCCGGTGTCGCAGGTGCTTGGTCCGCGACTCAGCAGTTTACGATTCGTCAGCAATACGTGGCGTTTTATACGAACCCAACCACGTCGTTTTCCTGCCAGCTTTTAGAGGTCTCGCCGGTGGTTAAGTTGTATGACGGGTTCGGCAATGTCCAGACCGGCGACAGCTCCTCGAGCATTGTTCTGTCGATTGATACGAATCCTGGAAGCTCCAGCCTGTTGGGGACAACCACCAAGACTGTTTCAAGCGGGAGCGCTACCTTTGATGATTTGCAGATTCCCGAGCCTGGTGTGGGATACACCTTGCGGGCTGCGTGCGCTGGTCATACGTTTGGGACTTCAAACAGTTTTACTGTCGAATCCTGTACTCTCCCTAAGGCGGATATTGTGTGGAGCGGTTCCGGCACCAACGTGACTGTTTTGTGCTGGCTGCAGGGAGCGGAAGGGGCGGTGACCCTAGGCGGTTCGGATACCTGCGCCATGACCATTTATACTGCTGCCGGAGCTACCGCAGCCACCATTACCACCGGCAATTTCGGCGCGCCTTCGGGCAATATTTTTAAATATACCTGGGCCGCCGGGAGTTTGAACCAGACCTATTACGCGACGATTAGTCTTTATTATGCGAGCAAGACCAAAACCTATTCGGATTTTACCACGATTGATTTGAGTCGTTTTGGAACATACAACAACGCCAGCACCGCTAGCACGAACACTACGTCGGTCAACTGGCTGGACATCGGCGTCATCAAGGCCCAGACCGATACCATCAACTGGACCAATGTCACAGATATTAAGGAAAAAACCGATACCATCAATTGGCCGGATGTGGGAGTGCTGGTGGCGGATAGTACGACGATTAAGACTGATTTGACGACGATCAAGGGGTATACCGATCAGGTGGAAGGGTATGTGGATACTGCAGAATCACAAATAACCACTCTTCAGGGTACTCTTAGTGGTTTGAGTGCTGGTCTTGTCAACTGGGAGGACATTGGGGCGATGAGTTATGCCGGGGTGAACTGGCTGGATATGGACAAGATGAGCGATGCCGGGGTGAACTGGTTAGTGATTGATGTTATTCAAAGTACTACGCAAACAATGGGTCTGACTATGGGTTTAGCCAATTGGACTGACCTGGGGAAAATGAGCAATGCCGGGGTCAACTGGCTGGATATTGACCGGCTGAGCGATGCGGGGGTGAACTGGTCAGATCTGGATGTTTTAAGTGATGCGCATATTGTATGGAGCAATATGAGAATGATGACCACGGCCGGGATCTCCTGGACCGATATTGCAACGATGAGTTCGACCGGGATCAACTGGTTGGATATTGACATTTTAAGTGATGCGGGGGTGAATTGGAACGACATGGACAAGATGACCGACGCCGGGGTGAATTGGTCGGATCTGGCCTACATGACCGGTTCCGGCACCAACTGGGCTGCCACGGTCAACTGGGATAGTTTAGCCACTTTGACCACCGCCGGCGCGAACTGGGTGGATATGGCGGTCATGGGCAACTCCGGGATCAATTGGGGAGATCTGGATGTGATGAGCCGCATCGGCGTCAATTGGTCGGACATGGGGGTCATGACCACCCGCAGCATCAACTGGACCAGCATGAGCGATATGACCACCGTCGGCATCAACTGGCTGGATGTGGATGTGTTAAGCGACGCGGGGATTCTTTGGGGCGACATTAATACCATGACGAATGCCGGGATCAATTGGCTGGATCTGGATATGATGAGTGATGCGGGAATCAACTGGCTGGATTTGGATAGATTGAGTGATGCGGGGGTGAACTGGCTGGATATTGATAGGATGAGTGATGCGGGTGTGAACTGGTCGGATC
>JBBRHV010000044.1:0-18292 GCA_038222225.1 Candidatus Omnitrophota bacterium
TCAAGGGGAGGGGATTTTGTTTGATATGACAGGCATGGAGCCGCTGCTCAATATGGATATTCAGGGGTTCAGCCCGGTCATTATTGATATTGTACCGATCAACAGCGTGTTGCTGATCCTGGGGTTAGCGGATCCGTTAGAAAAAGGCATCAAGTTTGGCACAGAAGAGGCGCAACAAGGCCTTCAGCTGTCGCGGGTGGATTCGTAGTATCAGACGCGGATAGACCTTGACCGGTAAAGGCTTGGAAATTCAAGGGTTAATGATGTAGCTCCGGTACCTTGACAGGGCATAATGAACATGCTATTATTGTTTCACAAGATATACAATAATGTATATTTACAGAGATGATAATATGCAATTTCAACACACCTATAAAGAGCTCATTCAAAAAAAATACTACATCTTTTCTTTTGAAGATATCTGTGTTCTTTACCCCTTAGAAAAGCGGGAGCACCTCCGGCAATACCTGTGCCGATGGAAAAAACAAGGATGGATCGGCTCCTTAAAAAGAGGGCTTTATGAATTGACATTCCCCGAACAGAGAGATATCCCCGATCTTTTTATCGCCAATAAAATGTATGCCCCATCGTATGTTTCACTGGAGACCGCCCTTTCGTATTACAGCATGATCCCTGAGGTCTCCATGGCCGTCACATCCGTGACCGCCAAGACCACGCGGCAGTTTAAAAATACACATGGACTTTTTATCTATCGAAGTATTTGTTCTGAAGCCTTCCGCGGCTATATGATCGAGAAACACGACGGCGTTGATATTTTGATCGCCGAGCCTGAAAAAGCACTCATCGATTATCTGTATTTTAAATCCCTGTCCGCGCAGAAATTTGATAAAGAGGCGGAACGGATCGATATGAAACGTGTTGACCGTCTGAACGCCCAAAAGCTTGAGCGTTATGCACAGCTCTACGGTCTTAATGTCAAGGAGATGCTTTATGCTTGAGAAGCAAGAACTCATCCGGGAGGCGCAGCAAAGAGATATGCCGCCGGGAAAGATGCGGGGCATTCTGCGTGAATATTTACAAATCCTGATCTTAAGAGAACTGTATAAGCTTCCGCAAGGCAAGAGCCTGTGCTTTACCGGCGGAACATATTTACGGCTTGTCCACCGGATCAAGAGATTCTCCGAAGACCTTGATTTTAACACGGACGAGATTACCCAAGACACTTTTGAGAATCTCATGAAACAAATTCAGCAGAGGCTTAAACATGAAGGCCTGAGCGCGGCCATTGCCTTTCGGCATTGGGACAATATTCTGGCCGGTGAGTTTGTCTTTCCGGATGTTGAACAACAGTACGGCATCTTTTCTGTGAATCAGCGCAAAGAAGGGATCGTCATCAAATTTGAAACAAACAGGCCGCAATGGGGCATCAAGACGGAATCTTTGCTGGTCTCGGGATTCGGGAATATGTTTCCGGTTGTTTGTACTGAGCGGGGCGCTCTGTTCGCGGACAAGATCGATGCCTTGATCAAGAAAAACCGGGCACGGCATTTATTTGATATTATGTTCATGCTGTCCCACAATTACTCGATTGATCTAAACGTGGCAAACGCGCTCGGTATGACGGGACCACTCTTGGAACTCATTCTTTCGAGGGTAGCGTCGTTATCTGAAGACCAGCTTCAACAATTCGCTGAACAATTAAGACCGTTTTTGTTTGAGGAAAGCGAAGCAGATCTGATCGCGCACGCGAAGACCATTATCCTGCAGTTGATCGAGAATTATCAAAGGCGATAAGATTGATACATGATGTCAGACCCTGATCAGTTGGTGAAAATTTTTAACTTCGTAGGTTACAACTTCGTAGGTTGGAAACCTGTCTTGACCGGCAGGAGGCTTATGTTATAATATCTCGCCATTACAATCTAAAATACTTATTTATATGGAGCAGCGTGGATTGAAGTCCACGGTTCCTGTGTTTTCGAGATTCCGCCCTGCGGAATCCCGACCGGAACGCCTTCCATGTCCCATCTGAAGATGGGGTGTTCCGGCGTCGGGATAGATATTACAATGTTTGATCAAATTAAAGAAAAAGCTAAGGCTTTTCGCGAAAAACTCTTTCAGTTGCGGGATTTTTTTAATCTGACGGAGAAGTCTGCCCGCATGGAAGTGCTGCAGGAAAAGCTAAACGCCTCGGATTTCTGGAACAGTCAGGAAGCCGCCAATAAAGTCTTGTCCGAACTCAAGTATCTCAAATCCGTTGTTGAGCCTTTTGAAAGTCTTCTGCAGAAAGTAGATGATTTTGATGAACTGGCCGATATCTGTTCTGAAGATGCCGATTCATTAGCGGAAGTCTACCGGGACCTGTGCGCGTTGGAACCGGAATTGACGGACCTGGAAACCCGTTCTTTTTTAGGCGGGAAGTTTGATAAGAATAATGTCATTTTAAGCATCAATGCCGGAGCCGGCGGGACCGAATCCTGTGACTGGGCCAGCATGCTGTTGCGTATGTATACGCGGTTTGCGGATTTGAATAAGTTTAAGGTGCGCATGGTGGATGAGCTGCATGGGGAAGAGGCGGGCATTAAAAATGTGACGCTCAATATTGAAGGTGAGATGGCCTACGGACTTTTAAAAAGTGAGAAAGGCGTTCATCGCCTGGTGCGGATCTCGCCTTTTGATTCCAATAAGCGCCGGCACACCTCCTTTGCCTCGGTGGATGTGATCCCGGAAGTGGATGAGGACGCCGAGATCGAGGTTGATCTAGACGACTTGCGTATTGATATTTTCCGTTCTTCGGGCCCGGGCGGACAGAGCGTGAACACGACCGACTCAGCGGTGCGCATTACGCATCTTCCCAGCGGGATCGTGGCTCAGTGCCAGAATGAGCGTTCCCAGCTGCAGAACAAGACCATGGCCATGAAAATTTTAAAGGCCCGGCTCTATGAGAAGCGACGCCAGGAACAGGAAGCGGTCCTGGCCAAAGAGTACGGCCAGAAACAAAGAATCGAATGGGGAAGCCAAATCCGTTCGTATGTCATGCACCCATATTCGATGGTGAAAGACCATCGCACCGATGTTGAGACCGGCAACGTGCAGAAAATTATGGATGGGGATATTACGATGTTTATTGAAGCGTTTTTACGCTGGAAACCAGAATAAGGAACAGCCATGTTTGATTTTTTAATACGAAATTTTGCTGTAAAAAACGCCCAGCGTGCGGTTGACCGCCTGGAGCCCAAAGTCAATATTCATGTCCCCTATGATATTCCGTTGCCGTCGATTTCAATGATCAAGCGGATGGCCGCGACGGTTTCATTGATCAACGGGTTTGAAGCTGAGATGCTGAATGCTTCCGACGTGGACTTGAAGGCGAAGTCCGGCCAGCTGCGTGAGCGTTATCGCCAGGCGGTTCAGGAGAAGCAGTCTGAATTAGATCAGGCAGAGGCTCAATATATGAAGGCGGAGTCCAATGATCTGCGCGAAGAGATCTCACTGCGTTTAGAAAAGATCAACGCGGAATTTAAAGTTGTCAAAACCAAGTCGTTGAAGGACCTTCTGCCGGAAGCCTTTGCCCTGGTGAGAGAATCCAGCCGCCGTGTTTTGGGATTGCGTCATTATGATGTTCAGCTTGTCGGGGGCATGATCCTTCACGAAGGCAACATCGCGGAGATGGCCACTGGTGAAGGGAAAACTCTGGTGTGTACCGCTTCGGTTTATCTGAACGCCTTAACAGGCGAAGGCGTGCATGTGGTCACGGTCAATGATTACCTGGCTCAGCGTGACCGGGATTGGATGGGACCGATCTATGAATTTTTGGGCCTTTCGGTCGGGGTGATCGTTCATAATATAACCCCGCCGCAGCGTCAAGCAGCCTACGGTAGTGATATTACCTACGGGACCAACAATGAGTTCGGGTTTGATTATTTGCGGGACAATATGGTGAGTTACCGGCGGGAGATGGTTCAGCGCAAACATCATTACGCGGTGGTGGATGAGGTTGATAGTATTCTGGTTGATGAGGCGCGTACGCCTTTGATCATTTCCGGCCCGGCCGAGGCGGCGACCACGACCTACTATCAGGCCCATGAGATCGCACGGGGCATGAAAGGGATCCGTTTGACCGAAGGCGATGAGATCGAGGCCAAGCATCGCGGCGAGGAACTGGATGACCTGACCAAGGGATATGATTATGTTTCGGATGAAAAAGGAAAATCCGTTTCGCTCACCGAACAGGGTGAGGAAAAGGCCTCACGCGCTTTCGGCATCGATAACATGCATGACATGGAAACCGTGGAATACCGCCATCACATTTTGCAGGCCCTGAAGGCCAAGGAATTTTTCAAGCGTGACGTTGACTATGTGGTCCGTGACGGAGAAGTGATTATTGTGGATGAATTTACCGGGCGCATGATGCCTGGCCGGCGCTGGTCAGACGGTTTGCACCAGGCGGTCGAAGCGAAAGAAGGTATTAAGATCGAGCGGGAGAACCAAACGCTGGCGACCATCACATTCCAAAATTATTTCCGCATGTATGAAAAGCTGGCCGGCATGACCGGTACGGCCTACACCGAAGCCAATGAGTTCAAGGAGATTTACAAGCTGGAAACGGTGGTGCTTCCCAGCAACCGCCCGCTGCAGCGTAAAAATTTCAATGACTGCATTTATAAAACCGTGCGGGAAAAATATCAGGCGGTCGTGGATGAAATTGATGAGTTTTACCGGCGGGGACAACCGGTTCTGGTGGGAACCATTTCCATTGAGAAATCTGAAATTCTTTCGTCTTTGCTCAAACAGCGGGGCATTGACCATCAGGTTTTAAATGCCAAATATCACGAACGTGAAGCGCAGATCGTGTCGCAGGCCGGGCGGTTCAAGGCGGTGACCATTGCCACGAACATGGCGGGCCGCGGAACGGATATTGTGCTGGGAGGAAATGCTGATTTTCTGGAGCGAAGCCTGGCCCAAGAAGAACGCGGTTCAGAGGAAAGTGAAGAAGCTCATCAAAGGCGGGTGAAGAAATTTTTGGAAGAATTCCGCGCGCAGACCCTTCAGGAACATGAGCGCGTGGTTGAGCTTGGCGGCCTGCATGTGTTGGGGACCGAGCGCCATGAATCACGGCGTATTGATAATCAGTTGCGGGGGCGTTCCGGTCGTCAGGGCGATCCGGGTTCATCAAAATTTTTCATTTCACTGGAAGATGACCTGATGCGCTTATTCGGCGGGGACCGGCTGATGGGCATTATGGATAAGCTCGGCGCTGAAGAAGGCCAACTGTTGGAACATCCGTTGATCAGCCGTTCGATCAGTATCGCGCAAAAGCGCGTGGAAGGATTCAATTTTGAGATCCGTAAACAGCTGATCGAGTACGACAACGTGATGAACAAACAGCGGGAGGCGATCTACGGATTGCGCCGCAGTATTTTGGAAAGCGAAAGCGTCAAAGACCGCATCCTGGAAATTATCGCCTTGTCTTCTGACCAGACGGTTGAAAAATATTTATACGCCGGAAACCCGGAAGCGGAATGGGATTGGAACGGATTGATCCTGTTTCTGAAGACCGCGTTTCATTGTGACGTGTCTGTTCACAGCGAAGCACTTCAGGGCAAAACATATGAACAGACCCAGGATACGGTTCGGGCGATGCTGCTGCAGGTCTATGACTTCAAGGAGAAAGACCTGGGGGCAGAGGCTGTGCGCAGCATGGAAAAAATGGTGTTTCTCAATACGATCGACGTTAAATGGAAAGATCATCTTTACGCGATGGATCAGCTGCGGGGAAGCGTGGGACTGCGGGCGTATGGGCAGCGTGACCCGATCTTGGAGTATAAGCGGGAAGGGTTTGAAATGTTTCAAATGATGTTTGCCTCGATCTATCAGGAAGTCGCGGAGCTTGTTTTCAAATTGCGTCCTGTTTTGCAACAAACCCGCATGAAGGGGGTTTTTGATTCTGTGCCGCAAAACCTGATCCATAATGATTTTTCAAGTCTGGACCGTAATCAGGTGCAGGCGGCGGCACCTCAGGCGTTCGGTGCTCAGAAGGCAGAGGAAGCGCCGTCCAAACCGCAGCCGGTTCAGCGTTCCGGCGAGAAGGTCGGGCGTAATGACCCCTGCCCTTGCGGCAGTGGTAAGAAGTATAAAAAGTGCTGCGGAGGATAGGTATATTGGGGCAGACCTAAAATAAGTCGTGTCTGATACGATTTGGGATAGAAAAGGATATTTATTGTGTGGGGTATTGTTCTTGTTTCCATCACAATCGTCATGCTCGGTATCGTTTATTTTAATGAGGGATGGAAGTCCGCATTAAAGTATGTGGGGTATTTTATTTTAGTCGGATTTGTTTTAGGGGGAGTGGTGGCGGGTTTAAATGTTGGCTATGAAAATCGAGGGGCAATAAGTTTTCTGTTTTGGGGCGGATTTACGTTATTTCTTTTTTTCCATAATTTAAATGAAGGACATATTGGGCATTTGTAATTGAGGTTTTTGGAGACGCGCTTCTAATTCCGCAAAAGCATGAAATGTGCAAAAGTAACGCATGATTTTAAATGTTTTGAAAAAACCCTCACCTGCGCGTGACGCAGGATTGACCGTCTTTTCGGCAGTGCTTCTTATCCTGTCGCATCCTCCTTATAATTTTGGATTTTTGGCTTGGCTGGCCCTGATCCCTTTTTTTGTTGCCCTTGACGGGAAAACCGTGCGGCAAGGGTTCCGGCTTGGATATTTTTTCGGCGCGGTGTATTCTTTCGGAATGTTCGGGTGGCTGATCCACGCGACCTTGCCGGGCATGGTGTTATTCAATTTGTACATGGCGCTTTATCCGGCGTTTTTTGGTGTTTTATATGTGTTTTGGCGTTCGCGTCTTTTGCCGGGGAGCATTCAAGCCGTTATGGTTGCCTCCAGTTGGGTCGTGGCGGAATTTTTGCGGGCCACGCTTTTTTCCGGATTCGGCTGGGCCTGTTTGGGGCACAGCCAGTATCAGACCCTGCCGGTTATTCAAATCGCGGATATCGTCGGAGTTTTTGGGATTTCCTTTGTTCTGGTTGTTATCAATATGACGCTGCGTTATATTTTGGGACAGGAGCGGGCCGAGCGTCCGCTTGCCGTCTGGCGTTTAGCCGGATTTTCCATTTTTATTTTAGCGGGAGTTTTGACTTACGGTTTTTATTCGCTTTCGCAAAACGCGTTTTTGCCGAAAGAGGCGCGTTCTTTGAAAGTGACGATCATTCAGCCGAATGTCATACAGGCTGAAAAATGGGTTCCTGCGAATTGGGAGCGCATCATGGATAAGTTGGAGCGCATGTCACGTCAGGCGGTCGGCCGGTCAGGTGATGTGGATGTGATCATATGGCCGGAAACAGCGCTTCCGGGTTACCGCTGGGAGTCGCCGCAATATTTTGAGCGAGCCCGCCAACTGGCCAAAGAGTTAAAAACCCCGCTCCTGCTGGGGACTGAAAGCCAGGACGGGAATCAGTTTTTCAATTCCGCGGTGCTGATTTCGTCCCAGGGCAAAGAGATTGGACGCTATGACAAGATCCATTTGGTCCCGTTCGGCGAATTTATACCGCTGAGACCCGTATTGAGTTTTATTGAATATTTCGTGCCGATGGAGGATCTTTCACCCGGAGGGGAAAAGACGGTCTTTGTTTTAGGAAATCCCAAGGTGGGGGTGTCGGTTTTGATCTGTTTTGAGGATACGGTCGGGCATGTGTCCAGAGCGATGGTGCGTGCCGGGGCGCAGGTCTTGGTCAACATCACCAATGACGCGTGGTTCTTAAGGACCAAGGCGCCGTTTTTGCATCTTCAGATGAGTGTTTTTGAGGCGGTGGAGAACCGCAGGCCGATGATCCGCGCCGCCAATACCGGGGTGAGCGGAATTATTCATCCTTCGGGCCGCATGGCCGGCGTGATTCAGAACGCTTCGGGGGACGAAACGTTCATTACGGGTCAGCTGAATGCCCGCATTCCGGTGGCCGGGAATCAACAGACTTTGATCACGCGGTATGGGAATTTTTTTGTATATTTCTGTTTTGTGTGTTTGATGTTTGGTGTTATTATTGATATAAATATTAGAAGGAATGCTAAAAAGGAGAATTCATGATGGGCACAATGAGGAAACGGTCTTTAAGCATTGCGGTGATCTCTTATGCACTCGCTCTTTTGTATGCCGTGTCGTTTATTTACTATTTGAACTCGGTTGCGACGTCCGTTATGTATCATTATGCCATGGCGGTCGCGCTCATGTGCTTGGTGCTGTTTTTTGGCGCGGTGGGATTATCGTTCGGCAAGGACTGGGGCCGCACCATTTTGATTTTCGGGAATATTGTGTTTTTTGCGATCGGCATCTGGCTGATTATTTTGTTCCCGGATATTGTGCGGCTGCAGTCGTTTGATAAGCAGGTATTTTTTAACAGTTTGTTTTTGGGGTCATTGTACATGGCGATTGTGATCAGCGCGTATCTGGGCCAGCAAAAAATTAAGATGCTGATCAATCCCGATGAGAAATATATGCGCAAAAGCGTGCTGGTGGTCGATGATGATGAGGGGATCTTAACGACCATGAAGAAAATTCTTTTGCCGGTCGGATACAGTGTGTTAACGGCTTCCTCGGGAGAACGGGGCATTCAGATCGCTCATGCGCAGAAGCCGGATTTGATCATACTCGACGTGATCCTTCCGGGTTTAAAGGGCCGTGAGGTTTGCCGCCGTTTGAAAGAGGACGCGGTCACAAAAAATATTCCGGTTGTTTTTTTGACGGCCAAGGATTCTCCGGATGATATTCAGGCAGAGCTGGAAGCCGGCGCCATTGCCCATGTGACCAAACCGCTGCATGCCAAACTCATGGTGGCGAAGGTCAAAGAGATTTTAGGGTAGATCGCGATGTTGAACGGGAAAATAATTTTGGTTGTTGAAGACGATCCTACGACCCAGAGGTATTTGGAGGTTCAGCTTCAGAAGCAAAGGGCCAAAGTCATTACGGCCTCGACGGGTGAAGAAGGTTTTGAGAAAGCTGATCAATGTCTCCCCGATATTATTCTTCTGGATGTGATCTTGCCGGGCATGAAAGGGCGTAAGGTTTGTGTGCGCCTCAAGGCGAACGAAGCCACCAAGGCCATCCCGGTTATTTTTCTCACATCCAAGAATTCTCCGGATGATGTGATGGCGGAATTATTGGCCGGAGCACATTCCCACTTAACAAAACCGGTTGACATCAAACGTCTTTATTCTGAAATTCAGCGGGTCTTGAAGTCCTGCGGCCATGAGGATTGAAGATCCTGCTGGAAGGTTTTAATAACGCAAGGCGAAAGGGAGGAGATGTTTGAGTTCGTTCTATAAGAAATTACGGCGTGCGGCCGCGTGGAATATTTTGGTGGCATTACTATGGTTAGTCGGAAAAACTCCGGCCGTGTTCATTCACGGAGCGATGGCTTTTTTAACCACGGTGGGATATGCGACCTTTTTCAAACGGGATAAGCACAGAGGCTTGAAAAATCTGGATTTTATTTACGGCAGCAAGTTGAGCGCAAAGGAGAAGGACGGCATATTAAAGGGATGTTTCCGGCATTTCGGCCAGGTCATTTCCGATATGATTTGCGCGACACGGGACCTGACTGAGGCGGTTAAGTGTTTTACGATCGAAGAGCGGCAGAGGCTTGATGAGGCGCTTTCGCGTGGACGCGGTGTATTGGCGGTGACAGCCCATTTCGGATATTTCCCGCACATGATCTTCCGTATGGCAAAAGAGGGTTATCCAGTCGCAGTGATCATGCGCCGGCTTAGGGATGAGAAGCTCGGCGCGTATGTTCTGGGGAGAATGAACGATGCGGGCGTGCAGACCATTTTCAGTATGCCGGCCAGGCAATGTGTTCGCGAGGCGGTTACGGCTTTAAGGAACAATGCGGTTGTTTTCGTTCTTCTTGATCAGCACTTTGGCGCTCCGGGGCGGGTTTCTGTTGACTTTTTCGGGCATCCGGCGGACACGGGAGCCAGTCCGGTGGTCTTTGCCCAGAGAACTGGGGCCGCGATCATGCCGGTTTTTACCATGCGGGAAGAGGATGGACGGCAGCGGATTGTTTTTGAAGAGGAAATTAAGATCGAGCAAGGGGAACAAGAGAATCCGGCGATTGTTCAGTGTGTCCAGAAGATCACGCATTTGATCGAACGCTATGTGCGCCAATATCCGGCTCAGTGGATGTGGATGCATAGGCGGTGGAAGGGGCTGCAGCCATAGAAACAGGCATTGAGACGCTGAGATATGAGAGAAGAGAGAAGAGAGAAGAGAGAAGAGGGAGAACGGAGGAAGAGATGTCGAAAGAACAGAAACTGCAGGTGATTTTTATTTCGGGATTGGTCATCCTGGTCATCGGGGTATCGATGATCCTGGCCTGGTGGCCGGATGTGGTCGCATTCGTTAAGGGATTTTTGGGAATGGCGGTTGCGATTGGCGGGCTTTTGATGATGTATTTCGCGAAGAAATAGCCGGCGCGTTGGGGAGATTGACGGGCTGCGTGAAAGGTGAGACAATGTCTCGCTTATCCTTGGATCATGTTTATCAAAAAGAGCAGAGAGACGTACGGTTATGATATGGATTCAGTTTGCAGTGAGTGCCGGGATTATTTTGTATGCCGGGACATATTTGACGCGTTATGCGGATCGTTTGAGTGATGCCTTAGGGTTGGGGAAAGTATGGATCGGGGTTGTGCTTTTGGGGTTCATCACATCATTGCCTGAGGCGGGCGCCAGCTTGGTTTCGTTAATTCATCTTAAGGCGCCGGATTTAGCCGTCGGGAATATGGTCGGCAGTAACAATTTTAATCTGCTGCTGTTGGTTCTTTTAGATATTTATTACCGCAAGGGAGCGGTAACGGATCTGATTTCCTGCGGACGGGCCCAGAGCCTGCCGGCGTATATGGCCTGCGGGTTGGCGGCGGTTGTCGGAATAGAGATTTTTGCCGGACAGTGGGTCGCGATCCCGGCCATACTGGGGATCAGTCTGGGCAGCTGGGTGCTGTGTTTCGGATATTTGATCGGGATCAGGCTTGTCTATCAGAGCAATCCCGGGGTCTGCGGATCTGCGGCTCAGGAGTGTCTGGCTGATTCGAAGCGGGGTTTGGGAAAAATTTATTTTGGTTTGTCGGTGAGCGCCGTTGCGGTTGTGGTTGCGGCGGTGTGGTTGGCCAATTTGGCTGATCAAATCGCGCAGATGACCGGTTGGGGACGGACGTTTGTTGGATCCTTGTTTCTGGCTTTTGCCACTTCTTTGCCGGAAATGGTGGTGACCTTAGCCGCATTGAAATTGGGACAGATGGACTTGGCGGTCGGGAATATTTTCGGAAGCAATATGGTGAACATGTTTTTAATATTTGTGTGTGACGCCTTTGCGCGGTCGGGGACGCTTTTGAGCATGGTTTCTCTTTCGCATCTTTGGACGATCGGCTTGGGAATTATTATGACGATCGTCGCGCTCATTGGTTTAAAAAATAAGAAAAAGGTCCCTTTCCTGGGTCTGGGTTGGGATACGTGGACGCTGCTTGTGTTATATGGGTTTGGTATGGCGAGGCTTTATAATCTTGGACACTGAGACACTAGAAAAGAAGAGGACGGTGTAGAAATATTGTGGAAATATGATTGAAATGCGGCGGGAAATACATTGTTTTGTTGTGTTTCGTTTTTATGATTTGTTTATTGTTGTTTTTTAGTGGCCAGTGTCGTAGTGTCTGAGTGTCATCAGAGAAGAGGAGGACAGCATGTGGGCAAGTCTTAGAAAATATTTTGTTTCCGGATTGATGGTGTTTTTGCCGTTGGCCTTAACGGTGTTTTTGTTCATTTGGGTGATTGGATTTGCCGACGGATTATTCGGGGATTATATTCAGCCGTTTTTTAAACATTATTTCGGTTTTTATATTCCTGGTCTTGGACTTCTTTTTGGAGTGGTCCTGATCGTTGTCATTGGTTTTTTGGCGACTCAATTTATTGGAGCCAAGCTGCACGGGGCTGCTGAGAAGCTTCTTTTGCATCTGCCGTTTTTTAAGCAAGTGTATCCCGCTTTTAAAGAAATCGCCGGGTTTTTCTTTTCGCGCGGAAGGCTGGGATTTAAAGAAGCGGTGATCGTCCAGTATCCTAGCAAAGGTATTTATTCTTTCGGATTTTTGACCAGTGAAACATGTCAAAAGCTAAAAGATCTGACCGGCGAAGATCTATGTAATGTCTTTATATCCAGTTCGCCTAGTCCCCTTACCGGATTTGCCGTGATGATCCGAAGGAAAGATATTATTATGACGAATATTTCGATTGAGGAAGCGGCGAAATTTATTGTTTCCGGAGGGGTTGTCAATCCCCAGTAATATGCGGGGTTTAAATTTTAGGAGCGCTGTTGATGTTTAAGACGATTGCCTTTGACCTGGATGGAACGCTGATCAATGCTTATCCTGCCGTCGAAGAGAGCATTAATTATTTGATGAAGGAGTTTGGGCTGCCCAGTATTGACGGGGATGTGATCAAGCGGGCTGTGGGGTTGGGAGACCGCCACCTTGTTCAAACGTTTGTGGGACCGGAGCGCATTGAACGGGCGATGCCGCGGTATCGTGAGTATCATGCGCAGGCTCTGTTGCGGGGGTCTTCCTTTTTGCCCGGGGCCTTGGAGGCGCTGGAAATACTTAAAGCGCAAGGTTATCAGATGGCCATTGTCAGCAACCGGCCAAAGCAGTTTTCTATGATCGTGATGGAGCATTTGGGAATGGTTCATTTTTTTAAACGGATTTTGTGCGGGGATGAAGTGGCGCGGGCTAAGCCGTATCCTGATATCCTGCTTCAACTTATGAGCGAGCTGGAGGTTTCCAAAGAAGAGCTGCTGTATGTGGGGGATATGGATGTGGATGTCCAAACGGCTAAAAGGGCGCAGGTGGCCATGGTCGCGGTTTTGACCGGGTCTTGTTCAGAGGAAGAGTTGAGGGCGAATGGCGCAGAAATCATTTTGAACGATGTGGGCGAATTATCCTCATTTTTGGCAAAAAATTCACTGCAAACGTTAAAATCGCGGGAAGAGGCGTTTTAATCCTTGATTTTTTCCAGAAATGATATATAAATATGGTTTATGTCTTATCGGTATGAAATGGATTATTAATCGAAGGAGTGAATGATGAGTAAGAAAAAACGTCGAGGAAAACTAAATTGGCGTTCCAAAAAAGCCAATCATGGCCGTAAGCCCAATAAAGGATAATCTTTTAGATCGTCCGGCAGGCGTGATAAACGGTTTTTTTCTGGAGTTCATTTTAGAGAAAACAAGATTGCAACATCAACACGGGGGAGGAAAACATGACTGATCTATTCTGGTTAGTGCCAACCTTTTCGATCGCAGCGTTGGTATTAGCAGCCTTCTTAACGACCAGGATCCTTAAGAAGGATGAGGGCACCGATAAAATGAAAGAGATCGCCGCAGCGGTTCGCGAAGGGGCGGCAGCTTTTTTGAACCGTCAATATAAAGCGGTGGCTGTTTTTTTTGCGGTGGTGTTTGTTATTTTGGTCATTTTGGCATTTGCAAAAACATTGTCGTTTTTTGTCCCGATCGCGTTTTTAACCGGAGGATTTTTTTCCGGGTTGTCAGGATTCTGCGGGATGAAGATCGCGACAGCGGCGTCCGCACGGACCGCGAATGCCTGCCGATCCTCATTGAATGAAGGACTAAAAGTCGCGTTCTCGTCGGGTTCGGTGATGGGCTTTTCGGTCGTTGGGTTTGCTTTGTCGAATCTTACGGTTTGGTATTTTTTCCTCAAATGGTATTACGCGACACATGCGCTTCCGGTGGGAATGGATGAGCCGACAGCGATTACCAGCGTTATGCTGACGGTCGGTTTAGGGGCAAGTTTTCTGGCTCTGTTTGCACGCGTGGGCGGCGGGATCTTTACCAAAGCGGCGGATGTGGGGGCGGATTTGGTCGGTAAGATTGAAGCCGGGATTCCGGAAGATGATCCCAGAAACCCGGCGGTTATTGCCGACAATGTCGGGGACAATGTCGGTGATGTGGCCGGGATGGGGGCTGATCTGTTTGAATCCTATGTGGGTTCGATCGTTGCGACAGCGTCTTTGGGTGTTGCCGCCGGTATGGGTTTTCCGGGGCTGGTGCTGCCGATGATCATAGCAGCTTTTGGTATTTTATCTTCGATGATCGGGATGGTTTTTGTCCGCACCGGTGAAGAGACCTCTCAAAAGGTACTGTTGAAGGCCCTTCATCAAGGTGTTTGGGTTGCCTCTGCGTTGGTGGTGGCCTGCTCATTTTTTGCGGTCTGGGTGGTATTGGGACCCGGCGGCATGGGTGTGTTCTGGGCTATTATCTGCGGTTTGGTGGCAGGATTGATCATCGGATTTCTGACGGAATATTACACGTCATCTCATTTCAGTCCGACAAAAAAGATCGCTCAATCTTCTGAAACAGGTCCGGCAACGGTCATTATTTCAGGTCTGGCGGTGGGGATGATTTCGACGGCGCTGCCGGTGGTGGTGATCGGCGTGGCCATTCTTTTGAGTTTTAAATTCGCAGGGCTGTACGGCATCGGGATCGCTGCGGTTGGTATGCTTTCTACTTTGGGCATCACCCTGGCAACGGATGCTTATGGACCGGTTGCTGACAATGCCGGTGGAAACGCGGAAATGGCAGGACTCGAGCCGGCGGTTCGCGTGAAAACCGACGCGTTGGATTCTTTGGGGAACACAACAGCGGCGACGGGAAAAGGTTTTGCCATCGGCTCAGCGGCGTTAACGGCGCTGGCGCTGATCGCGGCGTTTAAGGGCCAGATCGAGATCGCGGGAGGAACAGTGGTGTTGGACCTGCTGGATCCGAATGTTCTGGTCGGTGTTTTTATCGGGGTGATGATGCCGTTTGTGTTCTCGGCTTTGACCATGAGCGCGGTAGGGCGCGCGGCCGGACAAGTGGTAGTGGAGGTTCGCCGTCAGTTTAAGGAAATTGCCGGGATCATGGAAGGAACCGGAAAACCGGATTACGCAAGCTGCGTGGATATTGTCACAACATCAGCTCTTAAAGAGATGGTCGTTCCGGCGATGCTGGCGATCGTTGCGCCGATCGCCATCGGCCTTTTGCTTGGCGTTAATAGTTTAGGCGGCCTCTTGATGGGCGCAACAGCGTCGGGGTTTGTCTTGGCTGTTATGATGGCCAATTCCGGCGGTGCTTGGGACAATGCCAAGAAATATATCGAAGAGGGCAACTTGGGCGGTAAAGGGTCGGCCTGTCATAAGGCTGCGGTTGTGGGCGATACTGTCGGGGATCCGTTCAAGGACACATCAGGCCCGAGCATCAATATTTTGATCAAATTGATGTCTATGGTCTCCATTGTTTTTTCTGCTTTTATCCTTCAATATGCATTAAAATTGTTCTAATATAAGCCTATTAGAATGACAGAATGGCGCATGGATGCTTGATCGCATCCATGCGCCTGAACTATTTTTCAACCTGGGTCTTGAGTGGCAGAATCTCCCCGGAAGGCCGAGCGATGGGATTTTTTCGAGGTTTCATCACGCCGTCGGGGTTAGATCGTCCTGTATGAACAAACAGATCAAATTCAGCGAAGTCCATCATCCCCGGCCGCAGTGGCGTTCGCGGATGGGTTTTATTCTTGCCGCCTTGGGCTCTGCCGTCGGGCTTGGCAATATCTGGCGCTTTTCCTATCTTTGTTATAAGAACGGCGGAGGCGCGTTCTTAATTCCTTATTCGATCGCGCTTTTTGTGGTGGGGATTCCGTTGATGATCTTGGAGTTTGGCCTCGGGCATAAAATGCGGGGATCCGCGCCGATGAGTTTTGCTAAGGTTAGCCGTCATTGGGAGTGGTGCGGATGGTGGGCGGTCAATTGCGCGATGTACGGGATCATGCTCTACTATTCGGTGGTGATCGCCTGGTGTTTGAATTATGTCTTTTTTTCAGCGAATCTTTCTTGGGGAACAGATACCAAGGCCTTTTTCTTTCAGCAGTTTTTGCAGGTTTCTGAGGGCCCGATGCATATCGGAGATATCCGGGCGCCGATTCTGCTGAGTTTAGCGGCGGTCTGGGGCGTTTGCTGGGTGATCGTGTTTTTTGGTGTGCAAAAAGGGCTTGAGCGCTCCAATAAGATTTTTATGCCGTTGTTATTCGGGCTGATCGGAGTGCTGGTGGTCTGGAGCCTGAATTTAAAGGGCGCGATGGAGGGTGTTCATGTCTATCTAAACCCGAATTTTTCACTGTTGACGAAACCCCAGATCTGGATTGACGCGTTTTCGCAGATCTTTTTCACGCTGTCGCTGGCCTTCGGGATCATGGTCACCTATGCCTCGTATTTGCCGCGTAAGGCGGATATTGTTCAGGACGCGGTTGTGATCAGTGTGGGCAACGGCCTGTTTTCATTTATTGCAGGGTTTGCCGTGTTCGGGACCTTAGGGTATATGGCGCAGGCCACTGGCAAGCCGGTCGGCGAGGTTGTAACGGAGTCGATCGGATTGGCCTTTGTGACGTATCCTGAGGCGATCAGCAATATGCCGGCTTTTGCCGCCAGGACGTTTGGGGTCATCTTTTTTTCGGTGCTGGTCCTGGCCGGGATTTCCAGTGGCATCTCTTTGGTTGAGGCGTTCAGCGCGGCGGTGATTGATAAATTCCATTTTTCGCGTAAAACCGTGGTTTCGGTTGTGTGTTTGACGGGGTTTTTGGGCAGTATTATTTTCACAGCCGAAAGCGGACTGTTCTGGGTGGACATCCTGGATCATTTTGTCACCAACTACGGGCTGGTCATTATCGGGATTTTGGAGTGTATTTTAGTCGGCTGGATTTTCGGGGCCCACCGTTTGAGGGAGCATATCAATCACGCCGGCGGAATTACGATGACGACGATGTGGGATGTGTGCGTGCGTTTTATTGCGCCGACGGTCTTGACGGTTCTTTTAATGAACAGTTTTTATAATGAAGTAAAGGCTCCTTATGGGGGATATCCCTGGGTTTCTATTATTTTGATCGGTCGGGACTGGATCGGGATCGCCTTGATTGCCGCATTGTTTGTAACGATGCAGCCGTGGAAGCGTGAACTGGAATCCGAAGAAGAGGCGGCCGCGCAAGCAAAATTGAAAAATATTTTTCATGCTTAATCATTAAAGGAGATTTGAATGAGAATTTCGGCTGTCCGCAAAAATGTTGTGTTGAGCTTGATCGCTGTCTTGATGATCGCTTTGAACGGGTGCGTGTATTTGGTGGTCGGAGGGGTAGGGGCTTTAGGCGGATATGTGGTCAGCCCGGACACGGTGGAAGGGATGCTGAATGATTATGCTATGGACGAAGTCTGGCGGGCGTCGCGCGAGGTGGTCAGTCTGATGGGCGTTATTGTGGAAGAAAGCGAAGGGGCCGGGATCATGATTGTCGAGCTTCAGAGCACGAAATTAACGGTTACGGTTTCCAGGATCGGTTATGAGGGGGCCAAGCTGGCGGTCAAAGCCCGGCGCTCGGTATTTCCGCGGATCAAGATCGCGCAGGATGTGTATATGAAAATTGTGAGCCGCCTCGAGAAAGGGAGCTGAGAAGAAAATTTCTAGTATTGACAAGAGGCAGGGAGTTCATTAAAATAAGGCCTTCTTTAAAAACATCCATTCGTAGAAAATTGGCTTAAGAGGATTTGGAAGTGCAGGGCATGGCGGTCTGGTGCAGTTTATGAGGAAGGCAGGATTCTGAAGGTCCGTGAGCAGGGTGTCGGGTGAGCTTTGACCTCAGGAGTGGAAACGGTAAGATGTGTTTTTGTTTGGTGATGCCGAGGTAGCACTTCGTTACACTCAGCACAGGTTTCATGAAATTTTTTTGTTGCCGAGGTAGCTCAGTCGGTAGAGCAGAGGACTGAAAATCCTTGTGTCGACGGTTCAATTCCGCCCCTCGGCACCATTTCTTTTTAGTGGTGTTAGCGTAAACTATTCAGGTTTGTTCATTTGGGCACATTTATTTTTTCCTCGCTCAAAATCTCCAAATCATTCATTGCTACATTTTGATACCATTTGTCATATTTTTTAGCACAAAAATAGCACGACCCCCCCCCGTACCTCAAAGGGGGTGCCTCCAATATAGTTTAATGAGGCTCCACAGATACCTCCCTGAGCGATTTTTGAATCCCTGTTCTAGGTGTCCATTGTAGTCATGATGTTGCTGATCTTCCCCCGAAAAAGTGGACATAACGAAGAGATGGTTTTAGTATAAAGACCAGCTCAAAAAACGGAGGTGTCCAATGGAAGGGGAAAACGGAAAAAAGAAACGGTTTGACCGGGAGTTCAAGATATCAGCGGTCAAGATGGTTACAGAAGGCGGACATAAGGCGGCAGAGGTGG